>CAYSUY010000011.1:43879-46107 GCA_964434345.1 uncultured Acetobacteraceae bacterium
GGCCGGTGGCCGACATGGCCAACCACGACGGCACGCGCGGACAGCCGGCCCTGCTCCGCCGGCCGGCAGGTGGCGGCGGCGGCATCGGCGGCGGCGGCGAAGCCATTCTGTGGACAGCGGGCGGGCTTCGGGTCACGATCCCGGGCGGCCCCGCCTTCGACGTCCCCGCGGATCGGACGAGTCGCTATGCCCCTGCCATCGGGCGAAAGCTTCTGCTTGGATTGCGCCCGGAGCACATCACCGAGCCAGGGGCCGCGGGTCATCCCGCGATCCAGGGCTTCGAGGCCCTGCTCGACGTCACCGAACCGATGGGCATGGAGACGCTGGTCTATTTCCCGCTGGGAGGCGCACAGATCTGCGGCCGTGTCGATCCGGCCGCGGGAGCACTGCCCAACCAGCGCATGGCCCTCGCGGCGGATCTGAGGCATATGCACCTCATCGACGACGACACCGGCCTCGTGCTCTGAACCACGCGCCGGAAAACGAAGGAGACTGGGGAATGGCCGGCGGAAAGACGATCTGGATCACGGGCGCCGGTACGGGAATCGGACGCGCCTGCGCCATCGCGCTCGTGCGAGAGGGTCACGCGGTCGTGCTCAGCGGCCGCCGTGTCGCGCCGCTCGAAGAAACCGCCGCCCTGGCGCGGAACGCCCACGCCGATGCCACCGTCGACGTGATGCCGGGAGATCTCTCCGATCGCGACACTGCCGAACGCATAGCGGCGGCGATACAGGCCCGTCACGGGCGGCTCGATTGCGTCGTCGGAGCGGCCGGCGTCAACGTCAAGGCGAGGATGTGGGCGGAATTGTCGGCCAGCGACATGGACGCCCTGCTCGATGGCAATCTGCGCAACCAGATGTACACGGTCGCTGCCGCGCTGCCCCTGATGCGGGCGCGCCGCGACGGCCTGTTCGTCATCGTCTCGTCCATCGCAGGCCGCACGATCTCCGCCCTCAGCGGCCCGATGTACACGGCGACCAAGCACGGCCTGACCGCCCTCGCTCACAGCATCAACGTCGAGGAATGCGTCAACGGAATCCGCGCCTGCGCCCTCCATCCGGGAGAGGTCGACACGCCGCTGCTCGCCCAGCGTCCCAAGCAACTCTCCCCGGCCGAACTCGCGACGGTCCTGCGTCCGGAGGATGTCGCTTCGGTGGTCGCCTTCGTCATCGGGACCCCGGCGCATGTGTGCCTGAACGAGATCTGGGTGACGCCCACCCATAATCGCGGCTACGTCGCCCAGCTGGGACGTGGATCCTGACGGCCATGAGCAGCGCACGCGGGCACGCCGAACATTGACGCCCGCCCCCCGCTCTTCCATCTTCCCCGGCCGGTCCGGCGAGACGACGAGGGTGGCGTGACAGCGAAGCGGGTAGCGATCGACATCGGCGGTACGTTCACCGACCTCGTCCTCGAGGATGGCGGACGGATCTCGACGAAAAAAGTCCTGACGACGCCACGCGCGCCCGAAGAGGGCGTGATGACCGGGCTGCGCGAAATCCTGGCCGAGGCCGGGTTGCGCGCCTCGGACCTTGACGTGCTGCTCCACGGAACGACGCTCGCAACCAACGCGATCCTCGAGCGCAAGGGCGCGAAGACCGCGCTGATCGCCACCGAGGGTTTCCGCGACGTCGTCGAGATCGCCTACGAGAGCCGCTACGACCAGTACGACATCTCGATCGAAAAGCCCCAGCCCCTGGTGCCGCGCCACCTGCGGTTCACGGTACCTGAGCGCATCGACGCGGGCGGCGGCATCAGGCTGCCACTCGACGAGTCGGCCGTGCGCGCACTCGTCCCAGCCTTGCGACGCGAAGGCATCGGCGCCGTGGCCGTCGCCTTCCTGCATTCCTATGCCCACCCGGCCCATGAGGCGCGGGTCCGGGAGATCCTCGCATCGGAGCTACCGGATATCGGGATCTCCCTCTCCAGCGAGGTCTGCCCCGAAATCAGGGAATACGACCGCACGTCGACGACGATCGCGAACGCCTACGTCCAGCCCCTGATGGCACGCTATCTCCATCGCCTCGGAGAGATGCTGAAACAGGACGGGTTCGCCGGGCCGGTCTATCTGATGACATCCGGCGGCGGCCTGACGACGCTGGACGCAGCGGCGCGGTTCCCGATCCGGCTCGTCGAGAGCGGCCCTGCCGGCGGCGCGATCCTGGCGTCGTGGCTGGCCCTGCAGGCCGGCGAGAACCGTGTCGTCTCCTTCGACATGGGCGGCACCA
>CAYSUY010000012.1:0-30058 GCA_964434345.1 uncultured Acetobacteraceae bacterium
CGAACTCCACCTCGACCGGCACGCCGCGTGGCAACTCGGCCACCCCGACGGCGGACCGTGCATGCCGGCCCGCGGCACCGAAGATCTCGCCGAGCAGGTTCGACGCCCCGTCGACCACCGCCGGTTGTTCGACGAAGCCGGGCGCCGAGGCGACGAACCCGACGACCTTGACGATCCGCCGCACGCGGTCGAGCGAGCCGATCGTCTCGCGCAGGACGCTGAGCCCGTTGAGCACGCACAGACGTGCCGCCGCCTTGCCGTCGTCCACCGATGTCCCGGCCCCGAGCTTGCCCTTCGGCAAGCCGCCATCTGCGCCCCAGGGCAATTGCCCGGAGACCCAGGCGAGGCCACCCTCGAGGGCGACGGGAACATAAGCGAAGGCAGGCGCGCGCGGCGCCGGCAGCGCAATACCGAGTTCGGCAAGTCTCGCGTCGATCGTCATGATGCGGATGATCTCCTTTCGCTGAGCATGTCGGCCAGCACGGCGCCCAGCTCACGCCGGTGACGCCAGCCTGTGTCCCGCTCGAGCCTGTCCTGGCTCACGAGCGGATAGACGATGGGCGGTTCCTCCTCGGACAGGCACGGCGCGTAGCCGGGCACGAGTTCCGAAAGCGACGCGGCGATGTCCCGATAGCAGGTCGTGAAGCCGGCGACGTTGTAGACCGGCGCGAGGGCGGCCGCGGTCCGGCAGAGCGCCGCGACGAGATCGCCGCCATCGTCGACATGCATCGCGTCGAAGGTGATGCCGGGTACGACCACATGCGGCCGCGCACCGGGATGCGCCTCCGCGATCAGCGTCTTGAGAACACTTGCCGCGCCGTCATACCAAAGCCCCGGCCCGAGCATCAGCGGGATGCGCAATCCGACCGTCTCGATCCCATGCCGCCCGCGCATGTAGCTGGCGACATCCTCCGCGAGGACCTTGCTGAGACCGTAATTGATCAAGGGGCGCCGCGGCGCGTCTTCGCCAAGACGCACCGCGAAGCTGTCCGCGCGGCCGAAGACGACCGTCGAACTCGTCCACACGACGCGCTGAACCCCGGCCGAGACACAGGCCTCGAGCAATCGCCGGAAGCCGAGCACGTTGACCGCGAGCATGCGCTCGGGATCGGCCTCGCCCGAGCGTCCAAGACCGATCGGCCCCGCCGAGAAGGCCGCGAAGTTGACGACGACCCGCGGCCGCAGACGCGCCAGGAGATCGCGCACCACATCCTCGTCTTCGATCGAGGCGATCGTCTCGCTCGCCCCCACGGGCAGCGGGACCGGCGACGACGGCCCAAGGACATGGACCGTCTCGCCGGCCGCGATCAAGGCGCGCACCGCCGCGGCGCCGACGAAGCCGCGGCCGCCGACGACGAGGACAGGAATCCGCTCAGAAGACGAGGTCATCACGCAGGCACGCCATCTGGCGCCCCTCCCCGACCGGTCGCAGCGGCGGCGTCTCCTCGGCGCAGCGCGGCAGGGCGAAGGGACACCTCGTCCGGAACACGCAGCCGCTCGGCGGATCGGCCGGGCTCGGGATCTCGTCGCGCAATTGCACGGCGGGCCGCTTGCGCCCGGCGAGCAGCGGCGCCGCGGCCAGCAATCCGGCGCTGTAGGGATGCCGGGGCGCCGTATAGATCGCGCGCGTCGGCGCGACCTCCATCACCCGCCCGAGATAGAGGACCATGACCCGGTCGGCCATCACCTCGACGACCCCGAGATCATGCGAGATGAAGAGCATCGCGAGCCCCAGCCCGTCCTGCAAGTCACGCATCAGCGCGAGGATCCCGGCCTGGACGGACACGTCGAGCGCCGAGACCGGCTCGTCCGCGACCAGGAAGCGCGGCCCGACCGCGAGCGCCCGCGCGATCGCGATACGCTGCCGCTGTCCGCCGGAGAACTCGCGCGGTCGCCGTGCCGCATCCTCGGCGGATAACCCGACCTGGCTTAGCAGGGCGGCGACGCGCTCGCGGCGCTCGGCGGTGGAGCCGAGACCATGCAACGCGAGCACCTCCGCGATCGCGTCGCCGACATTGCGGCGCGGATTGAGACTTGCGTAGGGATCCTGGAAGACCATCTGCATGGACCGGCGCAGCGGCCGCAGCTGCGACGTCGCCATGCGCGTGATGTCCCGGCCATCGAAGGCGATACTGCCAGAACTCGGCTCGATCAGGCGCAGCACGAGCCGGCCGATCGTCGACTTTCCGGACCCGGACTCGCCGACGAGACCAAGCACCTCGCCCGGTGCGATCGACAGCGACACGTCGTCGACGGCACGCAGGCGCGGACGCGGTCCGAACCCGTCACGCGGCAGGTCGAAGACCTTGCCAAGGCCGCGCGTCTCGACGAGCGGTGTGCCGGTCATGGGATGTCCCGCCAGCGCAGGCAGCGGACGCTCCGGCCATCGCCCGATGCCTCGAGCGCGACCGCGTCGACGGACCGGCATGCCGCCACGACGGCGGCGCATCGCGGCGCGAAGCGGCATCCCCTGGGAATCGCACCAGGACGAGGCGGCGCACCGGGAATGGTCTCCAGGATGCGCTCGTCCGGCATATCGTCGCGATAGCGCCGGACCGGGCGACAGGCGAGCAAGGCGCGCGTGTAGGGATGCGCCGGGCGGCGCAACACCGCGTCCACACGTCCAGTTTCGACGACCTGGCCCGCGTACATCACCGCGACGCGATCCGCGATCTCCGATACCAGCGCGAGATCGTGGGTGATGAACAGCAGCGCCATGCCGTGACGCCGCTTGAGGTCCGCGAGCAGGCGCATGATCTGGGCCTGGATGGTGACATCCAGCGCCGTCGTCGGCTCGTCGGCGATCAGCAGGCGCGGCGCGCAGGCGAGCGCGATGGCGATCATCGCGCGCTGCCGCATCCCGCAGGAAAGCTGGTGCGGGAACGCATCGACGCGACGCTCGGGATCCGCGATGCCGACGTCACGCAGCAACTCGATCGCCCGCGCCGCGGCATCTGTCCGCGGATGGTGGCGCCGCACCGCCTCGCGGATCTGGGCGCCGATGCTGAAGACCGGATTGAGGCTCGCCGACGGATCCTGGAACACCACGGCAATGTCGCTGCCGCGGATGTCGCGCAGATCCCGCTCGTCGAGCGCGGCGAGATCGACCGCCGTGCCGTCGCGGCCGCGCCACACGATGCGTCCCGAGACACGCGCGCGGTCTGCGCGCGTGAACAGGCGCAGGACGGACAGGGCCGTGACGGATTTTCCGGAGCCCGACTCCCCGACGATCGCCAATGTCTCGCCCGCATCGACGGACAGGTCGACGCCGTCGACCGCGCGCACGACGCCGCGTGGCGTCACGAACTCCGTGCGCAGGGCCTCGAGGGCGAGCAGCGGCGCCGGCGTCATGTGCAAGATCACCGCACCGTGTAGCGCGCGACCACGTCCGGATCGAGTTCGATGCCGAGGCCCGGTCCGCGCGGTACGGCGATCAGACCGCGTTCCGCGCGCATCGGGCTCGTGAACAATCCGTCGCGCAGACCATTCTCGCCGATGTCGTATTCGACCAGCGTCGGGAACGGCACGTTGTGCGTGTGCGGGTAGTCGGGCAGCGAGGCGACCCAATGCACCGCCGCGGCGAGGCCGACGGCCGTACCCCAGACATGCGGCGACAGGCGCAGATGCTCCGCCGCGCAGAGCTCGCCGACGAAGCGCGCCACGCTGAGCCCGCCGCACAGCGCAAGATCCGGCTGCACGACATCGGCGAGACGGCCGTCGATGAGCCGCCGAAGGTCGAAGGCCTCGTACAGCGCCTCACCCGTCGCGACCGGGATCGGCGCACGCGCGCGCAACTCCGCATAGCCCTTCCAGTCCTGCGGCGCGAGCGGCTCCTCGTACCAGCCGATCCCGTGACCGGCGATCCGCCGCATGCTTTCGAGGACCTGATCGACCGTATAGTTGCCGTTGCTGTCGACGGTCAGCACCGCCGCGTCGCCGATGACCTGCTTGGCAAGGCGCACGCGCGCCTCGTCGTCCGCGGGGTTGCGGCCGATCTTGATCTTGAAGGCCGCATAGCCCTTGCCCGCATGCGGCTCCAGCTGGCGCGCCAGCGCGGCCTGCTGGTCGGCGTCGCGGGTGAAATAGCCGCCGGAGGCGTAGACCTGGACGTGGTCGCGCTGACGCCCGCCGATGAGGTCGCAGACCGGGACGCCGAGCAGCTTGCCCATCGCGTCGTGCGCGGCGATGTCGATGCCGCTGAACAGCGCGGTCATCTGGTTCTGCGTTCCGAAATGATAGTGCTTCGCATGGACCATGCGCTGGACCCCGCGCTGCGCGAAGACGCTGGTGCCGACGAAATACGGCTTCACGATCTCGAGATAGGCGGCGGTGATCTTTGGCGGTCCCCAGGCCTCGCCGACGCCGACGACGCCGTCCTCGGTCTCGAGATACACGATGCCGCCGCCACGCCTCGAGGTGAGACCACGGGCCATCCCGTAGGCCTTGTCGTCGGGCATCGCGTATTCGAGCCCGACAATGCGGATGTCGCGGATAAGGCTCATGAGGCTCTGCTCCCCGTCAGGACGCCGACACGCCCCGGATCGACCGCATGATGTCGCTCGCGGGATCCAGGTACTGGTCGATGATATTGAAGTGATGGTCGCCCGGCGACACCACGACGCCGGGATCGCCGCCATGCCGCCGCAGGTGATGCGCGTAGCGGAAGGACTGGTCGATCCAGTGCCAGGGTTCCCGTCCGCCGGCGACGATCCAGGTCGGACAGAGGATGCGCGGCGGCCGCCGTTCGTAATCGTGGCGGGCGATCAGCTCGGGGGTCAGGCGGATATCGGCGTCGACGCTCGTGCGCGCCGCCGGCGCGGGGTCGTAGATCCCGCTGATCAGCACCGCGCCCTTGACGCAGTCGCCGGGCAATCCGCGTGACGTCCAATCCGTCGCGAGGATCGCCGCGCCGAGATGCGCGCCGGCGGAATGGCCGGACAGGGACACACGTGCGGGATCGCCGCCATGCGCGGCGATGTTGCGGATCGTCCACTCCGTCGCGAGAAGCGCCGAGTCGACCACGCCGTCGAGCGTGACCTCCGGGCACAGCGCGTAATTGACGATCACGGCGCAGATCCCCGCATCGACCAGCGCCCCGGCGATGAACGCGAAGTTGCGCTTGTCCTGCATGCGCCAATAGCCGCCATGGAAGAACATGTGCACCGGCGCGCCGGGATCCGCCGCGGGATAGACGTCGACCCCGTGCAGCGGATGCGGTCCGTAGGCGATGTCGGTCGCGCAGCGCAGCCGTGCGCGCGCGGCGGCGTTTGGCTGCTCACGCCGCGCCTGAAACGACTTGAAGTCCGGCACCGACATCTGCGGGTTGTATTGGTATTCGTGCTCGCGCGCGTCGAGACCGTCCCAGAGCCGCATCGTCTTCCCCCTTGTCCTGCATCATCCCCTGCGTGACCCTAGCACGGGACAGCCCGCCGGAAGCCACGCAAAGCACGCCCACGCCGCCCGCCCATGCAAGGGTGACACGGCGCGTGCCCCATCATAAAACAGCAACGCCCCGAGCCAAGGAGAGCCGCGCCATGCCGACAAAGAGCCGTCATCCGGAAACCGTCGTCCTCCACGCCGGCTACCGATCCGACCCCACAACGAACGCGGTCGCCGTTCCGATCTACCAGACGACGAGCTTCCAGTTCGCGTCGCCGGATCACGCGGCGAACCTGTTCGCGCTCAAGGAACTCGGCAACATCTACACCCGCATCATGAACCCGACCCATGCGGTGCTGGAGGAGCGGATCGCGCAACTCGAGGGCGGGGTCGCGGCGCTGGCTCTCGGGTCGGGTCAGGCCGCATCGCTGTTCGCGGTCCAGAACATCTGCCAGGCCGGCGACAATTTCGTCGCCTCGACCGACCTCTACGGCGGCACGTGGAACCTCTTCGCACACACGATGCGCCAGATGGGAATCGAGTGCCGCTTCGTCGATCCGTCGGATCCCGAGAATTTCCGCCGCGCCACGGATGCGCGCACGCGATGCTACTACGCGGAAACCCTGCCGAACCCGAAGCTTCACGTGTTTCCGATCGCGGAGGTCGCGCGGATCGGCCGCGAACTCGGCGTGCCGCTGATCATGGACAACACCGCGGCGCCGATCCTCTGCCGCCCGCTCGATCTCGGCGCGGCGATCGTTATGCATTCGACGACCAAATGGATCGGCGGCCACGGTACCTCGATCGGCGGGGTCGTCGTCGACGGCGGCAATTTCGACTGGGAAGCGCATGCCGCGCGCCATCCCCTGCTCAACACCCCCGATCCCAGCTATCACGGCGCGATCTGGACACAGGCGGTCAAGCCGCTGGGCCCGATCGCCTATATCATCAAGATGCGGGTGACTCTTCTGCGCGACATCGGCGCCGCCATGAGCCCGTTCAACGCGTTCATGTTCATTCAGGGGCTGGAGACGCTGCCGCTGCGCCTGCGCCAGCACTGCGCCAATGCGGCGCTGGTGGCGCAGCATCTCGCCCGCCATCCGAAGGTCGTCCGCGTGATCTACCCCGGGCTGATGGACGGCGCGTTGCGCCGCCGCGCCGACGCGGCGCTGAAGGGCGGCTACGGCTCGCTGGTCGGGGCCGAACTCGTGGGTGGCCGCGACGCGGGACGCAAATTCATCGAGAAACTCGAAATGTTCTACCACGTCGCGAATATCGGGGATGCGCGCTCGCTCGCGATCCATCCGGCGACGACGACGCATTCGCAGCTCTCCGCCGATGAACAGGCGAAGACCGGCGTCACCGACGGCTATGTCCGCCTGTCGATCGGGCTCGAGCACCCGGACGACATCATCGCGGATCTCGATCAGGCGCTGGCCGCGATCTGACCGGCGGGAGACGACGACCATGGCCGACCCTCTCGCGCATTGGGGCGCGTTTCCGCGCACCCGCCTGCGCCGCAACCGCAGGGACGCGTGGTCGCGCGCCCTGGTGCGCGAGAACCGGCTCGACGCCAGCGACCTGATCTGGCCGGTCTTCGTCACCGAGGGCCGTGCGCAGCGTGTCCCCATCGCCTCGATGCCGGGTGTCGCGCGGCTGTCGATCGACGAACTCGTGAAGGACGCGCGCCGCGCGGCAAAGCTCGGAATCCCCGCGATCGCGCTGTTCCCGCAGACGCCGGCGGAGCGCAAGAGCGAGGGTGGCGAAGAGGCATGGAACCCGGACAACCTCGTCTGTCGCGCCGTCCGCGCGGTCAAGGCGCGCGTGCCGGAGATCGGCGTGATGTGCGATGTCGCGCTCGATCCCTTCACCACGCATGGCCATGACGGATTGCTCGAGGGTGATCGCGTCGCCAACGACCCGACCGTCGCCGCCCTGGTGCGCCAGAGCCTGACCCAGGCCGAGGCGGGCTGCGACGTCATCGCGCCGTCCGACATGATGGACGGACGGATCGGCGCCATCCGCGACGCGCTCGACGCCGCGAACTTCCACCATGTGCGGATCATGAGTTACGCGGCCAAATACGCCTCCGCCTTTTACGGCCCCTTCCGCGACGCGATCGGGGCGGGACGCAAGCTCGGCGGCGAAGGCAAGCGCGGATACCAGATGGATCCCGGGAACGGCGACGAGGCGCTGCGTGAGGTGGCGCTCGACATCGCCGAGGGCGCCGACATGGTGATGGTGAAGCCCGGCATGCCCTATCTCGACATCGTGCGGCGCGTGAAGGACCGTTTTGCCGTTCCGACCTTCGCCTACCAGGTGTCGGGCGAGTACGCGATGCTCGCCGGCGCGATCGAACGCGGCTGGATGGACCGGGCCGTCGTCCTCGAAGCCCTTCTGGCCTTCAGACGCGCGGGCGCCGACGGGATCTTGACCTATTTCGCGCTCGAGGCGGCCGAGTCGCTGCGCGGTTGACCGACCGGCTCGGCGAGGAAAGCCCCGACGGCGGCGATCTGGTCCGGCGCCATGAGCGCCGGCGCGTGGCCGCATCCGGCGAACGTGACGGTCGACAGCCGGGCGCCGCCTCGCCGTCCCATCTCGGCCGCCGTCGCCGCCGTCAGCAGATCCGACTCGGCGCCGCGGATCAGCATCACAGGACACGCCACGCGCTCCCAGATCGGCCAGAGATCGACATCCGCGATCGGACCCGCCTGGAACGCCGCCGCGATGGCCGGATCGTATGCGAGACGCCAAGACGCGCCCTCGCGCACGGCCCCATGCTCCGCGAGATGCTGCCATTGCGCATCGGTCAGGGGACCGAACGGCGCGGCGACGACGCGCAGATACGCCTCCACCTCCGCCAGAGTCGCGAAACGTGGCGCCTTGCCGACATAGGCCGCGATCCGCTCGAGAGCGGCTTTCGGAATGAACGGTCCGACATCGTTGACGACCATCCGCGCGATGGGTGTGCCGGCCTGGGCCGCCAGCATCATCCCGGCGAGCCCCCCCATCGACGTCCCGATCCAGTCGATCGCCGGCGCGTCGAGCCGCGCAAGCAGCGCGGACAGCGCGCCGAGATAGACGGGATAGGAATAAAGCGCCGGGTCCGGTAGCCACGCGCTGCGGCCGCGCCCCGGAAAATCGACGGCGACCACGCGTCGTCCGGCTTCGGCGAGCGCCCGGGCGAGCGGGTCGAAATCGCGTGCGTTGCGCGTCAGACCATGGGCGCAGACCACCGGAACACCCGTGGCCGGCCCCCACTCGGCGTAGGCGAGGTCGAAGAAACCCTGCGGCAGCAGGAAGGGAACGGTGCGCAGACGGGGTGTCATGGGCGCCAGCATACACCGGATCTCGCGGTGCGCATGGGCGCGGCCGGTCATGCGATGTTGCCGCTGGACAGCGCGCCGAACCGGCCGCTAGATCACGTCACCGCCGTGCAGATCCCCTCCCCGTCCGGACACCGCGATCCGCGTTTCCTCGCCCTCGCCGCCGCGATCCTCGCGCCGCTGACCTGGTCGGTCGGTGGCGTCGTGATGCGCATCGTCGAGAGCGCAGGCCCGTGGGAGCAAGCGGGGTGGCGATCGCTCGGGGGTGCGATCGCCCTGCTCGTGCTCCTGGCGATGCGCGGCGGCGCGCCAGCGATCCGCGACATGCGCGCGGCCGGATGGGCGGGCGTGGCGAGCATGGTCTGCGTCGGCGGGACATTCGTGATCCATGTGCTGGCGATGAACGCGACCAGCGTCGCCAACGTCCTGTTCCTCCAGACCGCGAGCCCTCTCCTGATGCCGCTTCTGGCCTGGGCCGTACTGCGCGAACGCCCGCATCGCCTCACCCTCGTGGCGGTCGTGCTCGCCATCGCCGGACTGTTTCCCATCGTGGCAGCGTCGGCTGGAGGCGGGCGCCTGGCAGGCGACATGATGGCCCTGCTGACGGCGACATGCGGCGCGATCAACATCCTGATCGTCCGGCACCTGAAGGCCCTGGACTTGCTTCCGCTCGCGGCGCTCGCCGCCGCGCTCGCGGCGGGGATATCCTTCGCGGTCGGCGCGCCGCTCGACGTTTCGGCGGTGGACATCGCGGCGCTCGTCCTGCTCGGAGCGTTCCAGATCGCGGTCGGCCTCTCCCTCTTCTTTTTCGCGCTCCGTCACCTGCCGGCCGCGCCGGTCGCGCTGCTCACCTTGCTCGAACCCGTGGCGGGACCGCTACTGGTCTGGGCGGTCGTCGACGAGGTGCCGCCCGAGGCCACCCTGCTGGGCGGGAGCATCATCCTGGGTGCGTTGATCCTGTCGATCGTCGCGACGACGATCGGCCGTTCCACCGGCACGGCAAGGGCCACATGACCGATCCCACCCCCGACCGCACGCTGCGCCGACGCGGCCTGATCCTCGCCGTGCTGGCCAATCTCTGCTTCAGCAGCGGGGGGTTCTGGATCCGCACGCTCGACGCGCCGCCCGACGGGTTCGAGATCGTGTTCTGGCGGTCTTTGTCGCTGACGGTCGCCCTTTTCGTCGTTCTCTGCGCATGGCACCGACAGCGCGTGGTCGCCAAGATCCTCGCCGTCGGTCCCTGGGGCATCGTGTCGGCGGCCTGCCTCGCCTCGACCTTTTTCGCCTTCATCCTCTCGGTGACGCGGACGACCGTGGCCAACACCACGGTCGTGATGAGCCTCGCGCCGCTTTTCGGCGCGATCGCCGGCCTGCTGTTCCTCGGAGAGCGCGTTGCGCCGCGGACCTGGGTCGCGATCGGCGTGGCGGCGGCCGGCCTCACGGCCATGGTGCTGGACTCGCTTTCCGGCGAGGGGTTTCTCGGCATCCTCTTCGCCCTCGGCGTCCCGCTGGGCCTCGCCGCCAATGTCGTGATCAATCGACGACATGGCGGATCGACGGACATGGTGCCGACCGTACTGATCGCAGGTTTGATCTCGCTGCCGCTCGCGCTGCCCCTCGCCCTTCCGTTCGAGGCGAGCCCGCGCGACGCCGCGATCGTACTCGTGATGGGCACGGTGCAGCTTGCCGGGGGCTGCGTCCTGATCACCCTGGCGATGCGCTATCTGCCGGCGGTCGAGGTCGGGCTCTTCACCCTGCTGGAGACGGTGCTGGGTCCGGTCTGGGTCTGGCTGGCCTATGGCGAGCAGCCGACCGCGATGGCCCTGTCGGGTGGCGCGCTCATCTTCGGGGCGCTGCTGCTCAACAGCCTGCTGGGCCGCGGCCGCGATGCCGGATCAGGCGCTGGCTGATCGTCCGCGGCGGGGGCGCCTGCTGCGCCGCGCGGCCCTCGCGACGGGCGCGATCCTGGCGGCGGCGGCGCTTGGCGCATGGGGCTGGGTCGAACGCTCGGCACCGCGCGTCTCCGGCCGCCTCGAACTCGCCGGGCTCGAGGCCCCGGTCAGCGCGATCCGCGACACACAGGGCATTCCACATGTGTTCGCGACCTCCGCACAGGACGCCTACGCTGCCCAAGGCTATCTCCACGCGCAGGACCGCTTCGCGCAGATGGACGCGATGCGCATGGTCGCGAGGGGACGCCTCGCCGAGCTCATCGGCCGCACAGGCATCGCCAATGACCGTTTCATGCGGGGCCTGGACCTGGTGGCGCGCGCCGAGCGCGCCCATGCGCTGATGCCGGAGGACAGCCGGATGGTGCTCGCGGCCTATGCGCGCGGCGTCAACGCCTATCTGACGGCGTCCGGCGGCGCCCTGCCGCTCGAACTCCGCCTCTCCGGCCGGATGCCGGAGCCGTGGCATCCCGTCGATTCGCTCCTCTGGGGCGAGGTGATGGCGATCCACCTGTCGGGAAACTGGCGCGACGAACTGGCGCGGCTGCGTCTTTCGGCACTGGGACATGAACCCGACCTGCTGCGCCTGCTGTGGCCGGACTGGATGCCCGATGCCGCGACATCGATCGCGCAGGAGATCGGTGACTGGGCGCCCGGACGCCTCGCTGCCGTCATCGACGCCCTGCCACCGCAACCGGCACCGCCGCATGCCTCGAATGGCTGGGTGTTCGCGGGCACACGCACGCGCAGCGGCAAGCCGCTGCTCGCCAACGATCCGCACCTGCAACTCGGCGCGCCAGGCGTCTGGTATCTCATGCGGCTCGAGGCTCCGGGGTTCCGCCGCGTCGGTGCCAGCGCGCCGGGCGTTCCTGGCGTCGTGCTCGGTCACAATGGACGCGTCGCCTGGGGCATGACGACGACCGGCGCGGATGTTTTCGACCTCGTCGTCGAGCGCCTGGAACCGGGCGATGCCGGACGTTACGCCACGCCATCCGGGCCAGCCTCCTTCGTGTCAACGCGCCACGCCATCGCGGTCAAGGGCGAAGCCGCGCCCGAGACGATCGAAATCCGCCGCTCCCGCAATGGCCCGGTGCTCGCCGATCTGCTCGGGGCGAGACCAGGACAGGAAGCGGCCCCAGAGGGGCATGTCCTGGTCCTGCGCAGCGCCCTCGACCTAGGTCCGAACACGACCGCGGCGGCGCTGATGCGCATGATGGCGGCGCGCGACGTTCCATCCCTCCTGGAGGCGGCACGCGACTGGCGCGCGCCGGTCCAGAACCTGTTCGCCGCGGATCGCGAGGGCCGGATCGCGCTTGCGGCGATCGGCGCCGTTCCGATCCGGCGCGGCGGCGATGGCAGCCTGCCGGTTCCGGGCTGGGACGACCGCCACGCATGGATCGGGATGATCCCGTCCGAGGCGTTGCCGCGCGCGGTCGATCCGCCCGGCGGGTTCCTCATGAATGCCAACAACAGGCTGGTGGGCGAGCGGACAGGCGTTTTCCTGACGGCCGACTGGGACGCGCCCTATCGGGGGCTGCGCCTGCAGGCGGGGCTTTCCGATGCGACCGACCAGGACATTGCCGGCGCGGCCGCCTGGCAGATGGACGCCGTCTCGACCTTCGCGCAGGCGTTTCTTACCGCCACGGCTGGCTGGGTCCCGCGCGATCCGGAGGCACGCGCGGCGCTCGCGGCGCTGCGCGCCTGGCCCGCCGAGATGCGCCGCGACCGGTTCGAGCCGCTGGTCTTCAACGCGTGGATGCGCGCGTTGCGGGGCGACGCGCTCCGACACCTGCTTGGCGACGAGGCCCAGGCGCAGCTGGCCGCCGCGCGCGAGGCTCCGGCGCTCATGCTGGCGATCGCGTCGGACACCTCCTGGCTGTGCGCGCGCTACGATTGCCGGGCAGCGATGGACAGAACCCTCGCGGCGGCGCTTTCGGCCCTGCGCACCCGCTTCGGCACCCGGATGGAGGCCTGGCGCTGGGGAGATGCCCATCGCGCATCTTTCGAGAACCCTGTCTGGAGATCGGTTCCGCTCCTCGACCGCTGGTTCGGTTTCGCCGTCCAGACCGACGGCGACAATTTCACCGTCAATCGTGCCACGCCCAGGGGATCGGCTTTGGACGCGTTTCCTGTGGTACACGGAGCGGGTCTGCGCGCGGTCTACGATCTCGCGGATCTCGACGCATCGCGCTTCATGATCGCGCCGGGACAATCCGGGTACCCCCTGTCGCGCCATTGGGGCGACCTCGCGGCGCCATGGGCGGATGGCGCACTGCTCCGCCTCGACGGCGACCGCACCGCCCTCGCACGCTCCGGCCGGACCTTGGAATTCGTCCCGACCGCAACGCGCTGATCCGGCGCGTCCAGCAGCCGGATCGGGTCAGGAAAGGTTTTGTTAACGACAATTCGCTATCAGGATCGGCGGTCGACCGGACCGGGATCGCAGCGTCGAAGGGATCATGGCTGGCAAGGGCAAGGACGGCGAAAAGCCGGTCCTCATCCTCAAGAAAAAGGGCGGGCACGGCGACCACGGCCACCATGGCGGCGCGTGGAAGGTCGCCTACGCCGATTTCGTCACCGCGATGATGGCGTTCTTCCTGCTGCTGTGGCTGCTCAACGTCACCACGGAGGACCAGAAACTCGGCATCGCCAATTACTTCATGCCGGATTCTGTATCGCGGTCGAATTCGGGTGGCGGTGGCGTTCTGGGGGGAATGACGATTTCCCCTGGGGAGATGGAACGCAAGGCCGCCGGCGTGGTGATGTCCATCCCCGTCGCCCCGGATGCGAACGAGACCGAAGCGCCACCCGATACAGAGGGGGAAGGCAAGCCCCCGGAATACACGGATCCCACGGAACCGGCGGACCGATCCAACGGTGCCATCAACGCTCTGCGGGACAAGGCCCGGGATGGCGACAAGGACAAGGACAAGGACAAAGACAAAGACAAGGACAAGGATTTCGACAAGGAAAAGGACAAGGACAAGGATTTCGACAAGGACGGCCCTGGCAAGATCGGCGAGCAGCGCCTGAAGGAACAGCTCGCACGCCAGGAAGAGGAAAGCTTCCGCAAGGCCGAGGCCGATCTGAGGCAGGCGATCGAGGACATTCCCGAACTGAAGCAACTCGCCGAGAACCTTCTCGTCGATCGCACGCCGGAGGGCCTGCGCATCCAGATCGTCGATCAGGGGCGCTATTCGATGTTCCCGCTCGGCTCTGCCGCCCCCATGGAGCACACCCGCAAGCTGCTTGCCGCCGTGACCCGGATCGTCCAGCGCCTGCCCAACCAGATCGCCGTCACAGGTCATACCGACGCGATCCAGTTCCAGAACAACAACCGCAACTATGGCAACTGGGAGCTTTCGACCGACCGTGCCAATTCGAGCCGGCGCATGCTTCTCGAGACCGGCCTGCCGCGCGAGCGCATCAACCGCGTCGTCGGAAAGGCGGAGCAGGATCCCCTGTTCCCGGAAAATCCGAATGATCCGCGCAACCGGAGGATCTCGATCGTCCTCCTGCGCGAGAACCCGCCGGTCAAGCCGAACTGACCACGCCGCTTGAAGTCCGGCGGCGCGCGGTTCAAGGTACTTGGGTCTTCAGCCGAACGCTCACGATCAGCAGACAGATGCCCGCCGCGTACGCGAACCTCCCCGAGGCGCCCGGTCCAGGCGGCCTGACACGCCTCGGCCCCGCCTCGCTGCAGGGTGTCCTGCTTCGGCGTGTCCTTGGCTATGGCGTCGATCTCTGCGTGATCGCGTTGCTCTGGGGGCTTGCCTGGGTGGCGCTGTTCGGAGCCACGATCCTCAGCCTCGGATTGCTGTCGCCCAGCTTCGCTCTCCTGGTGGGACTTCCTGCGGCTTATCACGTCCTCACGATCGGGCTGCAAGGCGCGACCTGGGGTCAACGCCTGTTCGGCCTCGTCGTGACCGATTTGCGGTACCGGCGCCCGTCCCTGCTGCAGGCCCTCGTCTTGACGGCACTGTTCTACCTGACGGTCCCGCCGACTGGCGGTCTGGTGCTGCTCGCCGTGTTCTTCCTGCCCCATCGTCGTACGCTCCACGACCTGGTCGCCGGCACCATCGTTCTGCGCCGCGCGGTCCCCGATCCCATCACGGCTCACGGCCGGGGTCCGCAATGACCCATCCCCACGCCACGGCGCCGCGTTTCTATTATTCGGCACCCTCCGCCTGCCCCTACATCGACGGCAGGACGGAGCGGCGCATCTTCGCCGATATCGGCGGCCCGAACGCCACCCTCGCCTATGACCTGCTGTCCGAGGCCGGGTTCCGCCGGTCGCTCGGATTTGCATACCGACCGGCCTGTCCGAGCTGCAGCGCCTGCGTCGCCGTCCGCATTCCGGCACGCGAGTTCGCGTTCACGCGCCCCTGGCGGCGGATCATGGCCCGCAACGCGGACCTGACCGCGGCCTGGCGTCCTGCCCGCTCGACCGACGAGCAATTCGATCTCTTCCGCCGCTATCAGGACGGACGCCATACGGGCGGCGACATGGCTTCGATGGACCGGGGCGAATTCAGGGGCATGGTGGAGATCGGTCAGATCGACGGCGGCATCGTGGAATTCCGCGACGCGTCCGGCGCCCTCGTCGCCGCCTCGCTGGTGGACCGTCTGTCCCGCGGATTGTCGGCGGTCTACACGTTCTTCGATCCCGACCAGCCCGGACGCAGCCTCGGATCACAGGCCATATTGTGGATGATCGGGCATGCGCGTGACGAGGGGCTCGATCACGTCTATCTTGGATATTGGATCGCCGAGAGCCGGAAGATGTCCTACAAGATCCGGTTCCAGCCTCTCGAGGCGCTGACCACCGATGGCTGGCGGCCACTCCCGCCCGCCGTCACCGGACCGGATTTCGCCCTCTGAGCCCAACGGCGCACGTTGCAGCCGGTGTCGGTCCCCTGTAGCTTCCGCCCCCGTCGCGGCCTTGCCTGTCCCCGCCGCGAAGAGATCGCGACGCGCTCCCCCGCGCGTCGCAAGCGACAATAACCTGGGAGGTATTCCTCATATGAAGCGTCGTTCCTTATTCAAGAATGCCGGCACCTATGGCGTCGCGGGCGTCGCCGCCGCCGCGTCCACCATCGCCGCGCCGGCGATCGCGCAGGGCCGCATCGAGTGGCGCATGGGCACGTCCTGGCCGAAGGGCATGGGCGGCGTCCAGACCGGTGCCGAACGCCTCGCGGCGAATATCGGTCGGATGACCGACGGCAAGCTGACCATCCGCGTCTTCTCGGCGGGTGAAGTCGTGCCGGCGCTCCAGGGCTTCGACGCCGTGTCGTCGGGGACGCTCGACTGCTATCACGACGCGTCCTACTACCATATCGGCAAGAACCAGGGCTGCCAGTTCTTCACCTGCGTGCCATTCGGCTTCTCCGCGAACGAGATGTCGGCCTGGATCAATTTCGGCGGCGGTCAGGCACTCTGGGACAAGCTCTATGCGCAGTACAACCTGAAGGCCTTCATCGCCGGCAACACCGGAACCCAGGCCCTCGGCTGGTACCGCACCGAGATCAAGTCGGTGGACGACTACAAGGGCAAGAAGCTGCGCATGCCCGGCTGGGGCGGCGCGATCCTCGCCAAGCTCGGCGCCCAGCAGGTCGTGCTGCCCGGCGGCGAGATCTTCGCGGCCCTGCAGTCCGGCGCGGTCGATGGCGCCGAGTGGATCGGTCCCTATAACGACCTCGCGCTCGGCTTCTATCAGGTCGCCAAGATCTGCTACGGCCCGGGCTTCCACGAGCCCGGCTCCGCGCTGCAGTTCATGATGAACAAGGCCAAGTGGGACGCGCTGCCCAACGACCTGAAGGCGGCGGTGCAGGTCGCCTGCGGCTGGGCACATGACGACATGTGGGCCGAGTACACGATGCGCTCGGCGGAAGCGATGAACGTGCTGCGCAACCAGCACGGCGTCCGCTTCCTGCGTACCCCGCGCGACATCCTGATGGCGTTCGGCAACGCGGCGCGCGAATACCTGGGCGAGGTCCGCGAGAAGGCGGATCCGGTGACCAAGGAGATCTTCGCGAGCTACCTGAAGGCGCGCGCCGATCTGGTCCAGTACAGCCGTTTCGCCGAGGGCGCCTATCTCGACGCGCGCGGCCTGCCCTTCGACTACATCAAGTAAGAGCAGCGACACGTCCCGCGCGAGCGGCGACGGATCGAGGGCCCGGGAGCGATCCCGGGCCCTTTTGCGTTGCGGCCTAGATTTCCTCGTCCGAGCTGTAGCTCTCGCTCTCCGACCCCGGCGCGAAGTCGTCGGGCTTGCGCTCGCCTTCCGGCACGGGGGGAGCCGAGCGGTAGATCACATCCGGCAGCCACGTCCCGAGCCGTGGTTCAGCGACAAGGATGAAGAGCATCAGAACCTGGATCGCGACGAAGGGAATGATTCCTCGGTAGATATGAGCGGTCGTCACGAGACGCGAGGCGACGCCGCGCAGATAGAACAGGGCGAAACCGAACGGCGGGGTGAGGAAGCTGGTCTGAAGATTGACGCCAATCATCACGCCGAGCCAGACCGCATCGATGTCCATCTTCAGGAGAACCGGCCCCGCGATCGGCACGGTGATGAAGATGATCTCGAAAGTATCCAGGAAGAAACCCAGAACAAACATCACGAACATGACGATGGCGAGCGCGCCATACGCGCCGCCCGGCATGTCCACCAGGGCCCGCTCCACCATGTGGTCGCCTCCCAGGCCGCGGAACACCAGCGAGAAGATCGAGGCGCCGAGCAGGATCACGAAGACCATCGAGCTGATCAGCGTCGTGCCACGCACGGCGCCAAACATGGTGGTCACGACCTCGCGGCGAAGCTCCGGCACCGACAGGCACCAGACGAGGCCTGCGATGACCGAAATGACGAGCGCCGTCAGCAGGCCGACTGAACCCATGACCCAGCCCAGGGCGACGAGCAGGCCGATGAAGCCGATCCAGAACCAGAACAGCTTGCGCTCGAGGTCCTCGGTCGACATGTGGCGGCCGAGACGCTCGCTGATGGCCTTGCTGAGCGTCAGCATGATTGCGCCCAGCGAACCCACCGACGCGGACTCCGTGGGCGTCGCCACACCGGCGACGATCGAGCCGAGCACCGCGATGATCAGCAGGATCGGCGGGATGAGGGCGATGACGACACGACGTGCCAAGCCCTTCTTCTCATCGTCTGTCATGCCCAGCGGCGGGCAGGATTTGGGATCGGTCACCGCCTTGAAGACGACGTAAACGATGTAAAGCAGCGCCAACCCCACGCCGGGGATCATGCTGCCGGCGAAGAGGTCGCCGACCGAAACGGTGTCCGGAGAATAATTGCCCTTGGCCGCCTGCGCCGCCGTGTTGGCGCCCTGCAGGATATCGGCCAGGAAGATCAGGACGGTCGATGGCGGGATGATCTGGCCGAGCGTACCCGATGCGCAGATGACTCCGGTCGCGAGCCGTGGGTCGTAGCCGGCACGCAGCATCGCGGGCAGCGACAGCAATCCCATGGTGACCACGGTCGCGCCGACGACGCCCGTGGAGGCCGCCAGCAGTGCGCCGACGATCACGACGGAGATCGCGAGCCCACCCCGCAGATTGCCGAACAACTGTCCCATCGTCGTCAGGAGGCGTTCGGCGATGCCGGATTTCTCCAGCACCATGCCCATGAAGACGAAGAGCGGCACCGCCACCAGGACTTCGTTGATCATGGTGCCGAAGAAGCGCGACGGCAGCCCCTTCAGAAGCGCGAAGTCGAAGGCACCGAACTCATGCCCGACGAAGGCGAAGATGAGCGAGGTGCCGCCGAGCGTGAAGGCGACCGGGAAGCCGAGCATCAGCGTCCCGACAATGCCGAAGAAAAGGAGAACCGAGAGGATCTCGCCGATCAAAGCCGCGTCCATGATACGTCCCCCCTCAATGCGTCGAGGCTTGCTGGGCGTATTGCGTCCGTCCGCCGAGGACGAGCAATCCGCGCGCGACGACCGCCATGCCCTGGATGAAGATCACGGCGCAGAACACGTGCAGCATGGCCTTGAGGAACCACATGGCCGGCATGCCGCCCGGCTGCTGCGAGACCTCGTTGTTGGCCCAGGACAGCACGACCATCGGGGTCGACTCGTAGGCGATCACGATCGCGAAGGGCCAGAGGAGAACGACGGTCCCGAAGATGTCGACCAGCGCCCGCCGCCGATCGCTCATCTTCCCATAGAACAGGTCGACCCGGACATGGCCACCATGAAGCAGCGTGTAGCCGGCGCCGACCAGGAACACGATGGCGTGCTGCCAGACATAGAGTTCCTGGATCCAGGGCCGCCCGGTCTCCAGCGCATAGCGCAGATAGACGGTCGCGAAGCAGACCAGCACGACACCGAGGGACAGCCACATCACCACGCGGCCGATGAACTCGTTCACCGCGTCGACGACGCGGACGACATGCGCCAGGAAATCCACGACTTGCCTCCCAAGGGCGGTCGACGGGCGCGCGGGGGCTGCTCCTGTCGATCCTGCCGCAAAACGGCGCCTTGTACCCTTCGGCCCCCGAGAAGGCAAATCAGGTGAGACGGCGCGCGCGCGGGAAACCTGGTGGCGGCAGACGGCCGGCCTGGCCGCGTTCGCCTCGCCACGGCTTGAGGTCGACATCTCCGCCGCCGCGCCACCAGCCACCATCGGCCCAGCGCCAGACCTTCGCGTCGGCGAGTTCGCCGTCCTTGTATTTCTGAAGCGCCACGCCCCGCCCCCGAGCCATCTCGGGAAGCTCCGACAGCCTGAAGAAAAGCAGCTTTCGGTTATCGCCGATCGCCGCGACCATGTCGCCCTCGGCAACCGTGCAGACCCTCGCCTTCGCGCCGTCGCCAAGGTTCAGGACCTGCTTGCCGGCGCGGGTCTGGGCGAGGACCTCGTCTTCGGGCACGACGAAACCACGCCCGTCGCTGGACGCCACCAGCAACTTCCGACCGCCCTTGAAGAGCATCATGTGGACGATTTCGGCGTCGCCCATGTCGAGCATCATCTTCAGCGGTTCGCCGTCGCCGCGGGCCCCCGGCAGCTTGTCGGCGCCCAGGGTGTAGAACCGGCCATTGGACGCGAAGACCAGGATCTTGTCCGTGCTCTCGCAACGCAGAGCCTGGCCGAGGGAGTCGTCGGTCTTGAACCGCAGATCCGAGAGATCCTCCAGATGCCCCTTGAAGGCGCGTACCCAGCCTTTCTCGGAGCAGATGACCGTCAGGTTCTCGCGCTCGATCAGCGCCTCGACCGGCACGGCCAGTTCGGCCGGGGCATCGCCCAGCAGGGTCCGGCGGCGACCGAGCGCGGTCTTTTCGCCGAACTTCGCGCGGATCTCGCCGATCTCGGCGGCGATCCTGTCCCACCGCAGCTTCTCGTCCCCAAGCAGCCGCTCGAGCTCGCGGCGCTCGGCGGTCAACCGTCCGTGCTCGCCGCGGATCTCCATCTCCTCGAGCTTGCGCAGGCTGCGCAGGCGCATGTTGAGGATCGCCTCGGCCTGGTTGTCGGTGAGACGGAACCGCTTCATCAGGACCGGCTTGGGCTCGTCCTCTGTCCGGATGATGCGGATGACCTCGTCGAGATTGAGATAGGCGATCAGGAAGCCGTCGAGAACCTCGAGGCGCTTCTCGATGTTGCCCAGCCGGAATTTCGACCTGCGCACCAGGACGACGTGGCGATGGTCGAGAAAGGCCTGCAGCACCTCGCGCAGGTTCATCACCCGCGGCATCGTCCCGCCGTCGAGGACGTTCATGTTGAGGGAGAAGCGGATCTCCAGGTCGGTCTGACGGAACAGCGATTCCATCAGCACCTGGGGATCGACGTTGCGGCTCTTCGGCTCCAGCACGATGCGCACGTCCTCGGCGGATTCGTCGCGGACATCGCCGAGCAGGGCCAGCTTCTTGTCCTGGAGCAGTTCAGCCATGCGCTCGATCAGGCGGGATTTCTGGACCTGGTACGGGATTTCGGTGACCACGACCTGGAACTGTCCCAGGGCCAGCTTCTCGACCGTCCAGCGCGCGCGCACGCGGAACGCACCACGACCTGTCGCATAGGCCTCCTCGATCGCCGCACGGCTCTCGACCAATTCGCCGCCGGTCGGAAAATCCGGACCGGGCATGAGATCGACCAACTTGGCGATCGTGGCCTTCGGAAACCTGACGAGATGCAGCAGCGCCGCACAGACCTCGCCGACATTGTGCGGCGGCACGGATGTCGCCATGCCGACCGCGATCCCGGCGGCACCATTGGCCAGAAGGTTGGGGAACGCCGCCGGCAGGACGACGGGTTCCGCCCCCTCGCCGTCATAGGTGTCGCGGAAATCGACCGCGTCGTCGTCGATGCCCTCCAGCAGGGCCTGGGCGACCTCGGTCAGGCGCGCCTCGGTGTAGCGCATCGCCGCCGCGTTATCGCCGTCGACATTGCCGAAATTTCCCTGCCCGTCGACCAGTGGATAGCGCTGCGCGAAGGACTGCGCGAGACGGACCATCGCGTCGTAGATCGCCTGATCGCCATGCGGATGATATTTGCCCATCACGTCGCCGACGATGCGCGCGCATTTCTTGAACCCCTGGTCGGGATCGAGCCGCAACTGCCGCATCGCGAACAGTAGCCGCCGATGCACCGGCTTGAGCCCGTCCCGGACATCCGGAAGCGAGCGCGCCATGATCGTGGAGAGCGCGTAGGACAGGTAGCGCTCTCCCAGCGCGTCGGTGAGGGCGACGGGCTGGATCTCGGAAACGGGAAGCGGCTTCGCGGCCATGGACGACTCGATGCGGTCGGAGGATCAGGGGGCGGGCAGTCTAGCCATGCGCGCCGCGCGTTCAACGACGCGCACGCGCGCCGGAAGATCCTGTCTGCCGGCCGGCGCCAGCAAGTGGCGACCCAGGAAATGCCCGGTCAGCGCGAGCCCGGCGGCGACATCGCCGGCGGCGATCGCGGGACCGGGGTCGCGCAGGAAGGGCGGCAGCGCTAGCAGCCTGTCCGCGTGGAGCCGCCCGCCCGCCCGCGACACAGCCCGGCCGCTGCGTGGGCTCACATGGACCAGATCCTCCGTCGAGCCGGTCGCCGCGCAGCAGGACAGATCCAGGCCGTATCCAAGCGCCGCCAGCACCCCGGCCTCCCAGCGAACCAGCAGCGCACCGGCCAGGACATCCTGGTCGAGCGCCTCGAAGAAGGCGCGCGTCGCGTCGTAGAGTTCGCGATGCGATTGCCGCTCCGGCAGCACGGCATCCAGCAATTCGGCCGCCGCGACGAGGATGTCGAGACGACCTGCGTCGTCCATGAAGGCGGCAGCGGTTGGAACGAGGATCTCGAGGGCGAATGTCCCGAGCTGCGCCTCGAGGCGCGCGCGCCAGCGGGCCACGGCGATGGATCCGGGCTGCAGCGAGGCACCCCGCCGGCGCCCTGCCCCGCCGCGGACCAGCCCGAGATGACGTCCATGGTCGCGCGTGAACAGCGCGACCACCGCATCCGTCTCGCCCAGCCGCCGTCGCGACAGGATCAATCCTTCGTCGGTCCATTCCACCGCCGCAGGCTTACCCCAAAGACGGAACCGAGACGAGGGCCCGCGGCGCGATGCTAGACTGCCGCATCGCGGGATGATCGACGGGGAAGACGGGATGCGGTTCGCGGTCGGAGCGCTTCTGTTCGAGGGCAACACGTTTTCGCCGGTGATCGCCACCAGGGCCGATTTTGCGTCCAAGTACCTGTTCGCCGACGCGCAGGTGCTGGACCGGTTGCGCGGCACCGGTACCGAGATCGGCGGTGCGATCGACGAGGCCGAGGCCACCGGCGACGTCCTGCTGCCGCTGATCGCGACCCATGGCGGCGCCGGTGGCCGCGTCGAAGCGCGAACGACCGCGGACCTCGTGGACGCACTGGTCACTCGCATCGCGGCGCTGCCGCCGGTCGACGGGATCTATCTCGCGCTTCACGGGGCATTCGTGTCCGAGGACAGCCTCGACGTCGACGGCGAGATCCTCGCACGGGTGCGCGCCTTGCGGCCGGACACGCCGATCGCGGTCAGTTGCGACCTGCATGCGCATGTCACCGACCGCATGCTCGACAATTGCGACATCCTGACCGGTTACCGCCACTACCCGCACGACGACACGCACGAAACCGGGCGGCGGGCGCTCGCCATGCTGCGCGAGATGGCGGGCGGGCGCCTCAAACCGGTCATGCTGCGCTGCCGCCTGCCGCTCATCGTACCCGCCCAGAAGCAGCGCACGCGTGGCGACGGGCCGATGGCGGAGATCCGCGCGCTCGCCCAGTCGCTGATCGCGGGCCCCGTGCGGGACATCGCGCATTTCTGCGTCCAGCCCTGGATCGATGCGCCAGGGCTGGGTTTCACGACCGTCGTCACCGCGCATGCCGACGAGGCGGCCGCGGCAGACGCCGCGCGTCGCATCGCCGAGGCGATGTGGGAACGCCGGCACCGTTTCCTGGTCGAAACCCTTCCCCCGGCGCGAGCGATTGCGGCGGGTCTCGCGTCCGGCGGCCTTGTGGTCCTCGCGGATGCGGCGGATTGCGTCGGCGGCGGCGCGAGCGGCGACAGCGCGGCGGCCCTCGCCGCGCTTCTCGCCCACGCGCCGGCGAGCCCCGCCTCCATTCATATCGCCGACGCGACCGCGGCCGCCGCGGCGCTCGCCGCCGGCCCCGGCGCGCGCATACGGCTTGGTCTCGGCAACCGGCGTGACCCGTCCTATGGGCCACCCCTGGAGGTCGAGGCGCGCGTCCTGCGTGCGGCACCCGACAGCTTCGTCTATGCGGGCGGGTTGATGCGCGGCGTGCGCGCGCAAACCGGTCCATCGGCGGTGCTCTCGGTCGGCGCCGTCGAGATCCTCGTCACCAGCAACGCCTGCTACGAATACGCGGACGAAGCCTTCGTCGCCGCCGGCATCGACCCGCGCAGCAAGGCTTTCGTCGTCGTGAAGAACCCCATGAACTACCAGCAGGCCTATGCCGGCGCGGCGGCGATGACGATCCTCGACACGCCTGGACCGACAACCCCCAATCTCGCCGCGCTGCCGTTCCGCGCGGTCGGACGCCCCCTCTTCCCGCTCGATCCGGACACGCCCCGAAGCCTCGCCTTCCGCACGCGGACCCGCTCATGGACGACCTGACCGGACTTGCCCTCGGGGCCGCTCGCGCGCCGGATGCCTATCCGGAGGCGCTGCGCGCGATCCTCGACGAGCGGGCGGTCGCCGCCGCCCGGCGCATGATCGCCAGCTGGCCCGGCCACGCGCCGACGCCTCTCATCGACATGCCGCGCCTCGCCGCCGCGCTCGGCATCGCGCGGCTGCGCATCAAGCACGAGGGCCATCGCTTCGCCGTCGGCAGCTTCAAGGCGCTCGGCCCGCCCTATGCCCTGGCGCGCGCGATCGAACGTCGCGACGAACCGGCGCATCGCTTCACCGCGATCGCCGCGACCTCCGGCAATCACGGTCGCGCCCTCGCCTGGGGCGCCGCGCGTCTCGGCGCCGCGTGCCGCATCTTCATGCCCGCCCATACCAGCACGGGGCGCGGCGACGCGATCGCCGCGTTTGGCGCCACGATCGAGCGGGTGCCCGGGAATTTCGACGCGGCGCTGGATGCGGCCAGGACCGAGGCATCGCGCGGCGACGATCGTATCCTGATCGCCGACATCGCCTTCGCGGGTGCCGACGCGATCGCGCGCGACACGCTGGCCGGCTATGCGGTCCTTGCCGACGAGTTGGTCGAAACCCTGGCCGGTGCGCCGCCGAGCCATGTCTTCGTCGCCGCCGGCAACGGAACGCTGATGGCCGCGACCGCGGCGCGATCCTGGATGGCCTGGGGCGGCACCCGCCCCCGCATGATCGCCGCCGAACCGTCGCGTTCGGACTGCCTGCGCCAGAGCCTCGCCGCCGGGCGCCCCGTCGCCCTCGCCGATGCCGGCGACTCGGTCATGGACGGGTTGGTCGTCGGGTCGCCGTCGCGCATCGCCTGGCCCATCCTTGCCGCCGCCGTCGATGCCGCCGCGACGGTCGCCGACCACGACGCCATCGCCATGCTGCGACGCCTGGCGGACGGCGAGGATGGCGACGAGCCGGTCGAGATCGGCGAGACCGGGATAGCGGCGATCGCGACGCTCGCGCGCTGCTGCGCCAAGCCGACATGGCGCGACGCGCTCGGGATCGGGCGCGACGCCGACATGATCGCTGTCGCCTGCGAGGGCGTGACCGATCCCGAGGTCTTTGCCCGGCTGCGCCGATGACGCGCGATGCCGCTCAGCGTGCGCGCGGCCCCGCGGCCGCGAATTCGAGCCCCCAGTCGCGGTAGAAATCGGGTCGCTCGCCCCAATCCGGCGCGACCTTCACGTGCAGGAACAGATGGATCGGGCGACCCAGGGCGGTCGTCAGTTCCGTGCGCGCCGCCGTTCCGATCGCCTTGAGCCGGGCGCCGCCCGCGCCGATGACGATCGCCTTCTGGCCGTCCCGCTCGACATGCACGGTCTGGTCGACCCGCGCCGATCCGTCGGCATTCTCGGTCCAACGGTCGGTGGTCACCGCGACGGAATAGGGCAGCTCCTGGTGGAGCTGGCGGAAGATCTGCTCACGCGTCAACTCCGCCGCGAAGAGCCGCTCGGACAACTCCATGAGCTGGTCCTCGGGAAACAGCCACGGCCCTTCGGGCATATGGCCGGCAAGCCAGCCACGCAGGTCGGCGATTCCATCCCCGCTCTGCGCCGAAACCATGAAGACCCGCTCGAAGCGGCCGGCGGCATCGATCTTCTGCGCCAGTCCCAGCAGCGCCGCGCGCTTCACCGCGTCGATCTTGTTGATCACCGCATCGGCCGGCCGGCCGGCGCGCTGTGACAGCCCGGCGATCGCCGCGAGCGCCGCATCGTCCAGCCCCGCGACGGCGTCGACCACGAGCAGCACGCGATCGGCGTCCTCGACGCCGCGCCAGGCCGCATCCACCATCGCATGGTCCAGGCGTCGGCGCGGAGCGAAGATCCCGGGCAGGTCGAGCAGCACGATCTGGCTCTCGCCCTCGATCCCGATCCCCGTGACCCGGGCGCGCGTCGTCTGGGCCTTGGCCGAGACGATCGCCACCTTCGCGCCGACAAGCGCATTGGCGAGGCTCGATTTACCGACATTCGCGGCGCCCAGGAGGGCGACATATCCGCATCGTGTCATGACGTCTCCAGTCTGCCCAGCAGCGCTGCGGCTGCGGCACGTTCGGCAATGCGTTTGGCGCTGCCCGAACCCGCGGCGGTCTCGCCCGCGACCTCGACCTCGACGCGGAATTCAGGGGCGTGAGCCGGCCCCGCCGAGGATAGCAGCCTGTAGGTCGGCAGCCCGAGCGCGCGGCCCTGCGCCCATTCCTGCAGCGCGGTCTTCGGGTCGCGCGGCGGATCGCGCATCGCCGCGATGCGCGGCGCGAAGCGCGGGGACAGGACGGCTTCGGCGGCCGCGAAGCCACCATCGCGATAGACAGCGCCCAGCAGGGCCTCGAACGCATCGGCCAAGACGGAGGGATTGGCAACCTCCCCCGGTCCTTCGCTGATGCTCACGCGCAGCGCACGCGACAGCCCGACCTCCAGCGCGATCTCCGCGAGGCTGGGTGCGCTCACCAGCGTGGCGAAGCGGCGCCCCAGTTCGCCTTCGTCCTCGGCCGGGAACGCGATGTCGAGCGCATCCGCCACAACCAGCCCGAGCACGCGATCGCCGAGGAACTCCAGGCGGTCGAAACCGCGCTTGCCGCGGCGTCCGCCCGCGACGAGGGATGAATGGGTCAGCGCACGCTCCAGCAACCGCTTGTCGCGGAAGACATAGCCGATGCGGGCTTCGATCTCACTCAATGCCGGTGAACATTCTGCGGAAGCGCAGGCCGGTCGGCCAGCGCCAGACCTGGAACCAGCGCATGTCCTCTTCCAGCGACAGCCAGACGATCTCCGCGCGGCCGACGAGATTGGCCGCCGGGATGAAGCCGACCGGACGCGAACCGTCGGGCGCGCGGTAACGGCTGTCGACCGAATTGTCGCGGTTGTCGCCCATCGCGAAATAATGGTTGGGCGGGACGACGAATTCCGGCGTGTTGTCCAATTCGTCACGGTCGCTGCGCTCGAAGATGCAGTGACGCTTGTTGCCGGGCATGACCTCGAGATAGCCGGTCTTGTCGGGTTCGGCGCCACCGGCGACAGCACGGCAGGCCTCGCTGCGCTCGCGACGCACGGCCTCGCCATTGACGTGCAGGATGCCGGCCTTCACCTGGATCCGGTCGCCTGGCACGCCGACCAGGCGCTTGATGTAGTTCTCCGACGGGTTGCTCGGCAGACGGAACACCGCGACGTCGCCGCGTGCAGGTTCGCCCTTCGGGAAACGATCCGGGATCGGGACCACGCCGAAGGGAAAGGAATAGCGGCTGTAGCCGTAGCTGTATTTCGACACGAACACGAAATCGCCGACCAGCAGCGTGGGCACCATCGATCCCGAGGGGATCGTGAACGGCTCGAACAGCAGACTGCGGATGCCGACCGCGATCACGACCGCCCAGGCGACCGTCTTCACCGTCTCGATGAAGCCGCCCTCGGAAGACTGGGGGGATCGGTTGGACATGATCGTGCGATATGACCGTAAGGTTGCGCGCGTGGGCTTAGTGACCGCCGGACCCCGGGATGTCAAGCGCGGGCGGTGCCGGGCGCGATGGCGGAGATGATCACGATGGCCTGCGCCATGGGCGGATCGTCGGTCAGGGAGACATGGATCACGGGCTCCCAACCCGGCGGCACCAGCCGGGCGAGATGCGCCGCGGCGGCGCCGGAGAGGCGCATGGTCGGCTGCCCAGACGGCAGGTTGACGACCTCGAGGTCGCGCCAGTAGACGCCCCTGCGGAACCCCGTACCCAGGGCCTTGGCGCAGGCTTCCTTGGCGGCGAAACGGCGGGCATAACCTTCCGCGCGTGCGGCGCGACGGTCGCAGCGTCGCCGCTCGCCTTCGGTGAAGACCCGGGACGCGAACCGGTCGCCGAAGCGGCGCAGCGTCGCGTCGATGCGGCGGATGTCGATCAGGTCGGATCCGAGGCCGAGGATCATCCGCGCACGCGTTCGACGGCGTTGATGGACGGCGTCGCGCGCAACGCC
This sequence comes from uncultured Acetobacteraceae bacterium, assembly GCA_964434345.1. Classification (GTDB taxonomy): domain Bacteria; phylum Pseudomonadota; class Alphaproteobacteria; order CACIAM-22H2; family CACIAM-22H2; genus CAIOSQ01. The sequence goes on from CAYSUY010000012.1 coordinate 27,744, forward strand.
GCGATCACATTGGTCAGATGCTTGAGGTTCCGGACCTCGACGTCGATCGTCATCTCCCAGAATTGGGGGGTCCGGTTGACGATCTTGAGATTGCTGATGTTGCCCTCGTTCTTGGCGATCACCGTCGTCAGGGCGCCGAGCGATCCCGTCTCGTTGGCAACCACGAGGTGGATACGCCCAACCATCTGGCTCGGCGGGTCCGAGGCCGCGTCCCAGGCGACGTCGATCCAGCGGTCGGGCTGCTCGCCCAGTTCGGACAGGGCATCGCAATCGATGGTATGGATGACAGCGCCACGACCCGGCACGACGATGCCGACGATGCGATCCCCCGGCAGGGGATGACAGCATTCGGCATAGTGGACGGCCATCCCCGGGATAAGCCCCTTGATCGGAATGCCAGGCTGGGAACCTGCCGGCTTGCCGCCCGTCGGCTTCTCGCCGCGCCGCGGCGGCGCGGGCGGCCGCGAGCCCGGGAAGATCGCGCCAAGGACCTGTCGTTCGCCGACCTGCCCCTCGCCGATCAGCGCATAGAGGTCCTCGGCGCTCTGGCACTTGAAGCCGCGCAGGACGTTCTCGACGGCCTTGTCGGCGAACTCGTAGCCCTCTGCCTGAAAGGCCTTCTGGAGCATCGACCGGCCGAGCGCCGCGAATTGCGAGCGTTGCTGGCTGCGGATGAAGCGTCGGATCCGCGCGCGGGCCTTGCCCGTGGCGACGAAACGCTCCCAGAGCGGCGACGGCGTCTGCGCCTTGGACGTGATCACGTCGACCTGGTCGCCATTGGCCAACTGCGTGCGCAACGGCATCATCCGCCCATTGACCTTGCCGCCGACGCAGCGGTCGCCGACCTCGGAATGCACCGCGTAGGCGAAATCGACGATCGTCGCGCCGCGGGGAAGGCTGATCAGCGCACCTTTCGGCGTGAAGCAGAACACCTGGTCCTGGAACAGCTCGAGCTTGGTGTGTTCCAGGAACTCCTGGGGATCGGACGCGTTCTCGAGCAGCTCCAGCAATTCGCGCAGCCAGCGATAGGACCCGCCCTCGCCCGCCGATGGCCGGCCGTCCTTGTAGCTCCAATGCGCGGCGACGCCGAACTCGGCGACGTCGTGCATGTCGCCGGTCCGGATCTGAATCTCGATCCGCTGCTGCTCGGGCCCGATGACGCCCGTATGGAGGGACCGGTAGCCGTTCGGTTTCGGCGTCGAGATGTAGTCCTTGAACCGCCCCGGTACGAGCGGATAGCGGCCATGCAGGACGCCGAGCGCCCGGTAACAATCGGGCACCGTGCCGACCACCACGCGGAAGGCCATGATGTCGGACAATTGCTCGAAGCCGACATTCTTGCGCTGCATCTTGTGCCAGATCGAATAGGGCGACTTCTCGCGGCCGGACACCCAGATGTCCATGCCGTCCTCGACCAGCACCCGCTTGATCTGATCGACGATGCGCGTGACGAGGCTGCCACCCCGGTCGCGCAGGAATTGCAGGCGCGTGACGATCGACGCGCGGGCTTCGGGGTTGAGCTGGGCGAAGGCGAGATCTTCCAGCTCCTCCTGGATCTGCCGCATGCCGATCCGCTCGGCCAGCGGCGCGTAGATCTCCATCGTTTCGCGCGCGATGCGCTGCCGCTTCTCGGCGCTGGCGATGTATCCGATCGTCCGCATGTTGTGCAGCCGGTCGGCGAGCTTGACCAGCAGGACGCGTATGTCCGCGGACATCGCCAGGAGCAGCTTGCGGAAATTCTCCGCCTGCTTGGTCTGGTCGGATTGCAGTTCGATCCGGCTCAGCTTGGTGACGCCGTCGACAAGGCGGCCGATATCCGGGCCGAAGACCCGCTCGATCTCCTCGACGGTGGTCAGCGTGTCCTCGACCGTGTCGTGGAGCAGCGCCGTGGCGATGGTCTGGGTGTCGAGCCGGTACCGGGTCAGGATGCCGGCGACTTCGAGGGGGTGCAGGAAATAGGGATCGCCCGAGGCACGCTTCTGCGTGCCATGCATCTTCATCGAGAATATGTAGGCCCGGTTCAGGACGTCTTCGTCCACGTCCGGGTCGTAGGCGCGAACCTTCTCGACGAGTTCGTATTGACGGATCACGTCGCTGCCCGCCCCTCGAATTCAGGAGCGTGCGCGGCGGCGCGGCGCATGGCCGCGCCGCGCGGGATCACGCGTCGCGGTCGGCTTCGTCCGCGGCTCCGGCATCGTCGCCGCCTTCCACGCTGATGTCCTCCTCGGACGGTTCCGCCGGAGCCTCGTAGGGCACGCCGGCGACCTGGGAGTCGGCCGCGAGGAGTTCCATCATGTCCTCCTCCGGCTCCTCGA
>CAYSUY010000012.1:30068-41497 GCA_964434345.1 uncultured Acetobacteraceae bacterium
CGACCTCGCTCTGCTTCTGCAGGCCGGTGATGAGGGACTGGTTGAGGTGACCGAGATCGACGGCGCTGTCGGCGATCTCGCGCAAGGCGACGACAGGGTTCTTGTCGTTGTCGCGCTCCACTGCCAGCTGGGCGCCGGCCGAGATCTCCCGGGCGCGCTGCGCGGCGAGCATGACGAGGTCGAAGCGATTGGGGATCTTGTCGACGCAGTCTTCGACGGTGACGCGAGCCATCGTTGGGAGTCTCCAGGCCGGTTCGGAGGGGCTGAGACTATAGCGGCGCCGTGCCCGCCACGCAACCCGGCTTGACGCTATTCCGGTTGTCGATCAATCGGTTCCATTCCGTCCTGCGCCGGAAGGGCCGCGATCAGGTCCGCTATGTCGATACCCGAGACCGGATGGCGCCAGTCCGGCGCGACCTCGCGCAACGGCAGCAGGACAAAGCCCCGCGTGGCCAGGCGCGGATGCGGCAGAACCGGTCCGCCCTCGGCCCCTGCCGCGATCAGGCCGTCATGATCGAGCAGGTCCAGATCGATGCTGCGCGGCGCATTCTCGCGTCCGCGCCGACGCCCGAGCATGGCTTCGACCGCATGGAGTTCCGCGAGCAGGGATGCCGGCGGCAGCTCCGTGCGGACCCGCGCGACGCCATTGACGAAGGGCGGGTCCGCAGGATCCGGCCATGCGACCGAACGCCACCAGCGGCTGCGTCGCTCCACGACGACGCCGCGCGCCGCCAGGGCCGCGAGCGCCGCGTCGAGCTGCGCCGCGGGCGGACCGGCCGGGCCGGCGAGATTGCTGCCGAGCGCGATCAGGATCATGGCGGGGATCCCGCTTGTCGGCGCGCGCGGCCATCGCTAGCGTCGCGCGTCTTCTCGTCCGGGAACAGCATCAGTGAGATTCCACAGCAACGAACGCATCGCTCTCTTCATCGACGGCGTCGCCCTCTACCATGCCGCGCGCACGATCGCCGTCGACATCGATTACCGTCGGCTGCTCGCCGTGTTCTCGGGCAAGGCACGCCTGATCCGTGCCCTCTACTACACGGTCCTGCCGGAGGACCAGGATTACTCGCCGGTACGGCCGCTCATCGACTGGCTCGGCTACAACGGCTTCACCGTCGTCACGAAACCGGCGCGCGACTTCGCCGACGCCTCCGGCCGGCGCAAGCCGCGCGCCTCGATGGAGGTCGACATGGCGGTCGACATGATGGAACTCGGCGAAACCCTGGATCATGTCGTCCTCTTCTCCGGCGACGGCGATTTCCGCCGTCTCGTCGAGGCGCTGCAGCGCCGGGGGCTGCGGGTCAGCGTCGTGTCGACGCTGCGCGGCAACGCTCCGATGGTCGCCGACGAACTGCGCCGCCAGGCGGACCAGTTCATCGACCTCGCCGACCTCGCGCCCCTCGTCGCGCGCGACATGCAGCGCCGGGATGGCAACGGGGATGCGGCACCGGCATGACGCCGTGCGCGCCTGCGGCCGATTGCGCCCTCTGCCCGCGGCTGGAGCGGTTCCGGGCCGGGAACCGGGAACGGTTTCCTGCCTGGCATAATGCGCCCGTCCCAAGCTTCGGGGCCCTGGATGCGCGGCTCCTCGTCGTCGGCCTGGGGCCCGGCCTGCGCGGCGCAAATCGCAGCGGACGCCCCTTCACGGGCGACTATGCCGGCGACCTCCTCTACGCGACGCTCGCCACGCATGGTTTCGCGAATGACGGGTTCCGCGCGCCGCGCGAAGACGCACCCTGGTCCGGCGACACCCTTGCGCTGATCGATGCCCGCGTCACCAACGCGGTGCGCTGCGTGCCGCCCGGCAACAAGCCCGAACCGGCGGAAATCCGTGCCTGCAACGGGTTTCTGCGCGCCGAGATCGCCGCGATGCCACGCGTGCGGGTGATCGTCTCGCTGGGGCGCGTCGCGCATGACGCGGTGCTTGCAGCGCTCGGGCGCCGCCGTAGCGACGCCGCCTTCGCCCATGGCGCGATCCATGACCTTGGCGGCGGCCTGAGGCTCGCGGACTCGTTCCATTGCTCGCGCTACAACACCAATACGCGTCGCCTCACCCCGGACATGTTCGACGCCGTCTTCGCGAAGGTCAGGACCCTGATCGCCGCGTGACGCGCGCCGTCGTTCACCCGGCTGAGCGCCCTACCCGCGCTCGCGCATCACCCGCGCCTTGTCGCGCTTCCAGTCGCGCTCCTTGATGGTCTCGCGCTTGTCGCCCTTGGTCTTGCCCTTGCCGAGGCCGAGCAGGACCTTGGCCCGGCCGCGCTCGTCGAAATACAGTTCGAGCGGGACGATCGTCATGCGCTGCCGCGAGACGGCGCCGATCATCTTCTCGATCTCCTTCTTGTGAAGCAGCAGCTTGCGCGGCCGCTTGGGCTCGTGGTTGAGACGGTTGCCGCCCGCGTATTCGGGGATGTGCGCGTTCACCAGCCACATCTCGCCGCCGCGCGGATCGGCATAGGCCTCCGCGATCTGCACACCATGACCGCGCAGCGCCTTGACCTCGGTGCCGGTGAGCACGAGGCCGGCCTCGAGCGTCTCGTCGATGAAATACTCGTGCCGCGCCTTGCGGTTCTGGGCGACGAGCTTGCGCGGCAGGGGAGCCTTTGCCATGGCGCTATGCCTCCGGCCGAGCGGCGAAGCGCCCGGCGCCGGGCGCGAAACGCGACGGGGGCGCGGTTCGGCGGGTCAGTTCAGTATGCCGGCGTGGATCATCGCCGCCTTCACCTTCTCGCGCGTCGCATCGCCCGGTTCGACGAGCGGCAGGCGGATCTCGGCGGTCGACTTGCCCAGCAGGCTGGCGGCGAACTTGACCGGCCCGGGGCTGGTCTCGACGAACAGCGCCTCGTGCAGAGGCGCCAACCGCTCGTGGATCTCGCGCGCGGCGGCGAAATCGCCGCGCTGGCAGGCCAGGTGCATCTGCGACAATTGCCGTGGCGCGACGTTGGCGGTCACCGAGATGCACCCATCCGCACCGGCCGCCATCTGCGACAGGGCGAGATAATCCTCACCGGACAATTGGACGAAGGACGGGCCGATCGCCAGACGATGCTTGGTGATGCGCGATACGTCACCCGTCGATTCCTTGACGCCCACGATGTTCGGCAGCTTGGCGATGCGGGCCATGGTCTCGACGGAGATGTCGACGACCGACCGGCCGGGAATGTTGTAGACCACGATCGGGATGTCCACCGCGGTGCCGATCGCCTTGAAGTGCTGAAACAGCCCTTCCTGGGTCGGCTTGTTGTAATAAGGCGTGACGATCAGCGCGCCATCGGCGCCCGCGTCACGGGCGTGTCGGGTCAGATCGATGGCTTCGTCGGTCGAGTTCGAACCGCTGCCGGCGATCACCGGGATGCGCCGCGCCGCCGCCTCGACGCAGAGTTCGACCACACGCTTGTGCTCGTCATGGCTCAGCGTGGGCGATTCCCCGGTCGTGCCGCAGGGCACCAGACCATGGGTTCCTTCCCGCACATGCCACTCGACGAGGTCCTGGAACGCCCGCTCGTCGACCTTCCCGTCCCGGAACGGCGTGATGAGCGCGACCAGCGAACCCTTGAACATGGACTTCTCCCGAACAGAACCGGCCGGACGATACAGTCGGGCCATCACAGCGGCAAGCCGCGACGCCCGCCAGATCCACGGCGGGGATCACGGCGCTCCCGCAGCCGCCGTCCCTTCGTCTAGGATCGCCTGCGATGATTCGTTCCCTTGGCCTCGCGCTCGCCTGCACCTTCGCCCTCGTCGCCGCGGCTGCCGCGGAGCCGCGCGTCGCCGCGCTCCCCGGCGAACAGGCGGCGGCGGCGGCGGCTCCGCTCGCGCCGCGGACGCTGCCAGCGAGCGTGACCGCGCAGCAGCGCGACCGTCTGCGCAAGGCCTTCGACGCGGCGCGCGCGGGACGCTGGGCAGAGGCACACGCCGCGGCGGCCGGGCACGAGATCGCGACCAGGACGCTGCGCTGGATGGAGCTGCAGCGCGGCGGTGGCGGGTTCGAGGCGACCACGGCGTTCATGGCGGCGCATCCGGATTGGCCGCTGCCCGATACGATGCTGCGCCGCGCCGAGGAGGCCAGCGCGGCGGTCAGCGACGATGCCCGCATCCGCGCGTGGTTCGGAGATCGGACACCGCTTACGGGGGCCGGCGCCCTGCGGCTCGCCGAAGCCCATCACCGCGCCGGCGACCTCGACGCCGCGGAGCGCGTCGCACGCTCCGCATGGCGCGGCATGATCCTGGCCGAGCGGGTCGAGAAGGATCTGCTGAAGGGCTTCGGCGGGGCTTTGACCGTCGAGGATCACACGGCGCGCGTCGATCGCCTGATCTGGGAACGGCGTCTGGCGGACGTGCCACGCCTCCTGCGCCTCCTTGACCCGGAACGCCGGCTCCTCGCCGAGGCGCGGATCAAGCTGGCGCGCGACACGCACGACGCCGCCGACTTCGTCGCGCGCATCCCGACATCCCTCGCACGCGACCCGGGATTGCTGTTCGAGCGTGCCCGCTACAATCGTCGCAATGGTCATGACGACCTTGCACTGTCCATCCATCTTGGCGCCGAGGCGCCGCTGCTGCGCCCGGACATCTGGTGGCGCGAGCGGGACATCGTCGCGCGGCGCCTGCTGCGCGAAGGCCGCGCCGCGGAAGCTCTCGCGCTGGTCACCACCCTTCACGGGCTGGAGCCGGAGCATGGCCAGGCCTTTGCAGACGCGAATTTCCTCGCCGGGTGGATCGCCCTGCGGCGCACCGGCGACGCGGCCAGCGCCCGCGACAGCTTCGCGCGGCTGCACGGCGCCGCGCGGCTGCCGGTGACGCGGGCGCGTGGCGCGTACTGGCTCGGGCGCGCGCACGAGGCGCTGGGCGATGGCGAGACGGCGCGCGGTTGGTATCGTCAGGCCGCCGCGCTGAATGTCACCTTCTACGGCCAGATCGCGCTGCTGCGGCTGCCGGATGGCGAGCGGCCCGCGCCGGGTGGCCCGCCCGCGCCGACCCGCGAGGAGCGCGCCCATGTCGAGCGCAGCGACCTCGCCCGGGCTGCGATCCTGCTCGCCGACATCGGCGAGCACGACAGCGTGAAGCATTTCGTCCGCCGCATGATCGATGTCGCCCGCAGCCCCGGCGAAAAGCGCGCGGCGGCCCAGATCGCCATCGGCCTCGGGCGTCCGGACCTTGCCGTCTCGATGGCCAAGCGTGCCGCCCAGCGCGCCGGCGTCATGCTTCCGGACGAAGGGTGGCCGACGATCCGCACGCCCCCAGGCAACGCGCCCGAGCGCGCGCTCGTCCTGGCGACGATCCGCCAGGAAAGCGCCTTCGAGGCCGATGCCGTGAGCCCGGCCGGCGCTCGTGGCCTGATGCAGCTGATGCCCCAGACGGCACGTGCGGTCGCGGAGCAGCTCGGCCACGGCAAGCGTCATACGCCGCAGCGCCTGACGGCGGAACCGCTCTACAACATGACCCTCGGGCAGGCCTATCTGGCCGGGCTCCTCACCGATTACGGCAATACCTCGATCACTGCCCTGGCCGCCTACAACGCCGGACCCGGACGCGTCGCGCAATGGATCCGCGAACACGGCGATCCGCGAGCCGACGACGTCGATCCCGTCGACTGGGTCGAGATGATCGTCTTCGACGAGACGCGCAACTACGTCCAGCGGGTCATCGAGAACCTCATGATCTATCGGCAGAAGCTCGGCCAGCGTGACTGGATAGTCGCGCTGGAGCGCGATTTCGCGCGCGCCGGCAGGTAGAACGTACCGCAGGACAGGACAAGGATGACCATGTCGCAGATCCAACCGCATCCCGCCGCCCCCGATTTCGCCGCGATCGAAGACGCCGCGCGCCTCATCGCCGGGCATGCGACGCTCACCCCGCTGCTCGAATCGCCCCTGCTCAACGCGCGGCTCGGCGGTCGCCTCCTGGTCAAGGCGGAGCCGCTGCAGCGTACCGGCTCCTTCAAGTTTCGCGGTGCGTTCAACCGGATCGGTCGGCTGTCCGCGGCGGAACGGCGCACCGGCGTCGTCGCCTTCTCCTCCGGCAACCACGCCCAGGGTGTCGCCGCCGCCGCGCAGCTGGTCGGCGCGCCGGCCGTGATCGTGATGCCCGCCGACGCGCCGGGCATCAAGGTCGCGAACACCCGTGCCTACGGCGCCGAGGTCGTGAGCTACGACCGCTTCGGCGAGGATCGCGAGGCGATCGGTCGGCGGATCCGCGACGAGCGTGGCGCGGTGCTGGTGCCACCCTATGACGATCCGCACATCATCGCCGGTCAGGGCACGGTCGGGCTCGAGATCGCAGCCCAGGCCCGCGCCGCGGGGATCGCCATCGACGCCGTCGCCGCCTGCGCCTCGGGCGGCGGACTGGTCGCCGGCATCGCCCTCGCCCTGGAGGCGACGAGTCCTGGCACCGCCGTTCATGTCTGCGAACCCGCCGGGTTCGACGACCATGCCCGCTCCCTGGAAGCCGATGCGCGTATCGCCAACGCCCCCGGCGCGCACTCGATCTGCGATGCCCTGCTGGCGGCGACCCCGGGAGAGATCACCTTCTCGATCAACCGCCGCCTGCTGCGCGGCGGCATCGCCGTCACCGACGACGAGGTGCTGCGCGCGATGGGCGTCGCCTTCCGCGACCTCAAGCTAGTCGTGGAACCCGGCGGTGCCGTGGCGCTCGCCGCCGCGCTGAGCGGCAAGCTGCCGGTCGCGGGCCGCACCGTGGTGGTCGTGTGCTCGGGCGGCAATGTCGACCCCGCGACCTTCGGCCGGGCGCTGGCGACGCTCTGAGCCAAGCCGCGCATCTGTCCTGACCGCGGCACGATGGGCGTCGCCGCGCCGCGACGATTTTTGCCCTTGAAAGAACAAAAAGAGAACATCATCATGCAACCGATGACCGGACAGGATCCGTCACCACGATGATCATGTGATACGTTACATTAAACATGAATTACAAAATATTGATTTGAATGACTATAAAGAGAAAAACTCACAAGTTGAATGAAGGCGCGACGCGAGAATCGCGATGGCGGGATCTCGTCACCCGCGTACGCGCCCTCGAGGCATCGAGCGGGCATGCGTCCGAAATCGGCGGTGGCGATGGCGTATCTCCGGCCCGCTCCGGCCCCGGGTCCCAGCCTCCGCTGTCGCTTGGCATAGCCGCGATCGACACCCGCCTGGGAGGTGGCATTGCCGCGGGCAGCCTGCACGAGATCTCCGGCCCGGCCGAGGATGGCGCGGCACCAGGCTTCGCCGCCGTCCTGCTCGCCGGCTTCGCCGGTCGGGGGCCGGTCGTCTGGATCTCCGCACGTCGCGCCACGCTCTACGCGCCGGGGCTCGCGGCGCTTGGCCTCGTCCCGGCCCGCCTGCTGACCATCGACGCCGGCGCGCGCGCGCAGCGCCTCTGGGCGTTCGAGGAAACGCTGCGCGCGGGAACGCCGGTTGCCGTGCTGGCGGAACTGGACAATGTCGATTTCAACGCCTCGCGACGCCTCCAGCTGGCCGCGGCCGCGAACCGCATCGCCGCCCTGATCCTGGACCAGGGGCCAGAGCGCACGCATCACAGCGCCGCACGCACGCGCTGGCGCATCGCCGCCGCGGGCAGCGATCCCGGCCCCGCCTTCGCACCCCATCACACGCACCCGAAAGGCGGAGGCATGATGGCCGGCGCGGATCTTGGGCCAGGGGCACCACGCTGGCATGTCACGCTGCGCCGCGCCCCGCATGGCCGGCCCGGAACGTGGCTGATCGAACATGCGGCCTCCGGATTACGCCTGGCGACGGCGGACCGCCCCGGCGCCGTTCATCCCAGCCCCACACCCGGCGATCACATCGCAGGCCATGCCAATGGATCGACGCTTCCTGGCGCTCTGGCTGCCCAGTCTGCAACTCGACAGGCACGCGCGGGATGAAGCGGCCGCCGCCGGGGCGTGGCCGGCATCCGGCGACGCCGAGGCACCGCGCGTCGTCGCCGTCCGTCAGGGCGGCGCGCTGCGCCTGACCGCCGTCGACGACCGCGCCAGGGCGGCCGGGCTTTGCCCCGGCCTGAGCCTCGCGGACGCCCGTGCCCGGCTTCCCGGCATCCGCATCGTCGCCGACGACCCCGCTGCGGATGGCCGCTTCCTGGAGAAACTGGCGCGCTGGGCGGAGCGCTACACGCCGGACGTGGCCCTCGATCCGCCGGACGGGTTGCTGCTCGACATCACGGGGGCCGCGCATCTGCATGGCGACGAGAACGGGCTGCGCCGCGACGCGCTCGCGCGGCTGGAGCGCGGCCGCATCGCCGCCCGCGCGGCGGTCGCCGGAACGGCGGCGGCGGCCTGGGCGCTGGCGCGCTTCGGTCCGCCGTCTCGCGGCCGGGCCGGCGAGAGCAGCGCGACGATCCTCTCCGCTGGCGATGCGGAGCGAGTCCTGGATGCTCTGCCCTGCGCCGCGCTGCGTCTCGATGCGGCGACGCTCGACCAGCTGGACCGGCTCGGCCTGCGCAGGATCGGGGACCTGCGACGCATGCCGCGTCGCGGCCTGATGGCACGTTTCGGCGACGCTCTCGCCCAGCGGCTCGACGGGCTGTTCGGTCAGCGCGACGTTCCCATATCCCCGCTTCCGCCCGCCTGCGACTGGGCGGTCCGGCGCGCCTTTCCGGAGCCGATCTCGACCCCGGAAGACATCGCGCGCCTCGCGGACGACATGATCGCCGCCCTTTGCCGCCGCCTGGCCGCTGCCGAGCGCGGCGCCCGGGCGATCGAGTTTCGTTGCCGGCACCTCGATGGCCGGATCGAAAGCTGCGGCGTCGCCACGGCCGCGCCGGTCGCCACGCCTGCCCGTCTCATGAAACTCCTCGCAGAACGGCTCGGACATCTGCGCCCCGGGCTCGGCATCGAGAGCGCCGAGATGATCGCGACCCGCGTCGAGGCCCTGGCGCCGAGCCAGACCCGTCTGGGCGCCGGCCTGGGCGGCGAGGAACGCGACACCGATCTCGCCCCGCTGGTCGACGCGCTGTCCAACCGCCTTGGCCCACAAGCCGTCGGACGGCTCGTTCCGGTCGCACGCCATACGCCGGAGGCGGCGCAGCGCCTGTTTCCGGCGCTGTCTCCGGTCGCCGGCACGATCGCGGAGGCGCCGGCCTCCTGGCGCAGCCCCTGGACGGATGGAGCGGCCAGGCCGTTGCGCCTGCTCGAGACGCCGGTGCCGCTCGACGTGACCGCGGAGATACCCGACGGCCCGCCCTTGCAGTTCCGGCTGCACGGACGGCTGCACCGCGTGCGCACCGCCGACGGCCCCGAGCGGATCGCGCCGGAGTGGTGGCACGATGCGCAGGACGGCCGCGACCATCCCCGGGACTGGCTGCGCGACTACTACCGGGTCGAGGACCGCGACGGGCGGCGCTTCTGGGTCTTCCGTCGCCTCGTCCAGGACGGTCCGGCGCGCGGCGCGACGCGCGGCTGGTTCCTGCACGGATTTTTCGCATGACCGGGCTGTCCGGCTACGCCGAACTCCAGGTGGCGAGCAACCACGACATCCTGCGCGGCGCCTCGCATCCGCATGAGCTGGTGGCGCGCGCGAAGGACCTGGGTCTCGCCGCCATCGCGATCACCGACACCAACACGCTGGGCGGCGTCGTGCGCGCGCATGTCGCCGCGCGCGAACACGGGCTGCGCCTCGTCGTCGGCGCGCGGCTTGAACTCTCGGACGCGCCACCGCTGCTCTGCTGGCCCACCGACCGCGCCGCCTATGGTCGCCTCGCGCGACTGATCTCGGCCGGCCGGCGGCGTGCCGGACCGCGTGGCTTTCGCCTTGGCCTGGCCGACATCGGCGAGGGCCTGTCCGGCTGCATCGCCGCCGTGGTCGCACCGGACGTGCCGGATCCCGCCCTGCCCCGGCAACTGGCCGCGCTGCGCGATGTCTTCGGACGCGATCTCCACCTTGCCGTGCAGGTTCTCCAGCGCGGCGACGATGCCCTCCGCCTCGCCCACCACGCCGCGCTGGCATGTGCCGCGCGGATAGACCTGCTCGCCACCAACGACGTCCTCTATCACGACCCCGCGCGCCGACCGCTCCAGGACGTGCTCGCTTGCATCCGGACAGGCCGCCGGATCGAGGAAGCAGGCCAGCGGCTCCTCGCCCATGGCGAACGTCATCTGAAGCCTCCCGCCGAGATGCGCCGCCTCTTCGCGCGCCACCCGACCGCGATCGAGGCCGGGCTCGCGATCGCCAGCCGCTGCGCATTCAGCCTCGACATGCTCCGCTACGACTATCCGGAGGAACCCGTCCCGCCAGGCACCACCGCGCAATCGCATCTCGCCACCCTCGCCTGGGCCGGCGCCGCGCGGCATTGGCCCGATGGCGTGCCGGTCAAGGTACGCGACCAGATCGTTCACGAACTGGCGCTCATCGACCAACTCGGCTACGCGCCGTATTTCCTCACCGTCCACGACATCGTCGCCTTCGCCCGCGCGCGCGGCATCCTCTGCCAGGGGCGCGGCTCGGCGGCCAACTCGGCGGTGTGCTTCGTCCTCGGCATCACCGCGGTCGATCCGGCGCAGAGCGACCTGCTCTTCGAGCGGTTCGTCTCGGCGGCACGCGACGAGCCGCCGGACATCGACGTCGATTTCGAGCACGAGCGACGCGAGGAGGTCATCCAGTACATCTACGAGCGCTACGGGCGGACACGCGCGGGCCTCGCGGCGACCGTGATCAGATACCGGCCCAAAAGCGCCATCCGCGATGTCGGCAAGGTTCTCGGCCTGTCGCTCGACCTCGTCGGCAAGCTCGCCGATGTCGTCTGGGGACGCGGCCGCGACGGGCTGGAGGAACGCCATGTCCGCGAGGCCGGCATCGATCCCGAGAGCCCGCGCATCGCCCTCGCCCTGCGGCTGGCGCGGGACCTGGTCGGGTTCCCGCGCCATCTCTCCCAGCATGTCGGCGGCTTCGTCATCGCCCGCGACCGCCTCGACGACCTGGTGCCGGTCGTCGAGGCCGCGATGCCCGGGCGCACCGTGATCGAATGGGACAAGGACGATCTCGACGCGCTCGGCATCCTGAAGATCGACATCCTCGCCCTGGGGATGCTGACCTGCATCCGCAAGGCCTTCGATCTGATCGCGCGCCGGACCGGAGAACAGTTCGATCTCGCCACAATTCCGCGCGATGCGCCGGAGGTTTACGCGATGCTTTCGCGCGGCGATTCCCTCGGCGTCTTCCAGGTCGAAAGCAGAGCCCAGATGGCCATGCTGCCACGGCTGCGTCCCGCCTGCTTCTACGATCTCGTCATCGAGGTGGCCATCGTCAGGCCCGGGCCGATCCAGGGCGACATGGTCCACCCCTATCTGCGCCGCCGCGAGGGACGCGAACCGGCCGACCTGCCGTCGGAGGAGTTGCGCGCCGTCCTGGGCAAGACGCTCGGCGTGCCGCTGTTCCAGGAACAGGCGATGCGGATCGCCATCGTCGCCGCCGGCT
>CAYSUY010000013.1:0-34854 GCA_964434345.1 uncultured Acetobacteraceae bacterium
AGCGCCTCGCCAACTTCTACCTCGACGAGTTCCGCAAGAACGGCATGACGGTCGAAACCCCGTCGCCCGCGCTCAAGGCCGGCTTCCAGCGCTGGGGCGAGGAACTGGCCAAGGATTGGCTCGCGCGCGCCGGTGCCGATGGCCAGGCGCTGGTCAGCGCGTTCAAGGCCGGCGGGTGACGCCGCGGGTGGCCGGCCGCACCCATCGGGGGGCGGTCGGCGCCAGAGGTCGATGACGATGATACGCAGGATCCTCGACGGTCTCTATGCCGGCAGCGCCTGGGCTGCCGGCATCTGCATGGCGGCGATTCTCGTCGTCACGCTCCTCCAGGTACTCGGCGGGTTCACCGATCTCCATGTGCGGGGCACCGATGCCTATGCGGGGTACGCGATGGCGGCCTCGTCGTTCTTCGCGCTGGCGAGCACGCTGAAGCGGGGAGAGCATATCCGCGTGACACTGATCATCGACCGGTTCCAGGGAACGACACGGCGCTGGCTGGAATATTGGTGCCTTGGCGTCGCCGTAATGCTCTCGGGGTTCTTCGCCTGGTACGCCTGGGACATGGTCTACTGGTCGTGGGAGTTCGACTCCCGATCCGACGCCATGGATGCCTCGCCGCTCTGGGTTCCGCAGAGCGCCATGGCGCTCGGCGTCACCATCTTGACGGTCGCCTTCGTCGACGAATTCGTCCAGGTGGTCGCCGGCCGTGATCCGGCCCGCAACGATCTGTCGGCCGACCTGCAGCACACGGAATAGGACGGCGCGCGATGGTCAATCTCGAGATCGCCGGCCTTCTGATCGTGGCGATGTTCCTCATCCTGGGCTCGGGCGTGTGGATCGGCCTCGCGCTTCTGGGGACCGGCTGGCTCGCGATGGAGCTGTTCACCAGCCGCCCGGTGGGGCCGGCCATGGTGACCACGATCTGGGGATCCTCCTCTTCGTGGACGCTGACAGCCCTCCCGATGTTCATCTGGATGGGCGAGATCCTGTTCCGGACCCGGCTGTCGCAGGATCTCTTTCGCGGTCTCGCGCCGTGGATGCAGCGTCTGCCCGGTCGATTGCTGCATACGAACGTGATCGGCTGCACGATCTTCGCCGCGATTTCCGGCTCTTCGGCGGCGACCTGCGCCACGATCGGCAAGATGTCGATCCCGGAGTTGCGGCGGCGCGGCTATCCGGAGGGCATGATCGTCGGCTCCCTCGCAGGATCGGGGACGCTCGGTCTGCTCATTCCGCCATCGCTGATCATGATCGTCTATGGCGTGCAGACGAACACCTCGATCGCCCAGCTCTTCATCGCCGGCGTCGTTCCGGGGCTTGCCCTGGCGGGGCTTTTCATGGCGTGGGTGATCGGCTGGTCGCTGGTCCATGCCGATCGCATACCCGCTGCCGACATGGCCCTCAGCTTCGTCGAGAAGATACATGCGGCGCGCTATCTGCTGCCCTCGGTGGGGTTGATCGTGCTCGTGCTCGGCTCGATCTATGCCGGCTTCGCGACGGCAACCGAGGCGGCGGCGGTCGGCGTCGCTGGCGCGCTGCTCGTCGCGACGCTGCAGGGAGACATGAGCCGAGCGGTGTTCGTCGAGAGCCTGATGGGCGCCACGCGCCTGTCCTGCATGATCGCCTTCATCCTTGCGGGGGCGTCCTTCCTGACCCTCGCGATGGGTTTCACCGGGCTTCCGCGGGCGCTCGCCGAGTGGATCGACGGGCTTGATCTCGGTCCAGGCATGCTCATCCTGATCCTTACGATCTTCTATGCGGTGCTGGGATGCTTCCTTGATGGGATCTCGATGGTCGTCCTGACGATGGCGGTGGTGATGCCCACGATCGAGCGGGCGGGCTTCGACCTTGTCTGGTTCGGCATCTTCATCGTCATCGTCGTCGAGATGGCGCAGATCACCCCACCTGTCGGCTTCAATCTCTTCGTGCTGCAGGGGATGACCGGTCACCAGATCACGTATATCGGCTGGGTCGCCTTCCCGTTCTTCGTGCTCATGGTCGCGATGGTGGCGCTGCTGTTCCTCGTGCCCGATCTGGCGCTTTGGCTGCCCCGGAAGATGATGTAGACGCCCTGGTCAGCGTTCTTGCGACACCAGTTGCGCATAGTCGATCGGCTTGTTTCGCTCGATCCGTTCGGTCACGGGCGGCATCGCGTATTTCAGGCCCGAGGCGCAGTTGAACAGGACCGCCCGGTCGTGCGGTGCGATCAGCCCGCGTGCGAGAGATTTGCCATAGGCGACCAGCGTAGCCGCGCCCTCGGGGCATAGGTGGATACCGTCCAGACGCGCCATCGCCGCGCGCGCCGGCTCGATTTCGGCATCGTCGACGGTCACGGCGAACCCGCGGCTCTCGCGCAGGATCCGCAGCAGCATGAAGTCCCCGATCGTCCAGGGAACGCGCAGGCCGGGCACCGCGGTGTTGCCGCCGACCCAGGGCTCCGCGACCGCGGCGCCGGCATCGAAGGCGCGCGCGATCGGTCCGCAGGTCGATGACTGCACCGCGACCATGCGCGGGCGTTTCGGGCCGATCCAGCCGAGCGCCTCGAGCTCCGCGAAGGCCTTCCACATGCCGATCAGACCGGTGCCGCCGCCGGTCGGATAGAAGATGACGTCCGGCACCTCCCAGCCGAGTTGCGCGACAAGCTCCAGCCCCATCGTCTTCTTGCCTTCGACGCGATAGGGCTCCTTGAGCGTCGCCATGCTGAACCAGCCGCCAGCGGCCTTTCCCGCCTCGATCAGCGGTCCGATCTCGGTGATGTTCCCGTCGACGCGCAGCACGCGCGCGCCTTGGAGTGCGATCTCCGAGATCGTCGTCTCCGGCGCGTCGTCGGGGACGAAGACGAAGGCGGCGATGCCCGCGCGGCTGCAATAGGCGGCGAGCGCAGCCCCGGCATTTCCCGCGGTCGGCATGGCGACACGCGAGACGCCGAGCGATTTCGCCATCGAGACGGCGACCGCGAGGCCGCGCGCCTTGAACGATCCCGTCGGCAGGCGCCCCTCGTCCTTGACCAGAAGCGCGCGGCCGCCAGCGTGGCGTGCGCTTTGCGGAGCGGCGATCAGTGGCGTCTCTGTCTCGCCAAGCGAAACGATGCTGGCGGCGGAAGGAACCGGGAGAAGCTCGCGCCAGCGCCAGAGATCGGCGGGGCGCGCGGCGATCGCATCGCGATCGAGCCGTCGCCGCATCGCGTCGAGGTCGTAGCGCACCAGCAACGGCTTTCCGGCCCGGGAGAGGCCGTGGATATCGCCGGCCGCATGGTGGGCACCGGTCGCCGCGCATTCGAGATGGGTGACGAAGACCGGACGGTCTGCGGTCAGGTTGTCGTCGTGCATCGCGATCTCCCCGTCGCGGTCCCCGCCGCGCCATCCACTCTTACGGATCTTGCCGTCGATGTGTCAAAGTCGCGGCTTCCCGGCCGAGCGGGCCGGCAACCGTGACCGAAACAGGAGGGGTGAACATGCGTGGTTTCCTCAAGACGATCCTTGCGGCGGCGATCGGCGCCGCCTTCGCGACCGGGCCGGCGCTTGCCGATCCGATGGCGGAGATCAAGAAGAAGGGCGTGCTGGTGGTCGGCGTGAAGACCGACTACCCGCCCTGGGGGACCCGCGACGCGAGCGGCAACATCGTCGGCATGGAAGCGGACATGGCGGCCGACGTCGCGAAGCGCCTGGGCGTGAAGCTCGAACTGGTCTCGGTCGTGTCGTCGAACCGCATGCAGTTCCTGCAGCAGGGCAAGATCGATCTGATGATCGCGACGATGAGCGACACGCCTGAGCGTCGCAAGGTCGTCGGCATCGTCGATCCCGTGTACTACGCCTCGGGCGTCGCGATCCTCGCCAACAAGCGCGCCGCCATCAAGAACGCGGGCGACCTCAAGGGCAAGCCGGTCTGCGCGCTGCAGGGCGCGTTCTACAACAACGACCTGCAGTCCAAGTACACCGGCCGCGACCTCGTCGCCTTCAAGGGCGTTCCCGAGGCCGAGCAGGCGCTGCTCGACGGTCGTTGCGTCGGTTTCGTCTATGACGACGTGGTTCTCGTCTGGAAGAAGGCGCAGGAGGCGAAGTGGGGCGATTTCGAGATCGTCCAGCTGAACGAATGGCAGCCGGTCCCCTGGGGTCTCGCCGTCAGGATCGAGGATCTGAACGGCCCCTGGGGCAAGTTCATGTCGGATACGGTCGGCGACTGGCTGAAGTCGGGCGCGCTGCTCGACCTCGAGAAGAAATGGGTCGGCGGCAACACCGCGTGGCTGAGCGAGGCCACCGCGAAGGCGAAGAAGTAACGCGCCCGCGGCGTCACGGGGCACCGCCATCCGGCGGTGCCCTCCGCCTGCTCGCGACCGACCGCCATGGAACCCGTCTGGGATTTCCTCCGCCACGGCCACGACGCCTACGGCGTGAACCTCGTCCATTTCTACGACGGTTTCGAGCGCGGGCGCATGCTGCGCGGCATGTGGACGACGCTGCAACTCGCGACGCTGTGCATTCTTCTGTCCGTCGTGATCGGCATCGTCGGCGCTTGGGTCCAGGGGAGCCGGTCGCGCCTCCTGCGCGCCGTCGTGCAGGGCTATATCCAGTTCTTCCGCAACACGCCGCCGCTGGTGCAGATGTATTTCTTCTACTTCGCGCTGGGCCCGATGATGCCGCGCGTCGAGAACGAATACGGCATCCCGCAGCCGATCCTGGGCAGCTTCGAATGGGCGATGCTGTCCCTGTCCTTCTTCGCCGGCGCCTTCAACGTCGAGATCTTCCGCTCCGGTGTCGAGGCGGTCCAGAAGGCGACGGTCGAGGCCGCCGAATCCTTGGGATTCAGCCGCTGGCAGATCTATCGCGAGGTCGTCCTGCCGCTCGCGGTGCGCGTCTGCCTTCCGGCGCTGAACAACAACCTTGTCAATCTCGCCAAGACGACGACCCAGGCCTATGCGATCGCGGTGCCCGAGACGCTGTTCGTCGCGAGCCAGATCTGGTCGGATCGCATCAACGTCTTCGAGATGATGGTGACCCTGCTCACCTTCTATCTGCTGCTGGTCGGAGCCTTCGTCTGGTTGATGGGTAGGCTCGAGCGTGCCCTGCGCGTCCCGGGGTTCGGCAAATGAGCGGTCGCGTTTTCGCCATGCTTCGGCCCGTGGCGGCTCCCGTCTCCGCGGAGGGCGGCTTCCGCGCCGCGCTTTTCACGCCCACCGCGCTTGTCTTCGCCTGCATCGCGTTCGCGAGCGTGGTCGTGGCCGGCGAGGCCTGGGCGCAGCTCCGTGCCGCGGGGCCGAAGCCCGGGCTGATCGAGACGCTATGGAAATGGACACCGTTGCTGCTGATCGGGCCACCGCGTGAGTTCGGTGGTTTCGCGCTCAACATCGCGGTCAGTTTCCTGGCCATGGCGATCGGCACGGCCTTCGGCGTGGTTCTTGGCCTCGGCCAGATCTCCATCCATGCGCCGGTGCGTCGCGTCTGCTGGCTTGTCACGCAGTTCTTCCGCAACTCGCCCTGGCTGGTCCTGCTGTTCTTCGTGATGCTGCTCGTGCCGTTCCAGATCCGCATCGGTGGAACCGCGATCCCCCTGCCAGCCTGGCTGAAGGCGACCTTCGGATTGTCGCTGCCGGTCATGGCGAACGTCTCCGAGATCGTCCGCGGTGCCGTCAACTCGATCCCCTCCGGGCAATGGGAATCGGCCGAGAGCCTGGCCTTCGGTCGACTGCAGACGCTGTGGCGCATCATCCTGCCGCAATGCGTGAAGCGGATGATTCCACCCTGGATGAACTGGTATGCGATCCTCACGATGTCGACGCCGCTGATCTCGATCGTCGGCGTCAACGACGCCATGACGCTGGCCCAGGACGCGCTCGCGGCCGAGCAGCGCTCGGAGTTGCTGATGCCGATGTACGCGATGCTTCTGCTTTTCTTCTTCGTCTATTGCTACCCGATCGCGCGCTGGACCGTCCGGCTCGAGCGCCGATACGCCGTCAAGATCTGAGCCCCGGGAGCGCCGCCGACATGTCGACCTGGACCCCCGAGCAACCGATCGTCGCGATCGCCGACGTCCACAAATCCTTCGGCAAGGTCGACGTGCTCAAGGGCGTGAGCATGGATGTCCGCAAGGGCGAGGTGGTCTGCATCATCGGCCCTTCCGGATCCGGAAAATCGACCCTGCTGCGCTGCATCAACGCCCTCGTGCCGATCGATCGCGGGTCCATCCGCGTCGAGGGTCAGGAGGTTCACGACCCCGCGGTGGACAAGCTGGAGTTGCGCAAGAAGGTCGGCATGGTCTTCCAGCAATACAATCTGTTTCCGCACAAGACGGCGCTCGAGAACATCATGATGGCGCCGGTCATGGTGCTGAAGCGACCCAAGGCCGAGGTCGAGGCGCAGGCACGGCAATTGATGCGCAAGGTGCGATTGGACGGCAAGGAGGACGCCTATCCAGGCGAATTGTCCGGCGGTCAGCAGCAACGCGTCGCCATCGCCCGCTCGCTCGCCATGCAGCCCGACGTCATGCTGTTCGACGAGGTGACCGCGGCACTTGATCCCGAGACGGTCAAGGAAGTCCTGGTCACCATCCGTGAATTGGCGGAGGACGGAATGACCTGCATGATCGTGACCCACGAGATGGGGTTCGCGCGCGAGATCGGCGACGAGATCTACTTCACCGATCGTGGCGTCATCGTCGAGCATGGGCCGCCGGCGACCTTCTTCACCGAGGCCAGGGATCCACGAACCCGCGCCTTTTTGAGCCAGATCCTCTGACCCGCAGGACCCGTTCATGACATCGACCACCGAAACCGCGCTGTGGGACAAGGCGAACCGACATCTCGTCCGCTACGGCCACTACTTCCAGCCCGTGATCATCGAGCGCGCGCAGGGCGCCTTCATGACCACCACGGATGGGCGCAGGCTGCTCGATTTCGCCTCGGGCCAGATGAGCACGATCCTCGGCCACAGCCATCCCGAGATCACGGCGGTCATTCGCGAACAGGCCGGCGAACTCGTCCATCTCTACAGCCAGTTGCTGTCGCGGCCGGTGATCGACCTCGCCGAGAAACTCGCCAGCATCGCGCCCGGGGCGCTCGAGCGCGTCCTGCTGCTCTCGACGGGTGGCGAGTCCAACGAGGCGGCTCTGCGCATGGCGAAGACCGCGACCGGCGGCTACGAGGTGCTGGCCTTGTCCCGTTCGTGGCACGGCGTGACGCAGGGCGCGGCCTCTGCCACCTACAACAGCAGCCGTCATGGCCATGGGCCCGCGACGCCCGGATCCTTCGTCCTGCCGGCGCCGACCCCCTATCGTCCGCGATTCCTCAACGGTGATGCATACGACTGGGAGGCGGAACTCGATTACGGCTTCGAGCTCTACGACCGGCAATCGACCGGCAACCCCGCCGCGCTGATCCTTGAATCGATCCTGTCGTCCGGTGGGGTGATCGTGCCGCCCGAGGGCTATCTCAGGGCGGCGGCCGAACGCGCCCGCAAGCGCGGCATGCTCGTGATCGTCGACGAGGCGCAGACGGGTCTCGGCCGCACCGGTCGCCTGTTCGACTGCAGCTATGACGGCATGGTCCCCGACTTCGTCACGCTGTCGAAGACGCTGGGTGCAGGCCTTGCGCTTTCGGCCGTGATCACGACCGCCGAGATCGAGCAGCGCTGTTTCGATCGCAAGTTCCATTTCTATACGACGCATGCCTCGGACCCGCTCCCGGCCGCGGTTGGCCTCAAGGTCATCGAGATCATCCTGCGCGATCGCCTGGCCGATCGCGCGCTCGCCGCGGGGGCCCGCCTGAAATCCGGCTTCGAGGCGATCATGCAGCGCTACGAGGCCGTCGGCGACATCAGAGGGCGCGGCCTTCTGATGGGGCTCGAACTCGTCAAGGATCGCCGGTCCAAGGAACCCGCCCCCGACCTTGCGCAGCGCATCATGGCGCGCTGCCTCGAACTCGGGATGTCGACCAGCGTGATCCGCGGCAATTGGGGCGTGTTCCGCATCGCGCCCCCGATCACGATCACCGACGACGAGATCGATCTCGGGCTGTCGATCTTCGAACAGGCGATCGGCGACAGCTTGCGCTAGGGTGTCGCCGATCCGGCGCGGATGGGTGTCCATCGTCGCGTGCGCCGGATCGTGAGGGAGCGGGGACGCAGGGTGATCTTTCGCGACTTGAGCCCTGCCGGCCGCCGGATCGCGACATGCACCCGGGGCGGCGCATGAACGCATCCATCGTCGCGACGCTCTACGCGCTGATCACCATCCTGATCACCGGCACGCAGAACATCACGATCCGGCTCGCCGCGGACGATGGGGCGCATGCCGTGCTGGTTGTCCTGTTCCGCAACCTCTTCGGCCTGCTGTCGGTGGCGGCGATCATCCTCTGGACGGACAGGTCGCTGCCGCGGAGCCGCTACACGGGGCCGATCGCGCTCGCCTGCACGATCCATGTCGCGTCGATGATGTGCGGCTATTACGGCATCGCGGTGCTGCCCCTGAACGAGTCGGCGGCGCTCGCTTTCGCGATGCCGCTTTTCGCCACCATCGGAGCGGCGCTGTTCCTGGGCGAGACCGTGCGCGCCCGGCGCTGGAGCGCGGTGGTCGCCGGTTTCGTCGGCGTTCTGATCATCCTGCGTCCCGGCATGATCCCGTTCGAGATCGGCGCGGGGATGGTGCTGATCTCGGCGATGCTCGGGGCCGGGATCACGCTGATGTTCAAACGCTTCGTCGCCGGCGAGGCGGCGATGACGCTGATCCTCTACCAGTCGCTGTTTGCGACGGCGCTGTCGGTGCCGCCGGCGGCGCTGGTCTGGGAGACCCCGACGGTCTTCGCGACGGCGATGATGGTGACGAACGGCATCCTCGGCACGCTCGGATGGATCACCTTCCTGCGCGCCTGCACCCTCGCGGATGCCAGTGCGCTGATGCCGTTCGAGTTCCTGCGCCTGCCCGTCGTCGCGGTCTTCGCCTTCGTGCTGTTCGGCGAGGTTCCGGACCGCTGGGTCTGGGTCGGCGCCGCGGTGATCTTCTCCTCGACGCTTTACATCGCCCATCGCGAGGCGGTCGTGGCGCGCGCGGCCGCCGCGCGAACTCCGACGCCGGACTGACGGCAGGCCGGCCCCGTCGGTCGCGCTGCGGCTCTCTCGCGACGCGTCACCCGATCCGGAAGTTCCTGACGTGGTCGGGGACAGGAACGCCCTGGCGGCCGCGCGGATCGGCAACCGGGTCGAGGGTCTGGGTGTGCAGGGGGATGACGCCCGCCCAGACGTCGATGTCGAGATCCGCATCGTCGTCGCCGGGAGGTCCCGACCGGATCTTGGCCGAGGCCTCGTCGATGGGCAGGGCGAGCACGGTGGTCGCCTTGAATTCCTGCTCGGTCATCGCGCGCAGCTTGTCCCAGCGTCCGGGGAAAAGCGCCTCGACGAAATTCCGCAGCCGCGTCTCCTTTTCCGCGCGATCGTCGATGATTCGCGCGCGGCCCAGCAGCATCACCGAGCGATAATTCACCGAGTGGTTGTAGGCCGAGCGCGCCATCACCATGCCGTCCATCAGCGTCACGGTGACGCAGACCTCGGCGCCATCGCAGCGCTCCAGCATGCGACTCGCGGACGAGCCATGCCAGTAGACATGGTCGCCTTCGCGCCATTGCAGCGTCGGCGTCACCAACGGCGCCCCGTCGAGGAGATAGCCGACATGCGCCAGCGGTTGCGCGTCGAGGATCGCGTCGATCGTCGCGCGGTCATAGGCGCCGCGCTGATGCATCCGCTTGACGCGTACGCGCTGGGTCTTCGGGCCTGGGCTTCCGGTCACGGTGATCTCCTTCGAGTGCGGGACCGCGATCCTGGCAATCGTATGGTATGATGGAAAGATCCAGTTGGGATTGATATGACCAGACCAGTTCGGCGCGCAAAGGGGGCCGAAGCCGCGATCCTGGCGCTCAGCGTCGATCGCGCCTCGTCCGTCCCGTTGAGCGCCCAGATCGCGGCGCAGATACGCGCCTTCGTCCTCTCCGGCCGTGTCGCGCCCGGTGCGCGCCTGCCCTCGACGCGGGCGCTCGCCGTCGAACTCGCAATCGCCCGCGCGACGGCGGTGCTCGCGGCCGAGCAGCTGGTGGCCGAGGGCTATGTCGAGGGGCGGGCCGGTGCGGGACTCTTCGTATCGCGGCGACTGCCCGAGCAGCCGTTCCAGGAGCCCGCGACGCGTCGCCCGGAGGCGCGCAGGCAGCCGCGTCCGCCATCGCCGCCGCCGCCGCCATGGTTGCCGTTCGCGGTCGGCGCGCTCGATCCGTCGCTCTTTCCCCATGACGCGTGGGCCCGGCTCCTGCAACGCGGCTGGCGCGTCCATGGCGCGGACATGCTGCGCCGTCCCGAGCCCTTCGGCTGGCTGCCGCTGCGTGCGGCGATCGCGCGTCATCTGCGCGATTGGCGTGCGATCGATTGCGAGGCGGAGCAGATCGTCGTCACGTCCGGCATCGCAGACGCGATCGGCCTGGTCGCCGCGTGCGCGTTCAGGCCTGGCGAGCGCGTCGTGGTGGAGGACCCCGGCTATCCGGCGATTCGAGAGGAACTCGCGCGTCGCGGTCTGCGCGTCGTGCCGATGCGCGTCGACGCGGCCGGGCTCGATGCCGCGCGGATCTCGGCGGATCCGGCGGCGCGCCTCGCCCGCGGCGCCTTCGTCACGCCGGCGCGTCAGCATCCGCTGGGCGGTGCGATGCCGGTGGATCGTCGCCTTGCGTTGCTGAACTGGGCCGCGCAGGTCGGTGGCCTCGTCGTCGAGGACGAATTCGATGGCGAGTATCGCTATACCGGCGCGCCGCTGCCGGCCTTGACCAGCCTCGACCGCGATGGGCGTGTCGTGCATGTCGGCAGCTTTTCCAAGGTGCTCAGCGGGTCCCTGCGGCTCGGGTATGTCGTGCTGCCTCCGGGATTGCTGAGCGCAGCGCATGCCGCGCTCGGTGCGCGACCTCCGGCCGCGTCGATCGTCGCACAGCCGGCGCTCGCGGAGTTCCTCGCCTCAGGCGATTTCGCAGCCCATGTGCGCCGTACCCGGCGGATCTACGCGCGCCGTCTCGACGCGCTGCTGGGGGCGGGACAACGCTGGTCGGGGCACATCGCCATCGAGCCGACCGAAGGCGGGCTGCATGTCGTGGCGCGCTTCGGTCCCCGCATGGCGCGCGGCGTGACCGATCGCGAGGTTGCCGCCGCGGCGCGCGAATCCGGGATCATCGTCGCGCCGCTTTCGGCGAGCTATGCGCGGGCGCCGCGAGGCCGGGGATTGCTCCTCGGCTTCGCTGGCTATCCGGAGGAGGCTCTGGTCGCCGCGATGGACCGGTTGGGCGACGTCCTGCAGCGCCTCAGCGCACGATCCCTGCGCGTGCCAGCTTGAGCAGCCCGATGAGCGTTTCCTCCTGTTCGGGAACGTCGCGCATGGGTTGAGGAAAGCGTGCGGCGAGCCGCCGGCGCAGGGCCGGGAACGCCTGGACGAGGCCACCCGACACGGCGAGCCGGGTCCAGGACGGCGTCGCCGCCAGTCTGCGCGAGCATGCGAGATAGCTGTCGGCCATGAAGTCGAACGCGGCGCAGAACAGGTTTCCGACCGTGAGATTTTCCGTCGTGATGCTCTCGATCCGCCCGCGATCGCCCATCGCGCTGGCGAAGAAGCCGAGATCGCAGGAGAGGCCTCCACCGTCGGCAGTCTCGGTCGCCGCGGCGATCAGGGCCCAGGAGCGCGCAACCTCCATCCCGGCGGCACGCGGCAATTCGGTGAGCAGAGCCTCCAGCACCGACAGGGAGCGGCCGGCCGGGATATGGGTCACCGTGTTGAGGAATTCTCCGCCGAACCAGGCCCGCGTCTGGCAGTCGCCAGGCTGGAAACCGGCGGTGATGCGGCTGACCTGCGAGCCGGTGGAGCAGTTGATGGACAATTCCGACGGATCCAGGTCGATGCCGAACAGAGCAGCCTGCTGGTCGCCGATGGCAGCAAAGCCGTCGAGCGCGCATCCGTCGCGGACGATCCGGCCGACCGGCTCGTTCTCTCCGGCCAGCCCTGGCCATGCGAGCCCGTCGATCCCGGCTGCGGCGAATGCGTCATGGTGCCAGTCGCCCGTGCGCAGGTCGATGAGACCGATGGCGTTCGTGGCATGCATGCGCGGCGGTGCCGCGCAGAGTTCCGCCAGCACGTAGTCGCCGATCGTGGCCGGCGTCGCGGCGGGAGGCAGCTGTCCGTGCCGCGCGAGCCAATGCAGAAGCGTGGTCGCGGACCCGGGCTTCAACTCCTTGCCGAGCTGCTCGAATTGTGCGTCCGACCATCGCGCGCGCAACTCCTCCAGCAGCGGTGCCCGGGCCGTGGCCACGGGCCTCAACGCGCGCTGGTCGCGCCAGGACAGGTAATTCGTCAACGGCCTGCCCTGCGCGTCGAGCAGCAGCACGCCGCCCATCTGACTCGACACGCGGAGTTGTCGTGCGTCGGGCGCCTGACGCAGCAGCGACGCGAGGATCCCGCGCGCGCCCTCGACGATTGCGTCCGCGCGGACTTCGTGGACTCCGGGGGCGAGACCCGAGACCGGATCCGGGAATGGGGTCTTCTCGATCCGCTCGACCCGGCCAGCGTCGAGGTCGAGGATCCCTCCCTTGATCGACGAGGAACCGATATCCAATCCGATGCAGCGCATGAGGGTCCGAGGATCGATGCGGCGAGGGCGGTCACCGAGGGCGCGTCCCGTGTGTCGGAACGCACCGAGGTCGTAGCCTACCGGGCTGCTGGACGGAAGCCCGGAGCCTGCACGAGAAGCCGGCCGCGCCCTGTCTTCACTCCAGCCCGACGATCTGGAACCGCGCGCGTCGCTTGGCCCTTTGAAGAATATGGATTTGCGCGGTGTTCGCAGCGCCCACCTCGGCGGTGATGCGTTTATCGATCGACCGGCGGGAGGACCGGGGTAATCTGCGCATGACAGCGGCGTGCTCCATGACGAGGTGACATCACGGTGGGTGAGCAGACGACTTTGGAGCGCAAGCGACCGCGCAGGCCTTGGCGCAGGCTGGCGGCGATCTTTCTCGGGGGTCTTGCCGTCACGCTGGCCCTCTTCGCCGCGACGCTCTGGTTCGTGCGTCAGAGCTTCGAGGCGAACGTCATCGACGTGACGCAGACCGCGAACGCGTCGATCACCCAGGCGTTCATCAACGAGAATTGGGGGCAGGTCAGGGAATTGCTGCCTCGGCAGACATCCCTCATGCCCGCGGAGATCCGCGCCAGCAGCGACAACGCCAGGATCGATGCGATCGTCCGCCAGTTCATCAAGGGCACGGACGTTCTGAAGATCAAGATCTACAACGTCGCCGGACGGGTTTTGTATTCGAGCGACCCAGCGCAGATCGGCGATGATGCGTCGACGAACCGCTACTTCCGGTCGGCGCTGGAGGGCAGACCCGACAGCCAGCTCACCTTCCGCGGTCGCTTCGATGCGATGGACGGGCATGTCTTCGATCGCGACCTGATCGCCAGCTATATTCCCGTTCGCTATGCGGGGCAGACGGAGGGCGTGGTCGAACTCTACGCGGACCGGACCTTCGCGATCGCCGGCTTCCGCGACGCGCTGTTCACGCTGATGCTGATCCTGGCGCCGCTCTATCTGGGGCTCTATGCGATCGTGATGGCGATCGCGGTGCGGTACGACCGTCTGCGCGACCAGCGGCAGGCACATCTGCAGCAACTCGCGGCGGGGGAGGAGCGGGCGAACCGCGCGAAGACCGAGTTCCTCACCCATATGAGCCACGAGCTGCGCACCCCGCTCAACGCCATTCTGGGACACGCGCAGCTGCTCGGCGCCGAGTTCGGCAGCGCCGGCGGCAGCAGCGCGGGAGATCACGTGGCGGTGCGCGAACATGTCGACCGCATCATGGCCGCAGGCTGGCATCTCCTTGGCCTCATCGAGGAGGTCCTCGATCTGACGAAGATCGAGGCGGGCGCGACACCCCTGGAACGGGTGCCGGTGTCCGTACCAAGGCTTCTCGAGGATTGCCTCTCGCAACTCGGCGCGATGGCTGCGGCGGCCAAGGTCCGGCTGGAGTCGCCCGTGATCGACATGGATGCCCAGTGGATCGCGGCGGATATGCTCAAGCTGCGTCAGGTCATGCTCAACCTGATTTCCAATGCCATCAAATACAACGTCGCCGGCGGCTCGGTCGCCGTGAGCGCACGCCGATCGCAGGATCGTGTCCGGCTCGAGGTGCGGGACACCGGTCGCGGCATGACGCCCGATCAGCTGGATCGCCTGTTCCAGCCTTTCACCCGCTTCGTGCGTCGCGGCGAGGTCATCCAGGGCTCTGGCGTGGGACTCGCCTTGTCCAAGCGCCTCGTGGAGGCGATGTCCGGACAGCTGTTCGTCGCCAGCCAGCCGGCCAAGGGAAGTGTCTTCGCTGTCGAATTGGAGGCATCGGCGCCAGCCGGGTGGGACGCCGCGGACGCTGCCCCGGCTCGGCCATCCCAGCCCGAGTCTGTCGTGTCCGCGCCATCGCGTGACGATCCGGCGCCGCTGCCGCTGCGCGTCCTCTACATCGAGGACACGAAGACCAATTTCGAGATCGTGCGGCTCTACCTCTCCCGTCAGCAGGGCTACGAGGTGCTCGGCGCGGAGGATGGCGAGCGGGGGCTCGAGGTCGCGCGACGCGAGGTCCCCGATGTCATCCTTCTTGACGTGAACCTGCCCGGCATTGACGGCATCGAGGTGAAGTCTCGCCTGGCTGCCGATCCGCGCACCGCCACGATCCCGGTGGTCGCCCTGTCCGCCGGCGCGCTCAAGACCGACATCGATCGCGCGCTGAAGGCCGGGTTCGTCGAGTACCTGACGAAGCCTCTGCGTCTTCCGCGTCTCATGGAAACCCTGGAGCGGATCGGACCACGATCGGGTTGATCGCGACGGCTATCGGCGTCGCGCCGGTCGTGGTGTCTGTCTCCGGAGCATCGCTCCGCCGCGCAGGACGCCTCACCAGTTCGTGAAGGATCCGTCGCGGCGGTGCAGATGCGGGGCTTCCCAGTGGCGATATTCGCCGCGACGCAGCCGCGCCTCGTCGACCTCGACGCCGAGCCCGGGCGCGTCGCCGACGACATAGGCCGCGCCCTCGAGCCGTGTCTGCACCGGGAAGATATCCCGGTCGTCGAACCCCAGCTGTTCCGCTGGCGAAGCGCGGCATTCCAGCCACGCGAAATTCGGCACGGCTGCGGCCAGATGCACCGATGCCGCGGTGCAGATCGGGCCGAGCGGATTATGCGGCATCAGGTCGACGTAATGCGCCTCGCTCCAGCCCGCGATCTTCATCGCCTCGGTGAACCCGCCGACATTGCAGATGTCCAGGCGGTTGAACTGGATCAGCCCCTGCTCGATGAAGGGACGGAACACCCATTTTGAGGCGAATTCCTCGCCGATCGCGAAGGGGACGTCGGTCATCCGGCGCAGCGCCGCATAGGCGTCGGGCGTCTCGGCGCGGATCGGTTCCTCGATGAAATCGAGCGTGCCGCGCGGCATCTTCTGGCAGAAGGATGCCGCCTCGGCGACCGTCAGCCTGTGGTGATAGTCGATGCCGAGCACGACATCCTCGCCCAGCGCCTCGCGTGCCCTGGTCATCCACTTCGCCGTGACGCCGATCGACTCGCGCGGCTCGTAGACGTCCCGCGCCTCCTGCCGATGCGGGGACAATCGCATGCAGGTCCAGCCCGCCTCGACGAGCATCCGCGCCTGATCGATCATCGCCTCGCCGGGCGGCGCGGAGGTGGTCGCAAAAGCCGGGATCCGATCGCGCTGCCGTCCCCCCAGCAATTCGTAGACGGGCACGCCGAGCGCTTTGCCCTTGATGTCGTGCAGCGCGATGTCGATCGCCGATTGCGCCGCGACCAGCACGCGCCCGCCCTCGAAATACTGGCTGCGATAGCATTCCTGCCAGATCGCGCCGATGCGCATCGGATCGCGGCCGACGAGGAACCCGGCGTAGTGTTCGAGCGCGCCGACCACCGCCTTCTCGCGGCCCGACAACCCGCTCTCGCCCCAGCCGAAAATCCCCGCGTCGGTCTCGACCTTCACCAGCAGCTGGTTGCGGATCCCGACCCAGGCGATGATGGGCTTGATCGCGGTGATCTTCATGGCGTGCTCTCTTCCCTGAGCGCCGGTTCCGGTTCGGTCCGCAAGCCCAACCCCGGCGGCACCGCGCAGGATGCGATGTCGGGCCATGCCATGCCGTTGCGCGCAGCATGGAGCATCGGCCGGCTGGCCTCTGGCCCCGATGGCCAGCGATCGGCTATGCGATCTCCACCCCGTCCTCGGCCGCAGTCTCGAGCAGCCAGTCCAGGAAGGTCGCGGCGAGGGTCGCGTAGACCGTGAGCTCGTAGACCGGGGTCTCGTCGGTCTGATGGACGAGGCAGGCGATGTGGCCCAGCATCGTCGTGGTGGCGCGGCCGGGGCCGAAGGCCCGAGGGTGGAGGTCGAGGCGACAGCCGCGCGACAGGATCTCCCGTGCGCGCGGGCCGGACACGCGCAGCGTCGTGCGGCCGTGGGACTGGTCGTCGATCGTGGCGAGGCCGGTGCAGGAGGCTGCGGCGCGCGCCGCGAGGGCGCCTTCTCCGGCGCGTGGCGCATGGAGATACCAGCCGCCCTCCTGGATCCAGATCGCGGTGACGCCGTCGCCGCCTGTCGCGGCGCGGCCAGGGCCGGGCAGCGCGAGCGCGAAATCCCGGCGCAGCGCGGCGGCGAGGTCCTCGGCACGGCCGCGCCGGACCATGACCTGGACGATCTCGCGCGCGGGTAGTTCGATGCGCAGCGGCGTAGGGCTTGCCGCGGGGCCGTGGCGTCCCGGGCGTACGACGCCGGCGAGCGGGTGGAGGGGCTCAGGAGCGGACACGCAGATTCTCCGGGTCGTACATATGCGGGCTGACGATCCTGACCTCGGTCTCCTCGCCCATCAGCGGATTGGCGGCGAGCATCGTCGTGCCGATCCGCGCTTCGCCCTCGCGCAGCATCGCGAGGCCGATCCAGCCCGTGGGCTGGACGACGGATTGCGTCACGCTGGTGACCCAGCCCTGGCTGAGCCTGCCATCGCTTCCGGATGCGCGGTCACGCGCGATCAGATGAGCGCCCGGACGGAACTGCCGCGCCGGATCGACGCTGCGTAATCCGACCAGCCGCGGCCGTGCGGGATCGACGAGGCCCGGGCGCTGGGCCATCGCCCGGCCGATGAAATCGCCCTTCTTCTTCATCATGCGCCCGAGGCCGAGATCCTGGGCGGTGGTCTGACCGTTCAACTCGGGTCCCGCGACATGGCCCTTCTCGATGCGCAGCAGGCCGAGCGCCTCGAGACCGTAAGGCTCGATGCCGTGGGGGGCGCCCGCCGACATCGCCGCCTGCCAGACACGCGTGGCGTAACCGGCGGGCATCGCGATCTCGTAGGCGAGTTCGCCGGAGAACGAAATGCGGAAGAGCCGCGCCGGAATGCCGGCGACACGGCACTCGCCGACCGCCATGAAGGGAAAGGCCTCGTTCGAGACCTCCAGCCCCTCCACGATCGCGCCGACGACGTCGCGCGCGCGGGGACCCGCGATCGCGACCGCCGCCCATTGATCGGTGACGCTGGCGAGGCTGACGTCCAACTCGGGCCAGGCCGTGGCGAGATGGAACTCCAGGTGCTGCATCACCGGTCCGGCCTGGGCCGTGGTCGTCGTGACGAAGAAACGGTCCGGTCCGACGCGGCTGGTAGTGCCGTCGTCGAAGACCAGGCCGTCCTCGCGCAGCATCAGGCCATAGCGCGCGCGTCCGACCGGCAGGGTGGAGAAGGTGTTGGCGTAGACGCGGTCGAGGAAGGTCGCCGCGTCGGGCCCCTCGACCGTGATCTTGCCCAGCGTCGAGACATCGCAGATGCCGACGCGCTCGCGCACCGCGCGCGCCTCGCGCTTGATGCTGGCCCAGAGATCGGCATCGCCGTCCTTCGGATACCAGCCGGGCCGCTTCCAGATCCCTGCATCCATCCAGACCGCGCCTGCCGCCGCGTGGGTCGCATGCAGTGCGGTCCGACGGGTCGGCTGGAAATGCGTGCCGACCGCGTCGCCGGCCATGGTTCCCCAGGTCAGCGGCGCGGCGTAGGGACGGAAGCGCGGCAGGCCGACCTGTTCGAGACGTTCGCCGCGCGCTTCGGCCAGCACGGCGGCGCCGACGATGCCGCCGGTCTTGCCCTGGTCGGTCCCCATCGAATGTGTCGTGTAGCGCTTGGCATGCTCGACATGCGTGAAGCCCTCGCGATGGGCGAGACGGATGTCGTCGGCGGTGACGTCGTCCTGGATGTCGACGAAGGCCTTGCCGCCCTTGATCTCGTAGAGCGGCAGCGGCCGGTGATCGGCGACTTGCGCATCGGGCAGCGGGAAGTCGGCGGCCGGCGCGAAGCCCGCGGCCCTGGCGGCGGCACGGCCTGCCGCCGCACCGTCGGCCGCGGCGGGGCCGATCCCATGGACGCCGCGGCAGGCGCCGGCGCTGCGCTCGCGCTGCGCCCGCTCGCCCGGCAGGAAGGCCTGGAGCCCCTCGTCCCAGGCGAGCTTCGCCCCGGACATCGAAGCAAGATGGACCGCGGGGTTCCAGCCACCCGAGATCATCAGCAGATCGGCGGCGCAGGGGCTGCCGCGGCCGCGGCCATCGGCGGCGCGGATCTCGATCGTATGCAGCGCGTTGCGGCCCGCAGTGCCGGACACGACGCTGCCCGCGCGCACGTCGAAGCCGGCGGCGCGCGCCTTTTGCATCGCCGCGCTGTCGGCACGCGGATCGACGATGGCGGAGATGCGGATCCCGGCCTCCGCGAGCGCGAAGACGCTGTCATAGGCGCCGTCATGCGTCGCGAAGAGCGCCGCGGTCTCGCCGGCGCGCACGCCATAGCGCCGCGCATAGGTCCGGGCCGCGCCCGCCAGCATCACGCCCGGCCGGTCGTTGCCGGGGAAGGCGATCAGCCGCTCATGCGCGCCGGTCGCCAGCACGACCTCCTTCGCGCGGATGGTCCAGAAGCGCTGGCGCGGCGTGTGCGGCGGTGGCTCGGCCAGATGGTCGGCGACACGCTCGGCGGCACCGAGAATGCCATGGTCGTAGAAGCCGAAGACCGTGGTGCGCGAAAGGATCCGGATTTCGGGCATGGCGGCGAGTGCTGCGAGCATGCCGGCCCGCCAGGTCTCGGCCCCGGGCTCGGCGAGCAGGTCGCCGCCGGGCAGGAAATCCTGTTCGGCCAGGATGACGCGCGCCCCCGATGCGCCCGCGGCGCGCGCGGCGGCGAGACCGGCGGCGCCGGAGCCGACAACCAGCACGTCGCAATGCGCGTGCATCGTGCCGTAATGATCGGGATCGGGCTCGCCCGAGGCGCGGCCCAGGCCGGCGGCGCGGCGGATCAGCGGCTCGTAGACGCGCTCCCAGAACGCGGCCGGCCACATGAAGGTCTTGTAGTAGAAGCCGGCGCCGAGCCACGGCGCGAGCAGCCCGTTGACCGCCATCCAGTCGAAGGCGAGCGAGCCCCTGTGGTTCTGGCTCGCGGCGACCAGCCCGTCGAAGAGCTCGACCACCGTGGCGCGGGTGTTGGGCTCGCGCAGCGCGCCCTCGCGCAGCTCGACGAGCGCGTTGGGCTCCTCGACGCCGGCGGAGAAGATGCCGCGCGGGCGATGGTACTTGAACGAGCGGCCGACGAGCCGCACGCCGTTGGCGAGCAGCGCGGAGGCGAGCGTGTCGCCGGGATGGCCCGCGTAGGACCTGCCGTCGAAGCGGAAGGAGAGGCTGCGCGCGCGGTCGACATGGCCGCCGGCGGCGAGGCGTCGGGACTGGCTCATGCGCGGTCCGCCCCGAGGCGCTCGCCCGCCGTGGCGACGGCGTCGATCTCGTGCGTGGCGGTGTGGCGGCGGACCTTCAGCACCGCGCGGCATCCCGCGGAGTGCAGCCACCACTCGACCGTCCAGCCGCGCGGGTTGTCGCGCAGGTGCAGGTAGTCGTCCCAGGCCTCGATCCCGGCATCGGGCCCCGGCCGCGTCACGGTCGCGTCGCCGCGATAGGTGAACTCCGCCTCGTCGCGCGGCCCGCAATGCGGGCAGTTGATCTGCAGCATGTCAGTGCATCCAGTGGAAGGGGCCGTTGCCCCGTTCGTCGATCATCCTGCCCTCGCGGAACCGGTCGAGCGTGAAGGCCGCGTTGAGCGCGTGCGGCTCGTCGCGCGCGATGGTCCAGGCGTGGCACCAGCCCGAGCCCGGCGTCGCCTTGAAGCCGCCGTAGCACCAGCCCGCCGTCATGTAGAGGCCGCGCACCGGCGTCCTGCAGATGAAGGGCGAGCCGTCCGGCGACATGTCCATGATGCCCGCCCAGGAGCGCAGCCCGCGCAGGCGGCCGAGCGCCGGGATCATGCTGACGCCCGCGGCGTAGACATGCTCCGCCTCGCGCAGCGTGCCGCGCTGGCCGTAGCTGGGGTAGCCGTCGAGGCCGCCACCGAAGACCAGGCCGCCCTTGTCCGACTGCGAGATGTAGAAATGCCCGGCGCCGAAGGTGACGACGCAGTCGATCATCGGCTTCAGGCCCTCGCTGACGAAGGCCTGGAGCAGGTGCGATTCGATGGGTACGCGGAAGCCCGCCATCTCGGTGAGCAGGCTCGTGCTGCCCGCGACGGCAAGCCCGACCTTGGGCGCGCGGATCTCGCCGCGCGTCGTGCGCACGCCGCGGATCGCACCGCCCTCGACGATCATCCCGGTGACCTCGCAATGCTCGAGGATGTCGACGCCGCGCGCGTCGGCGGCATGCGCGAAGCCCCAGGCCACCGCGTCGTGCCGCGCCGTGCCGCCGCGCGGCTGGAGCAGGCCGCCCATCACCGGGAAGCGGCCGTTCGAGATGTCGATCGGCGGGCACATCGCCTTCACGCCCGCGCCGTCCAGCAGCACGGCGTCGATGCCCGCGAGGCGCATCGCGTTGCCGCGGCGGATGGCGGCGTTGCGCTGCGCGTCGTTGTGGAAGACGTTGATGACGCCGCGCTGGCTCATCATCACGTTGTAGTTCAGCGACTGCTCCAGCCCTTCCCAGAGCTTCAGCGAGTGCTCGTAGAAATTGTTGTTCTCGGGCAGCAGATAGTTGGAGCGCACGATGGTCGTGTTGCGGCCCGTATTGCCGAGCCCGATCGGGCCTTTCTCGATCACCGCGACGTTCGTGATGCCGTGGATCTCGGCGAGGTAGAACGCCGTGGCAAGGCCATGACCGCCGCCGCCGACCACGATCACGTCGTAGGACGGCTTCGGCTCCGGCTTGCGCCATGCCGGACGCCAGCCCGAATTGCCGCGCAATCCCTCGGAGAAGACCCGTAATCCCGAATAGCCTGCCATCGCCACCGCCGCTCGCTTCGACGGGCGCACTCTAGGTGCCGCCGCGCCCGCGGTGCAAGGCGCGCTTCCGATGGTGTCGCTAGTGCGCGAGACGGAACCCGGCCTCGCGCAGGAATGTCTCGAAGGCCGGGCGCCAGGCGTCGATATTGCGGGTGAAACTGGCATGCCCGTCCTCGCCATGCGCGGGCAGCGCCACGAAGCGGCCGGTTCCGCCGGCGCGCAGGAACGCATCGAACCAGTCGCGCGGCAGGCGCTCGCCCAGATAGCGGTCGTTCGGGGCATAAAGCCACAAGGTCGGGATGCGTGCGGTGGCCCCATAGCCCGAAAAGAGATGTGTCAGGGCCATGGGCGAGCATGGCTGCCCTGGATGTGTCGTGGGCCGCCCGCCGCCGCCGCCGGCGAAATTGACGGCTGCGCGCACGCCAGCGGGAGGATCGGCGGCGATGGCGATCGCGGTCGTGCCCCCATAGGATTGCCCCATGACCAGCCCCATCGCGGCGTCGATGTCGTGGCGGCTGCGGGCATAGGCGATGACGGCACGGGTCTGCTGCGCGGCGGCGTCGTAGCCGGCGGGGTAGCGCTTGGCCTGGCACTCGCCGCTGAATTCGAGGTCCGGGCCTCCGGCGACGCCGTAGCCGATCCGCGTCGGGACGAGCACGGTGAAGCCGAGTCCGACCAGATAGCGGCTGTTCGCCGTGTAGCGGGCCTGGCCGAGGGCCGCGTTGGCGGCTGGCGTCGTGGCGCGCCCATGGCCGAGCACGACGAAGGGCGCGCGCAGTCGCGTGTCGTCGCGGAACACCATGACCGGAAGAGCTTGGCGTACCTCGCCGCGCTCCTGGTGCCGGATCGTCACCGGCAGCGTCACGCTTTCCTCGACGACCGCGGCGGCGGCGGTACCCGCGGCGAACAGGCAGAGCCCAGCGACGATGGATCGGCGCAGCCGAGCGCCTGCGCGCATGAGGCGTGAGCGGGAAGAGCGGATCGCGGCGAGGCGGGTCATGGAGGATGCACGGAAACAGACGAAAACCCAGCCTACCAGCCGTCCGGTCCACCCGCGAGGGCGAGGACCGGGGCAGCTGCGACGCATGTCTCGCCCCTCCCGCCGCGGGCGCCGCGGTGATAAGAAACGCATCATGGAACCGGCTTCCGCGGCCCACGCCGCGATCGCCCTGCGGGGCGTCTCGATCTCCTTCCGCCTCGCCGAGGGCGGCGCCTACGATGCGGTGGCGCGCAGCGATCTCGCCGTCGCGCCGGGTGAATTCGTCGCCATCGTCGGGCCGACGGGCTGCGGGAAATCGACTCTGCTCAACGTCGCCGCCGGGCTGCTCGCGCCCTCGACCGGGCAGGCCGACATCTTCGGCGTGCGGCTCGCCGGCCTCAACGCCAAGGCCGGCTATCTCTTCCAGCAGGACGCGCTGATGCCCTGGAAGACCGCGCTCGACAACGTGGCGGTCGCTCTGGAGCCGCGCGGCGTGTCGCGCGCAGCGGCGCTGGCGCGTGCGCGGGAATGGCTTGCGCGCGTCGGCCTGTCGGCCTTCGTCGACCGGTATCCGCACATGCTCTCGGGCGGGCAGCGCAAGCGCGTTGCGCTGGCCCAGACGCTGATCCGCGATCCCGAGCTCCTGCTCATGGACGAGCCCTTCGGTCCACTCGACGCCCAGACGCGTCAGATCATGGGCAATCTGCTGCTCGATCTCTGGTCGCGCGACCGCAAGGCGGTGATGTTCGTCACCCATGATCTCGAGGAGGCGATCGCCCTCGCCGATCGCGTCGTGGTGATGTCGGCGGGACCGGCCGCCACGATCGTCGGCGATTTTCCGGTCGGGCTCGGCCGGCCGCGCGACATCGCGGAGATCCGCACCGAGCCTGCCTTCCACGCGATCCACAAGGCGATCTGGGCGACGCTGCGCGGCGAGGTCCAGCGGGCCTATGCGCGCGGCGAGGGGAGAAGCGCATGAAACGCCCGACGCTCCTGGCGCTGCAACTCGCAGTCGGTCTCGCCATGCTGGTGGTCTGGCATGTCCTGACCACGATTCCGATCGGCGGGCGCAAGCTGCTCGATCCGTTCTTCTTCTCGACGCCGCTCGACGTGCTGGCGCGGGTCTGGAAGGATTTCTATGCCGGCACGATCTGGCGCCATCTCGGGATCACGCTTCTGGAGACCGTGCTGGCCTTCGTGTTCGGCTCCGTCGGGGGCATCGTCTTCGGCTTCGTCTTCGCGCGCGGCGAGCTGATCGCCGCCGTGTTCGACCCGTACATCAAGGCGGCTAACGCCCTGCCGCGCGTCGTGCTGGCGCCGATCTTCGCGCTGTGGTTCGGGCTCGGCATCTGGTCGAAGGTGGCCCTGGGGTTCACGCTCGTGTTCTTCATCGTCTTCTTCAACGTCTACCAGGGCGTGCGCGAGGTCAGCCCGACGATCCTCGCCAACGCCCGGATGCTCGGCATGAACGAGCGCCAGCTCCTGCGCCATGTCTACTGGCCGGCGGCGCTGACCTGGATGTTCTCCTCGCTGCACACGGCGGTCGGCTTCGCGCTGGTCGGTGCGGTGGTCGGGGAGTATCTCGGCTCGGCCGCCGGGCTTGGCTACAAGATCCACGAGGCGGAAAGCGTCTTCGACGTGACTGGCGTCTTCGCAGGCATGATGATCCTCGCCGTCTTCGTGATCGTCATCGACGCGGTCGTCACGGCGATCGAGAAGCGGTTGCTGGTCTGGCGGCCGGGCACGCAATCGACGACGACGCAGGGCTGAGACTTCCAGGGAGGAGACGACATGGCGTTCAGGACATTCGCGTTGGCCGCGCTGGCGGCAATGGGTCTCGTGGCGGCGCAGGCCGGCGCGCAGACGCTTGAAAAGACGAAATTGACGATCGGGGTGGGCGGCAAGCCGCTGCTCTACTACCTGCCGCTGACGATCGCGGAGACCCGCGGGTTCTTCAAGGAGGCCGGTCTTCAGGTCGAGACCAACGATTTCGGCGGTGGCTCGCGCGCGCTGCAAGCGCTGCTCGGCGGATCGGTCGACGTCGTGACCGGCGCCTACGAGCATACGATCCGCATGCAGACCAAGGGGCAGGATGTCCGCGCCGTCCTCGAACTCGGGCGCTTCCCCGGCATCGTGCTGGCGGTCAAGAAGGACAAGGCGGCCCAGATCCGAACGCCCGCCGATCTCAAGGGCATGAAGATCGGCGTCACGGCGCCGGGCTCCTCGACCAATTTCTTCGTGAACTTCCTGATGGCAAAGGCGGGCGTCAATCCGAAGGACGCGGCCTTCATCGGGGTCGGGACGGGGCTTAGCGCCGTCGCCGCCATCAAGAGAGGCGAGATCGATGCGATCGCGAATCTCGACCCCGTGATCTCCAAGCTCGAGACCGATGGCGACGTCGTGATCATGGCCGATACCCGGACCGAGGCCGGGACGCGGGCGATCTTCGGCGGATCCAACCCGGCGGCGGTCGTCTATCTCAAGAACGAGTTCATCGAGAAGAACCCCAACACGACCCAGGCGATCGTCACCGCCTTCCACAAGGCGCTGACATGGATCGCCGCCGCCAGCCCGGAGGAAATCGCGAAGGCGGTGCCCGAGACCTATTACCTCGGTGACCGTGACCTTTATGTCCGCGCGGTCAAGGCCTCGCTCGAGACCTATTCGCGCACGGGCATCATCCAGCTCGAGGGCATGAAGAGCGCGCTCGGCATGCTCAAGGAGTTCGATGCCGAATTGAAGGACGTCAAGGACGAGGACCTGCCCCGGACCTTCGTCGACCGCTTCGCGCGGAAGGCGGCGGGCGGCTGATCCCGCCAGCCTCCCTCGTCGCGCCTTCGCGCACCCTCACCGGGTCTCACGTGCAGGTGCGACGGGAGGGGGCGCGACGGGGAGAGGCGCGGCGAGGACGGCGCGGATGGTGGCGCAGACCGCGTCCGTGTCGGCCAGGATGTCGTCGCTCCTGATGCGCAGGACACGCCAGCCCGCGGCCATGAGCCGGGCGTCGCGGGCATTGTCGTAGGGGCTGACAGGATGCCGGCCGTCCTCGCATTCGACGATCAAACGCCGCGCGAGACAGGCGAAGCCGGCAACGAACGGACCGAGCGGGGCCTGGCGTCTGAAACAGGCGCCCAGCTTGCCGCCTCGCAGGCATTGCCACAAACGCCCTTCGGCGGCGGACGACCCGATGGGCTGATGGGGAGCGAGTGGACCGGTCGGCATCGCGACCAGTCCAGCACCAGGCGCGCGTGACGATACCGATGCGATCGGCGTGGGCCGGGGTACCGCGTGGCGTAGATCTCGCGCGAACGGGCTAGGTCGTCACGCCGCCGCCTCGACCATCACGAGTTCGGTCGCGGTATGCGCGACGATCTCCAGCGCTGCCTCGTCGCGGATCGCGACGCCATCGCGCGTGGCGGCGGCCAGTCCGTTGACCGTGACCGCGCCGGAGGCCGGGACGAGATACGCGATCCGGCCCGGTGCGAGCGCGTGGCGGAGGGTCTGCCCCGGCGCCAAGGTCGCTGCAAGCACGGCTGCGTCCGCATTGATCGGCAGCGCCTCGCCGTCGGCATCGGCCGGGCGCCCCGAGGCCAGGATCTCGAAGCGTGCGCTGCGTCCGTCCTTCGGAAAGCGCCGGCTGCCCCAGCGTGGCGCACCGCCGGCGCGGTCGGGGATGATCCAGATCTGGAAGATGCGCGTCGTCACCGATTCCAGATTGTATTCGGCGTGAACGATGCCCGTGCCCGCCGACATGATCTGCACGTCGCCCGCCTCGGTACGGCCTTCGTTGCCGAGATTGTCGCGATGGGTGATCGCGCCCTCGCGCACGAAGGTCACGATCTCCATGTCGCGATGCGGATGCGGATCGAAGCCGGTTCCAGCGGCGATCGCATCGTCGTTCCAGACCCTGAGCCGTCCCCAGTTCGTCCGCGCGGGGTCGCGGTAGGACGCGAAGGAGAAATGATGGCGCGCGTCGAGCCAGCCATGGTCGGCATGGCCGAGCGTCGCGAAGGGGCGCAATTCGATCATGGGCCTCGTCCGGGATCAGACATAGCCGGTGGAGCCATCCGGCTTCACCGGAACCTTGCGGGCCCAATGGACATAGTCCTCGACCCCCAGCACATCCATGTCCATCTCGACGCCCCAGCCCGGACGATCGGGGCGCAGGTCGAGATGGCCGTCCTTCGGGAGGTAGGGGTCCTTGACGTACCAGGCGCCCTGCGTGCGCTGGTCCTCGCTCGGCATCTCGCCGGCGCCGGTGCCGAAGGCGTAGCCGGGTCCATGCGGCAGCCGGTATTCGAGGATCCGGAAATTGCTCGCCGCCGCGGAGAAATGGACATTGACCGCCGTGGCCAGCGGCCCCATCGGGTTGTGCGGTGCGATCGTGACGTAATGCGCTTCGGCGAGCGCGTTGATCTTCATCATCTCCATGAGCCCGCCGACGACGCAGATGTCGGGCTGGATGATGTCGCAGCCGCGGGCCTGGAGCAGGCGCAGGAACTCGAAGCGGTTGTAGAGCGACTCGCCGGTGGCGAGCGTGCAGGACAGGCCACGCTTGAGCTCGCCCCAGGCCTCGATGTTCTCGGGGCGGAGAGGCTCCTCGAAGAACAGCGGATCGTAGGGCGCCAGCGCGTTGCCGAGCTGGATGGCCTGGCCGACCTCGACGATCTTCGCATGCGCGTCGAAGGCGATCTCGTAGTCGGCGCGCACGGTCTCCCGCAGCGCGCGGAAATACTCTGCCGCGCCGCGCACCACGTCGCCCCAGCGATGGCGATGCATGTCCACGCGATAGGGCGAGAGCTTGAACGCGGTCAGCCCCCATTGCGCGTTCAGCCGGTCGAATTCCTCGCGCGCCGCGCCGGGGTCGGGGGCAGTGTAGACGCCGGCATAGACCTTCACGCGGTCGCGGACATTGCCGCCGATGAGCTTGTAGACCGGTACGCCCAGCGCCTTGGCCGAGATGTCCCAGAGGCAATGGTCGATCGCCGCGATCGCGGCGAGGCCGAGCGCCCCTGGCGGGAAGCGCGCCTGCTGTACAAGCAGTCGGACCAGATGCTCGATCCGCGTCGGATCCTGGCCCTTCAGGAACGTCATCAGATAGTCGAGCAGCGGCGGCAGCGCCTTGTCGGGTCCGTGGTTGTAGCACTCGCCCCAGCCGGTCAGCCCGTCATCGGTATCGATGGCGACGACGACGCGCGGCCGGTCCTTGTCGCGCGTCATGAAGGCGCGCATGCGGTCGATCTTCATGGTGGTCGGCCTTTCGAGCGATTGAGCCCGCGGCGCGCGCGGGGGCGGATCGGGGGCGCGGGGATCGGCACATCCGGATCGCCGGTCGGTTGAGACAGGAGACGCGCCACCAGTCTAGCCGAAGCCGCAGTCCGTTCGGCAATGGGCGCCAACCCTCGCCGTTCGCCAATGAGGTGGGACACCATGCAGCCGCCGTTTTCCCCTTCCGCGCGGCGGGGTAGCCTCGCCACCTTCCGATCTTCGAAGGCCGTCGCCCATGCGCATCGTCGACATTCGCGTGACCCCGATCGCATTCCGCGATCCGCCGCTGCTCAATGTGTGGGGCGTGCACGAGCCCTGGGCGTTGCGCTCGGTCATCGAGGTCGAACTGGCGGACGGCCGGGTCGGGCTGGGCGAGAGCTATGGCGATCTCGAGACGCTGGCCAATCTCGAGCGGGTGCGGCCCGGGCTCGTCGGGCTGTCGCCCTTCGACCTCAACGGGCTGGCGCGCGTCGTCTATGCCGCGGTCGGCGGCGATCCGGATGCCGGCGCGCCGTTCCCGCGCACGGGTGACAAGGCGCGGGCCACCGCGATCGCGGCGTTCGAGGTCGCCTTCCTCGACCTGCAGGGACAGGTGCTGGCGCTGCCGCTGCATGCGCTGCTGGGCGGCGCGGTGCGGCCGTGCGTGCCCTATGCCGCCTATCTCTTCTACAAATTCGCACGCCACAAGGACGATCCCGGCTATCCGGCCGATCCCTGGGGCGAGGTGCTGACGCATGACCAGATGGTCGGCGCGGCGCGGCGCATGATCGCGCTTCATGGCTTCGGCTCGATCAAGCTGAAGGGGGGCGTGTTCGAGCCGGAGTTCGAGATCGAGACGCTGCGTGCGCTGCGCCGCGCCTTTCCCGATGCGCCGCTGCGCATCGATCCCAATGGCGGGTGGAGCGTCGCCACGACCCGTCGCGTGATGCCTCAGCTCGCCGAGCCCGGGCTGCTCGAATATCTCGAGGATCCCGTGGGCTCGCTGGAGGAGATGGGCGAGATCGCTCGCTTTGCCGCGATGCCGCTGGCCACCAACATGGTCACCATCGCCTTCGGCCATGTTCCGCGCACGGTCGAGCTGAATGCGGTGCAGGTGATCCTGTCGGATCATCACTACTGGGGCGGGCTGCGCGCCACGCAGCATCTGGCGACCATCGGCCGGACCTTCGGCATCGGGATCTCGATGCATTCGAACTCGCATCTCGGCATCAGCCTCGCAGCCATGACCCATGTCGGCGCGACGATCCCCAATCTCGCCTATGCCAGCGACACGCATTACCCCTGGCAGGAGGACGAGGTGATCGAGGGCGGCAAGCTTCCCATCATCGGAGGCTGCGTCGACCTGCCCGCGGGGCCGGGCCTGGGCGTGCGGCTGGATCGCGCTGCGCTGGCGCGGCTCAACCGCGCCTATCTCGACTGCGGCATCCGGGTGCGCGACGACGCCCGGGAGATGCGCAAACACGATCCGTCGTGGAACCCCGCGAAGCCGCGCTTCTGAGCCTCAGGCCGCGCCGCGGATCAGGTCGGCGGCGCGCTCGGCGAGCATCAGCGTCGCCGGGTGAATGTTCGAGGACGGCACCAGCGGGAAGACCGAGGCGTCGACGACGCGCAGGCCATCGAGCCCGCGCACGCGCAACTCCGGATCGACCACCGAACCCGGGTCGCTGCCCATGCGGTTGGTGCCGCAGGGGTGGTAGACCGTGACCGCGCCGCTGCGGATGTAGTCGACCATCTCGTCTGCGCTGCGGACCGACGGACCGGGGAAGATCTCCTCCTCGATCAGATCCGCGAAGGGCGCGGTGGCGGATATGCGCCGGCCGAGCTTCGTCGCCTCGACCATCAGATGCAGATCATTGGGCGTGGAGAGATAGTTGGGCCGTATCACCGGCTTGGCATCAGGCTCGGCCGAGCGCAGCGTGAGGTCGCCGCGGCTGTCGGGACGGCAGACGCAGTAGTTGAAGCTGAACCCCGGATAGGGCGCGAGCGAGGTGGCCGGCGCGCCGATCCCGCTGCCGAGGCAGAAATTGACGAACTGGTACTGCACATCCGGTTCCTCGGCGCCGGGCAGGAGGCGCGCGAAGAGGCTGGCCTCGGACGCGCCGACCGCCATCTGGTTGCGCCGCCGCAGCGCC
Source organism: uncultured Acetobacteraceae bacterium (assembly GCA_964434345.1). Taxonomy (GTDB): domain Bacteria; phylum Pseudomonadota; class Alphaproteobacteria; order CACIAM-22H2; family CACIAM-22H2; genus CAIOSQ01. The sequence goes on from CAYSUY010000013.1 coordinate 29,701, forward strand.
CAGTCGATGCCCATCCAGGCCGTGCGCAGCTTGCTGGCGATGATCTCGTTGAGCGTGCCGCAGGGCTTCGTGCGGAAGGTCGAGCGGACCATCACATGGTCCTGCAGGTTGCGCCCGACCTCGGGCCGGTGCGCCACGACCGGGATGCCATGGGTCGCCAGCGCAGCGCCGTCGCCGATGCCCGAGAGCATCAGCAGCTTCGGGCTCTCGATCGCGCCGGCGGACAGGATGACCTCGCGCCGCGCGCGATGGATCTCCTCGCCGCCGGGGCCACGCACGGCCACCCCGACCGCGCGCCCGTTCTCGACCAGCACGCGCAGCCCGACGCGGTCGGTGAGGATCTGCAGATTGGGGCGCCGCCGCGCGGGATGCAGATAGGCGACCGCCGGGCTCCAGCGACGGCCGCGATGGACGTTGAGCTGGTTGACCGCGACGCCCTCGTAATCGGCGCCGTTCATGTCGCGGTTGCGCGTGAAGCCCAGGGCCGCGCAGGCCTCGACGAAGGCGCGACAGCCGGGCGATGGCTCCCTGACCTCGCCGACATGGACCGGGCCGTCGGTGCCGCGGAATTCGTCCGCCTCGCCGGCGAAGGTCTCGAGCTTGCGGAAATAGGGCAGGCAGTCGCGATAGGCCCAGCCACGCGCGCCGGATTGCGCCCAGCGATCGTAGTCGCGCGGCGCACCACGCAGGAAGACCAGCCCGTTCACGCTGCCCGATCCGCCGATCACGCGGCCGCGCGGCCAGTAGTGCTGGCGGCCATTCGTCTGGGCGTCGGCCTCGGTCTCGTAGTTCCAGTCGTATTTGCGCGCGACGTAGAGTCGCGCGAAGCCCATGGGAATATGGATCCAGGGATTGGTATCCCAGGGTCCTGCCTCGAGCAGCGTCACGCGCGTGCCCGGATCTTCGCTCAGACGCGCCGCGAGGACGCACCCCGCTGAACCACCCCCCAGAACGACATAGTCGGATTCGCTGGCGTCCATGATGTCCCCCCGGTCTCGCCATCCCCATGGCGAAGAATGTCACGTGCTGCCTCGCGCGACGAGTTCGAAACCGACATCGATCCGACGCGGGCGTGGCCGCGAGCCCGCGAGCGCCTGGACCAGCAATTCGCCCGCGCGCGCGCCGATCCCGTAGGAATCGACGCGGATCGTGGTCAGTCCGCCCGGCAGGGCACGCGCGATCGGCAGATCGCCGAAGCCGCAGATGGCGAGGCTTCCGGGCACGGGGATGCGCCGCTCGAGGCAGGCGAGCAGCGCGCCCGCGGCGGTGTTGTCGCCACTGAACAGGAGCGCATCGAGCCGATGCGGCAGAGCCAGCCTGTCCAGGGCGGCGCGGCCCGCCTCGAGCGTCGTGTCCGTCTCCCAGACCCATTCGGGGGGCGCCGGCAGGCCCGCGTGGCGCAGCGCGTCGCGATACCCCGTCTGCCGGTCGCGCGCGCGGTCGTTGCCGGCGACGGGGCGGCCGACGAAGCCGATGCGGCGGTATCCGCGCGCGATCAGATGCGCGGTGGCGACGCGCGCCGCCAGCCGGTTCGACAGACCGACCGCGAGATCGATCGGACGTCCGCCGAGCGACCACATCTCGACCACCGGGATGCGTGCTTCGTGGAGCAGTCGCCGGAGCGCGGGCGCATGCGCGGCACCGGTCAGCGCGATCGCGTCTGGGCGGCGCCCGAGCATCGCCGCCACGAGCTCGTGCTCGCGCGACGGATCGTACTGCGTGTTGCCGAGCAGGAGCTGCAGGCCCGATCGGGTCAAGGTATCGGAGAGGCCCTGCGTCGTGTCGGCGAAGATCGAGTCGCGCAGCGACGGCACGAAGCCCGCGACGATCCGCGTCCGGCGCTGCGCCATGCTGCGTGCGACGAGGTCGGGGACATAGCCGGTCGCGGCGATCGCCGCGTCGATGCGCGCGCGCGTCTTGGCGGACACGATGCCCGGCGCGTTCATCGCCCGCGACACGGTGACGACGGACACGCCTGCCGCCGCGGCGACGTCGCCGAGGAGCGGACGGCGGGTGCCGGGGCGGGAGGCGGGCGAGGCGGGGCGGGGAGCGTCGTTCATGCGCGTCGCAGCGACGATACACGGCCCGGGCCATGCGCGCATCGGCTCGCGACGTCGCGCGGATGTTGATCCGAAAATTGATAAGCGCTTATCATTCTGCCGATGCGATGATGCGACCGCCGCCGATGCGAACGGCGCGCGCAGACGGAGGACCGCCATGAAACGTCGCCAGATCCTCGCGGGTGCCGCCCTGGGGGCGGGTCTGCTCGCCGCGCCGCATGCGCGCGCCTTTCCCGAGCGTCAACTCAGGATCGTCGTGCCGAACGCCGCCGGCGGTGGCACCGACATCAATGCGCGGCTCATCGCGCGTTCGCTCGAGAAGGCGACGCGCCAGTCGGTGCCGGTGTTCAACGTCGTCGGGGGCGGAACCTCGATCGGCGCGCGCCAGGTGCGGGACGGCGGATCCGATGGCCACTCGATCCTGTTCATCCATCAGGCGCTGATCGCCGCGGCGGCGATGGGGGTCGCGGATTTTCCGCCGACCGACCTCGACGTGCTCGGGCAGAGCGGCGAGGAAAGCTACACGCTCATGGTCGGAAAGGACTCGCCCCTGCGCACGCTGGGCGACGCGATCGCGGCCGCGCGGCGTGCCCCCGACACGCAGCGTTTCGGGGTCCAGATCGGCGCGCTCAACCATTTCAACGCGCTGCGTCTTGCCAACCGGACCGGGGTGCGCCTGCGCTACGTCAATACGGGCGGCGGCGGCCCGACCCGCAACGCGCTGCTCGGCAATCATCTCGACCTTGCCTTCGCGACGGTGGGCGAAGTCGCGAGCTTCGTCGCGTCGGGCGACATCAGGCTGCTCGCGATCTTTTCCGGCGCGCGCGCGGCGGCGCTGCCGCAGGTTCCGACGGCGCGCGAGCAGGGATTCGAGATCGAGATCGGCCTCAAATACTGGTGGTGGCTGCCGCGCGGCGTGGCCGAGGCACGGCGCAGGTTCTGGTCCGAGGGCATCGCAGCTGCGTTCGCGGACGAGGAACTGCAGGCGCGCTTCAAGGCGCTGGAGGTGACGCCGCGGCTCGATTTCACGCCGGCGGCGGCAGCCGATGTGGCGGCCCAGCATGCCGAGATGCAGCGACTGGCGGCCGAGTTCGGCTTGCGCTGAGCGCGGGGGCCGGGGCGTGGCGGGCGAGGGTGGCGGGCGACGGCGGCGGGATGCGGTCTTCGGCGCGGCGATCATGGCGATCGGGGCCGCGTTCCTCCACCAGGCCGGGCGTATCCGCAAGACGCCCTTCGACATCCTTGGCGCGGCCTATTTCCCCCGGGTCGTCGCAAGCGTCCTGATCGTTCTCGGCGCGATCGTCCTGCTCGGCGCGCTGCTCGGACGGCGTACGCGCGACAGCGACATCGTGATGTTCGGCGTCGCGCCCGGGTCGGCGGAGGGCGCGCGTTCCCGCTGGGCGCTGGCGGGCGCGATCTCGATCCTGACGATCGCCTACACGGTCGCGATCGGTGTCCACAGGCTGGATTTCTTCCTTTGCAGCGCGGCATATCTCGCGCTTGCGGGGTTCCTGCTCTCGGGCGGCGGGCGCCGCGCCGTCCTGCGCGCGACCGTCGCGGGAACCATGCTGGCTGGCGCGATGACGCTGGTCTTCCGGCATGTCCTTGGCGTGGACCTGCCGTGATGCTGGCCGACGCCTTCATCGCGCTCCTCGCGCCACACAGCCTCGGCATTCTGCTGGGCGGCGTGTTCGCCGGGATCATCGTTGGCGTGCTGCCTGGCATCACGGCCGGGATGCTGATGGCGCTGACACTTCCCTTCACCTTCGCGATGGCCCCGACGGATGCGGTGGTGTTGCTGATCGCGATGTTCGTCGGCGGCGCCAGCGGTGGTCTCATCACCGCGACGTTGATGCGGATCCCCGGCGAGCCAAATGCGGTCATGACCTGTCTCGACGGGTATCCGTTGGCGCGGTCGGGGCAACCCGGCCGTGCGCTCGGGCTCGGGAATGCGGCATCGATCGTCGGTGGCGCGGTGTCCTGGCTCGCGCTCGTGGTGCTGTCCGAACCTCTGTCGCGGATCGGTGTCTATTTCGGACCCTGGGAGACCTTCGCGCTGGTGACCATGGCACTGACGCTGATCGCCTCGCTCAGCGGGCGGTCCGTGGTGAAGGGCCTGATCTCCGGCTTTCTCGGCATGCTCATGTCCTTCCCGGGGATCGACGAGAGTTCCGGCGTGAAGCGTCTGACCTTCGATCAGACCTGGCTCGATGCCGGTCTCGACGTGCTGCCGGTGATGATCGGACTCTTTGCCGTCAGCCAGATCCTGTCGGACATCGTCCATCAGGCGGAGGACCGGAGCGACATCGTGCGCGCCTCCCTCAAGGGCGTTTTCCTCTCGGTGCGGGACTATGTCGTGCACGGGTGGACGATGCTGCGCTCGTCGCTGATCGGGGTGGGCATCGGTATCCTTCCCGGTGTCGGTGCGACCATCGCCTCGATCGTGGCCTACATGACCGCGAAGAAAGCCTCCCGCCATCCTGAGCGCTTCGGACATGGCAGCGAGGAGGCGATCGTCGCCGCGGAGAGCGCCAACAACGCGACGACCGGCGGGACCCTGATCCCGTTGCTGTCGTTGGGCGTGCCGGCCGGGCTTGCGGATTCGATCCTGCTCAGCGCGCTGATCATCCACAATCTGCAGCCCGGCCCGATGCTGCACGTCGCAAACCCGCAGATCGTCAACGCCATCATGGCCAGCCACCTGCTCGCGCACGTGATCATGTACGTCATGATGATCGGCGGGACTTTCCTGTTCGCGCGCATGATGCTGGTCTCGACCGCCTGGATCTATCCGACGGTGCTTGCGATCTCGATCATCGGCGCCTTTGCCCTCAACAACCGCATGTCCGATGTCTGGGTGATGCTGGGCTTCGGCGTCGTGGGCTTCCTGCTCGAGCGCGGCGGCGCGCCGCTCGCGCCGTTCGTGATCGGATTCATCCTGCAGCCGCTGGCGGAAAAGGATCTCCGCACGGCGCTGATGGCCTCTGGCGGCTCCTGGGAGGCGCTGGCGGAGCGTCCGGTGGCCATGGGCTTCCTGGCTGTCGCCGCCCTGGCGATGGCCTCGCCGCTGCTGCGCCGGGCCAAACGGGGACGG
>CAYSUY010000013.1:34954-40833 GCA_964434345.1 uncultured Acetobacteraceae bacterium
CGGGCCAAACGGGGACGGAGCCCGGATTAGCCAGGGTGCCGGGAGTAATCCAGGCTCCGTCCCGGTTTTGAGGTCAGCCGGCGGTGCCGTGCCGCGCGCGCATGCGCTCCCGCATGGCCAGGTGGGCGGCCTGCGAGCCGTCATGGAAAGTGCCGAAGAGCTTGTCGAGCGGCGCGAGGCTGCCGCCGTAGTTGCACTCGAAATATTTGTGGTGGAGGTAGTGGAAGTAATTGCCGCTGTCGACGCCCAGCCGCTTGCCGATCATCAGCTTCTCGAAGCCGCTATGCCCGAGGGCCGGGCTGAACAGCGCGACATGGATCTGGAACAGCGCGTTGACCGGATGGGCCGCCAGCACCCACTGCACCATGACTGTCGAGAAATAGAGGATCTGCTCGACCGGATGCATCGCGAGGCCCGACCATGGCCCGACCTCGACATTGAGGTGGTGGACGCTGTGGACATGGCGGTAGAGCGGCTTCCAGTGCAGCAACCTGTGCACCACGTAGAAATGCAGCGCATGGATCACCGGCGCCAGGAACAGCAGCGCCGCGAACCAGCCCCAGAACAGCAGGGGCTGTGCCGCCGGATCGATGCCGCCACCGATATGGCCGTTGGCGAAGAGCCACCATGTCAGCGCCTCGTAGGCGGTGACCGTGGGGACGCCGATCCCGAGCGTTCGCAGCGCGTTGTCCTTGACCTGATCGCCGAAGAGGAAACGCTTGCTGCCGGTGGCGAGCGGCTGGCTGTTGAACTTGAGCGCGTCGCCCTGTCGCTTCAGGACATAGAAATAGAGATGCAGCCCGCCGAAGAGGGCCGTCGTCAGGGCCAGATTGCGCGCGAAGAGCACGGCGATCCACCACGCCTCGATCTCGCGCATGGCCGCGAGGTCGGGCGTCAGCGCGTACCAGCTGAGCAGCGTCAGCGCGAGCCATAGCGTGTTCATCGGCCAGAGATAGCCGGGAAAGCCGAACAGCCATTTCGCGGTCGCCAGCGGGCGGGGCGGCCAGGCGATCGTCGGCGGCAGGGCGATCGGCTTCTCGGGGCGCCATTCGCCGCGGGCGTTGCGGCGGGGCATGGTGGCGTCGGTCATGGCCTCGTCTCCTTCAGGCTCGATCGGGAGCTTAGCCGCGCCGGCGCGGAAATCACAGCTGGGCGCGTCGACCAGCGACCTCGTCGTAGAGGTTGCGGAACGCGTCGCGCATCCTGCCCTCGCCATAAGCCGTGGCGCAGCGGGCGCGGTTGGCGTCGCCGACCAGGTGCCGCAGCGTGGCGTCGCTGCCGAGGCGGCGCAGCGCGAGGGCGAGCCCGGCCTCGTCGTCGCGGGGAAGGACGAAGGGCTGGTTCTCGCGCGCGACCATCGCCGCGATGTCCCCGACGGCGCCCGCGACGACGGGTTTGGCCAGGGCCATCGCTTCGAGCACGCAATAGGGCATCTGTTCGGTATGCGAGGTGGTCGCCAGGACATCGATCGCGGCGATGGCCCCGGCCGGATCGTCGAGCGAGCCGATGAACGATGTCCGCGCGCCTATCCCCAGCCGCCGTGCCGCGGCTTCGAGGCGCGGGCGTTCGGGACCGTCGCCCACCAGGACGAGGCGCCAGCGCGGATCCCCATCCGATGCGGCGGCGAAGATGCGCAGGAGCCGCGCGTGGTTCTTTACCGCCACGAGCGGGGCGACGGCGCCGACGACGATCTCGGTCGTGGCCCGTGCGAAGCCGGGTGCGGCGGCGCGGGCGCGGCTGTTCATCGCGGCTATGTCGATGCCGTTCGGGATCAGGCGCAGCGTGTCGGTGCCGACACCCCAATGGCGGTGCGCGACCTGTTCCAGGGTCAGCGACGGCACGACGAGTGTCGTGCCGCCGGACAGCGCGACGCGGCGGAACAGGTTGCGCCGCATCAGCAACCTGTCCGCCTCGTCCGGACCGAAGCCGTGCTCGGCATGGATGCCGGGTGCGACACCGGCGAGCCGGTTGACGAAGCACCATTCGATCGCGCCCCAGTTATAGGTCGCGAGCGCCGTCGGCGCGTGGCTGCGCAGGAAGCGTGCGATCGCTGGCGCCGCGGCGAGGCCGGAAGCGCCACCCGGCGGCGGCTCGAGGAATTCGTGCGGCGTACCCGGATCCAGCTTCGCGCGGCATTGCGTGCGCCCGTCGAGCGCGACGATCGCATGGTGGAAGGCGCCTCCGAGCGCATTGGCGACCGTCGCGAACTGGGTCTGCATGCCGCCGATGGCGAAGGTCGGAAAGACGTGCAGAAGGCTTGGCGGCATGGCGGACCTCCGATCGGGACGGCGTGGCGCATGCTCGCCGGGTCGGCGCGGATGGCATTGATCCATCGCAAGGCGAGCGCCATCGCGTCGCGCTCATCATGCATCGGCGTGAAGATCGACGCTGGGTTCGGGAGACTCGGAAGACGATGTCCGAAAGGCGCACTGCCGGCGGCTCTCGCCGCGTCGTCGTGTTGTCGGGGCCCCTGCCGCCCAGGATCGGCGGCATGGCCTCCGTGCTCTCGGCGCTGGGGGCGTCGTCGCTGGCGGAGCGCTTCGACCTGCGCTTCTTCGATACCGGGAAGACGACGCCGCCAGGGCGACCGCTCTGGCTCGGCGTCGTGACGCGACTGCGTCTGATGGCCGCGTGGTGGCGGGTCTTCGGCGCAGCACCTGTGCCGATCGCGCATATCCATACCTGTGGAGGGCTCAGCTTCTTCCTCGACGGGTTGCTGCTGCTGCTCAGCCGTGCGCGCGGTGCGCCGACCCTGCTGCATGTGCATGGCGCGGGGTTCGACGCCTATCTCGACCGGCTTCCGATGCCGGCAGGCCTGCTCGCGGCCTGGCTCGCGCGTCGCGCCACGCGCGTGATCGTGCTCTCGCCGGGGTGGCGACGCAGCCTCGAGATGCGATGGCCGGGCGCGCGCTTCGCGGTCGTCGGCAATGGCGTCGCGCCGCCGCCTTGCCCTGCCGTCTCGACCGATGTTCAGCCGACATCCGCCGATACGCCGGACGCGGTGCCGCGGTTCCTGTTTCTCGGCAATTTCGGACGACGCAAGGGCGTCCCGGTCCTGCTCGAGGCGGCGCGCCTCGCCCGAGACCCCTGGGTGGTCGAACTCGCGGGCGGCGACGAGGAGCCCGGTTACGGGGCGTGGCTGAGCGAGGAGATCGTCCGGCGCGGTTGCACGGCGCGGTTGCGGGTGCTCGGCCCCCTGGTCGGGGCGGAGAAGGCTGCCGCGCTTGGCGCCGCGCAGGGATTTGTCCTGCCCTCCCTTGCGGAAGGTCTGCCCATGGCGATGCTCGAGGCGATGGCGGCGGGTCTGCCAGTCGCGGTGTCGGCGGTCGGTGCCGTTCCCGAAGTCGTTCGACCGGAGATTGACGGCCTCGTGCTGCCGCCTGGCGATCCGGCCGCGCTGGCGGCTGCCCTCGACAGGCTGGCGCGCGAGCCGGATCTTCGGTCTCGTTTGGGCGTGTCGGGCGCCGTGCGCTGTCGTGCCCTGTTCGGCATCGAGCGCATGGCGGATGCGCTCGCCGGCATCTATGCCGCGTTCACGCCTCCGGTCGAAGCCGGAGACGCGGCGCCCGTGCCCGCCGATGCCTGGCCCTCCGACCCGGTCTAGATCCTGGTTTCGTCGTGCGGACGACGTCTCCGGTGGCGGGGTCGCGCCCGACGATCACGGCCCGGCAGCGCCCGTCTGCTGGGCGGTCATGCGCGTCTTCGCCTGAGCCGCCCGACGCCGGCGCGCGCGCGACCGTGGCCGCTCCTCGAGAGTGCCGTCGGCGAGGATGGCGAAATGGCCGTCGCGCGGCCGCCGTTCCGGTATGGCGAAAACCGGCAGCATTTCGATCGCGGTGACCTCGTAGACAAGATCGATGCGTGTGTCGATCTTGCGCTCCCGGTCCACGTCGATCCGAGGGGGATCCGTCGACGGATCCAGGATCACCTTGCCCGAGACGACTTCCTCGTCCAGGTAGCCGATGCCGACGCTGTCGATGGCGGCTCGGGCGATGTCCCTGACGACCGACAGGATCGTCTGCTCCGTCTCGGCGCACGTCTCGCGCCAGTTTCCATCCTGATCAAGCGCGGAAGAGGATTCAGGCCAGAGGATGCGATCCTGCGTCAGATCGATCTCCGTTCCGGCATGATCGAAGGCCCGAGGGGGATCGATGCATTCGTGATCGCTGCCGGCAGAGAAGGTCACGACTATCCGATCGACCTCCAGGCGCGCGAGTGCGGCGAGCAGCGGCCGTCGATACGCCGGAGATCCGAAGAGAACGGCGGCATTCATGTGGGCTCCTGCGTGATGGGGCATGCGGGGGCGGCGCGTTCGGTCTTCGCCAGGCGGAACGCGAAGGTTTCGCGCTCCTTGACGGGGGCGCGCGTGTTGAGTGTCAGCCTGAAGGACGGGCGCTCCCCGGTGACGTCTATGGACAGGGTACCGCGGTCGCCGTACTCCGGATCCCAGCGCAGCCCGGACCAGCGCCGTGAACGCTTGGCAGGCCGGCGTTTCCAGCGCGTCGGATCCAGGGCGTCTTCGGACAGGACCTTGCTCGACATCTCACGCAGCGGCCATGGCGGCTGGAAGCGAGCCACGTCAAGCATGTCCTCGGTCAGGCTTCGGACGATCCTTGCGATCTTCCTGGCCGGCCCTCTGAGGGCGACGCGCGCACCGGCGGCGTCGATCGCGGCGGTTCTCGTGATCCTGAACGTCTCGGATCCGTCCGCCTGGAACGACACCGTGACGCGCTCGACGCCGGCCGACCGGAAGTTCCTGAGGAGGAGATCGGTATCGGGGAGAAAATGCGTCGGCATGAATTCCCTCTTTTGCAGGCAATGGTCAGGTCGCGATATCGCGCAGCGGCCGCGTGCCGGCAGCGCCGCTCTCGTCAGCCGCTCCGGCCCGGCGACGGCGCGACGCGGCGGCTATCCCTGGTGCGGTAGACGCGCACGCGGGGCGCGGCATCCTCCGGCGCAGGGGCTGGTGCGGGCACAGGGGCCTTGCCGGCCCCTTCGGCCGGCTCGATCCGGTAGCCGCGGCTCATCCATCCTTCCAGAGGGATGTTGCGGAACCAGTCGGCGACGGTCGGGATGCGGCCGCCGCAATCTTCCTTGACGTGCTGCTCGCCGATGTAACGCACCGGTACGGCGCGCCCGTCGCTATTGACGATCGTGCGGCCGAAGACGCGTTCGGCTTCGAAGATGCCCTGGCTGTGGTGGCGCAGTGCGCGGTGGCGCGCATCCGCGATCTGTTCCTTGGTCGCGTCGAACCAGTCATGGATGGGGGCGTAATCCTCGACGCATCCGCCCCAGATCTTGACGCTGGTCAGGCTGTGATGATGGGGATGCATGGCTCAGCCCGGGATGCTGCGCGCCGCGACGCCGAGATCGATCCAGGCATCGGGATGGCAGGTGAAGATCAGGATCTGGTGGCGTGTGGCGGCGTCGTAGAGCGCACGCTTCATCCCGCCGAGGCGGTCCGCATCGCTATGGACCAGCGCGTCGTCGAGGATCAGCAGGGTCGGCCGTCCGGCCTCGCGGAGAAGATCGGCATAGGCGAGGCGCAGAAGGATGCCCAGCTGTTCGCGCGCGCCGATGCTGTACTCGTCCAGCGTGCCGCCGCGCCCGCCATCGCTTCCGGGACGATAGACGATCGCAGGCGCGAGGCTCTCGTCCAGGTCGACCGCGAGGCCGGGCAGGGCGAGGCGGAGATAATGGTCGAGCCGCGTCTGCAGCGGCGCCAGGATCCGCCGCGAAAGCGCGGCGCGTTTCTGGCGCATCAGATCGAGGATCAGGTCGAGTGCCGCCGCGCGCTGTTCGAACTCGGCGACCCGGCGCTTGGCCGCGTGCAGGTCGCGCAGGGTCTCCGCGTGCTGCTCTTCCAGCCCCGCGGCGCC
>CAYSUY010000014.1:0-15062 GCA_964434345.1 uncultured Acetobacteraceae bacterium
GCGGTCGCGTTGATCCCAAGCGACGCGCCCAGGACCTCACCGGCCCAGGGGCCAGCCGCGTTGACCACGGCGCGGGCGACCACGGTCTCGGTGGCTCCGCCGTCCGCAGGCGCCAGGGTCGCGCGCCATCCGCCGTCGCCACGCTCGCAGCGCAGGACACGTGTGCGCGTCGCGATCCGCGCGCCGCGCGCGGCCGCGTCGACCGCGTTGAGCACGACCAGACGGGCGTCGTCGACCCAGCAATCGGAATAGAGATAGCCGCGATCGTATTCCGGCTTCAGGATCCGGCCGGCGCCAGACGCGGAGAGATCGATCTTGCGAGAGCGGGGCAGGGGAGAGGGCGGCGCGCCGGGTGTCCAGCCCAGCGTGTCGTAGAGGAACAAGCCGAGGCGCAGCATCCAGGCGGGCCGGGATCCCGGCCCGACCGGCAGCACGAACCCCATCGGCCAGATGATGTGCGGCGCATTGCGCAACAGGATATCGCGTTCGGCCAGCGCCTCACGCACGAGTCGGAACGCGTATTGCTCGAGATAGCGCAGCCCGCCATGGATCAGCTTGCTGGATGCGGAAGACGTCGCCGAGGCGAGATCGTCGCGCTCCGCGAGCAGGACCGCGAGGCCGCGTCCAGCCGCATCGCGGGCGATCCCGGCGCCATTCACGCCTCCACCGATGACGAGCAGATCGTAGGCAGCGGGCGACGTGCTCATGGTCGATCCTGTCGGGCCTCGGTCCTGTCGGGCTTCGGTCCTGTCGCGATCGGCGCCGGTCGGCGCCGTCGCAAGCCACGGCCCCAAAAGGATCGGGGTCCGTCCGCCTGCGCGAACGGACCCCTCTCTGAAGCTGGCTCCCCGGGTCTGATTCGAACAGACGACCAGCCGGTTAACAGCCGGCTGCTCTACCGCTGAGCTACCGGGGATCAAGACTGCGGCGGCTTATAACAACTCGTCGTCGGTGAAGCCAAGCTTTCCGACACGTTTTTGTCGCTCGGCCCATCTCGGCCATCCGCTGCACCCGCCGTCCGTGGAGGCCCGGGGCGGAATCGAACCGCCGCATAGGGGATTTGCAGTCCCCTGCATTACCACTTTGCTACCGGGCCCGGGACGGGCGGGCGGGAGGTATACGGGGCGGGACCGCCGGGGGTCAACAGCCCAGGCGCCCCTGACCGTTTGGCCCGCGCGGGCCGGTCATGGGCGGAATTGTACGGAACCGCTACCGGGAGTATACGTGGAGACCTTGATCCAAGCTTGCGGTAGCCCCTTCGATGACGGAAGACCCGACGCGCCGGCTCAACATGGTCGAAAGCCAGTTGCGCACGAACAAAGTGACCGACACACGGCTCATTCTCGCGATGGCGGACATCCCGCGCACGCAATTCCTGCCGGCACAGCTCGCCGGGGTCGCCTATGTCGATGAGGATATTCCCCTCGGTCATGGGCGATTCGCGATGGAGCCCATGGTCTTCGCGCGACTCGTCCAGGCGGCGGCAATCGCGGCGTCCGATGTCGTGCTCGAGATAGGGACGGGGTGCGGATACGGAACGGCCGTTCTCGCGCGACTGGCGAGCACGGTCGTGTCGGTCGAGGCGGACGCTGATCTGGCGGCTGCGGCGACAACGCGCCTCGCCGCGCTGGGCGTCGACAATGCGATCGTCGTACGCGGGGATCTTTCGGCGGGGCATGCGGCGCAGGCGCCCTACGACGCGATCGTCTTCGGCGGGGCCGTGGCCGAGGTGCCGGCGTCGATCCTCGCCCAGCTGGCGGTCGGTGGACGTCTCGTCGCCGTTCAGCGACGCGACGCCGGACCTGGTCGCGCCAGCCTGTGGGTCCGGCATGCGGCCGGCGTCGCGCCGCGCGTGCTGTTCGATGCCAATACACCGGCTCTGCCTGGCTTCTCGCCCGTCGCGGGCTTCGTGTTCGCTTGAGCGGCGTGCCGATGTCAGCAGATCCCCTGCCGATCCAGATCGACGTGCGGGCACTGGCCCGCTGGCGCGACGACGGCCTTGCGCATGCGGTTCTCGATGTCCGGGAACCTTGGGAGACCGAGATGTGCCTGATCCCGGGCAGTCTGTGTGTTCCCCTCGGCGAGATTCCCTCTTCGGTCGACAAGATCCCCACTGACCGGCCGGTCGCCGTGGTGTGCCATCACGGCATGCGCTCGATGCAGGCGGTCGCCTGGCTGCGGCGCAACGGGTACGAGAACGTCACCAACCTGGCGGGTGGGGTCGATGCCTGGGCCCGCCAGATCGATCCTTCCATGAGCACCTACTGATCGGCGGACAGGTCCATGCGGTTCTTCTCGAAATCCGGACGTTCGTCGCTGCCGACGACACCTGCAGCTTACCTGTCCTCGGGCTTCCTCGTGACGGGCTTCCTCATAATGGGCGTCCTCGTGATGGGGGCGGGCTCCGCGTCGGCGCAACCGATCGAAGACACGCTTGCCGCCGCCTATCGGAACAACCCGCTGCTCCAGGCGGAGCGTGCGCGCCAGCGTGCGACCGACGAGACGATCGCCCAGGCGCTATCGGGGTGGCGACCGACGGTGAGCGTGTCGAGCGATATCGGACGCGCACGCGACTGGAACAGCGTGACCGACACCGTGCGCAACACGGTCACGGAAACCGAGCGTCTGCGATCGCCCGCCACCATTTCGGGCGTCGTCCGCCAACCGCTCTATCGCGGCGGTCGTACCGTCGCGGAAACCAGCCGCGCCGAAAACAACATCCAGCGCGGCCGCGCGCTGCTCCAGAATGTCGAGCAGCAGGTTCTTCTGGACGCTGCAACGGCCTATCTCAACCTGCTGCGCGACACGGCCGTTCTCGACCTCAACACGAACAACGAACAGGTCCTCACGCGCCAGCTGACCGCGACGCGAGACCGGTTCCAGGTGGGAGAGGTCACACGCACCGACGTCGCGCAGGCGGAGGCACGGATCGCCAGGGCGCGGGCCGACCGCATCCAGTCCGAAGGGAACCTCACGGCCACCCGCGCGAACTACAAGCGTGTCGTCGGCGAGACCCCGGGGCGTCTCCAGCCCGCACGGCTGCCACCCAATCTGCCGGCCTCCGAGGCGATCGCGCTGCAGCGCGTGTCGGAAAACCCGAACGTCATGGCGGCGGCGTTCAACGAGAAATCCGCGCGCGACAATGTGGACGTCATCGCCGGCGAACTCCTGCCGACCGTCAACCTGCAGGGGACCTTGACACGCGGCGAGGAAACACAAACCCGCGGTGCGGATCGCGACACCGCATCCGTACAACTCACCGTCGCCGTTCCCCTCTACCAGCAGGGTCTCGTCGAGGCGCGGGTGCGTGAAGCAAAGCAGGTCGCCGGTCAGCGCCGCATCGAGCTGGAAGACGCCCGGCGCAAGGCGATGGAGGACACGACGCGCTCCTGGGAGGCGCTGAACACCACGCGGGCGCGGATCGTCGCCATCGAGGCGCAGATCCGTGCCGCCGAAGTGGCGCTCGAGGGCGTGATCCAGGAATCGCGGGTTGGTTCGCGCACCGTGCTGGACGTTCTCGATGCGGAGCAGGAACTGCTCAACGCAAAGGTCCAGCTCGTCCAGTCCCAGCGCGAAGAAATCGTCGCCGCCTATCAGTTGACGTCGGCCACCGGACAGCTGACCGCCCTGAAGATGGGATTGGCTGTCGAAATCTACGACCCGACACGCAATTATGCCGAAACGCGCGGTCGCTGGTGGGGGACGTCGATCGGCGGCGCCACGCCGGCGAAGCCGCAAGGCGAATAACCGGCCGGCGCGCCTGGCGAGAGGAGACGCATGAGCGATCCGAATGCAAAGGCCGAGACGGCGAACGAGCCGTCGATGGAGGAGATCCTGGCGTCGATTCGCCGGATCATCACCGACGACGCCGAACCCGCGAAACCGGCCGAGCCCGCGCCGCCGCCGCCGCCACCTCCGGCCGCGCCGCCACCGCCTCCGCCACCACCGCCTCCGCCGCAGGAGGCCCCGCCACCTCCACCACCGCCGCCACCTTCACCTCCACCACCACCTCCTCCGCCGCCGCCACCTCCACCGCCGCCACCTCCACCACCGCCGCCAGCGGCACAGCCGGATATCCTCGAACTGACCGAGATGGTCGACGAGCGGGCTTATCCGGCGCGCGACGATCTGTTGCTGGACGACGGTGCGGCCGCGTCTGCCTCCGAGACCCTGTCGGGTCTTGCCGCGCTGCGCCGGCGTCCGGGGATCACGGACGCGTCGTTGCTGCTTGGCAATGGCGCAATCACGCTGGAGGACATCGTCCGCGAGGAATTGCGGCCGCTGCTGAAGGCGTGGCTGGATCAGAACTTGCCGGCGATGGTCGAACGCCTCGTCCAGCGGGAGATCAGACGGATCACCCGCGACGTCGATTGAAGCCGCCGCAGCCGTTCGCGCGAACGGCCTAGAAAATGGAACCAGGACCGTGAGCGAAGACACCACGACGGCCGGCGCGGACGCGCCGGCGCTCGACAAGACTTTCGACCCCGCAGCGGCCGAGCGGCGCTGGGCTGCCGCTTGGGAAGCCGCCGGCGCGTTCGCCAGCGGCAGGCGCGATGGCGCGCCTTATTGCATTGTGATCCCGCCGCCGAACGTGACCGGCAGCCTGCATATGGGGCACGCGCTCAACAACACACTCCAGGACATCCTGATCCGCTGGCGGCGGATGAAGGGCGACGACGCGCTCTGGCAGCCCGGCATGGACCATGCGGGGATCGCGACCCAGATGGTCGTGGAGCGGCAGCTCGCGGCCCAGGGCATCGCGCTTGCGCGGCCTGGTGCGGCGCCGGCCGAGGGCCGGACGACGATCGGGCGCGATGCGTTCATCGAACGCGTCTGGGCCTGGAAGGCCGAATCGGGTGGAACGATCACCGGACAGTTGCGCCGACTGGGCGCCTCCGTCGACTGGGCGCGCGAACGTTTCACGATGGACGAGGGCTTGTCGGCGGCGGTCCTGCGCGTCTTCGTCGAGCTCTACCGAGAGGGGCTGATCTACCGGGACGCACGGCTCGTCAACTGGGATCCGAAGTTGCACACCGCGATCTCGGATCTCGAGGTCGAGCAGCGCGAGATCAAGGGATCGCTCTGGCATATCGCCTATCCCGTCGAGGGCGCTGACGGGACGACCATCACGGTCGCGACGACGCGTCCCGAAACCATGCTGGGCGACACGGCGATCGCGGTTCATCCCGAGGATCCGAGGCACGCCGGACTCGTCGGCAAATTCGCGGTTCTGCCTCTGGTCGGGCGCCGCATCCCGATCGTCGCCGATACCTATTCCGACCCGGAGAAGGGCACGGGCGCCGTGAAGATCACGCCGGCGCACGACTTCAACGATTTCGAGGTCGGCAAGCGGCATGGGCTGCCCGCGATCAACATCCTCACGGCCGACGCGCGGATCAACGACAACGCGCCCGAAGCCTATCGCGGCCTCGACCGCTTCGAGGCGCGCAAGCGCATCGTCGCCGATCTCGAAGCCCTGGGCGCGCTGGTCAAGATCGAACCCCATACCCACATGGTTCCGCACGGCGATCGCGGCGGCGTCCCGATCGAGCCCTGGCTGACGACCCAGTGGTATGTCGACGCGGCGCGTCTGGCCGTACCGGCGATCGAAGCGGTGGAGCAGGGGCGGACTGTCTTCGTCCCGCAGACCTGGGAAAAGACCTATTTCCACTGGATGCGGAACATCGAGCCCTGGTGCATCTCGCGCCAACTCTGGTGGGGGCATCAGGTTCCGGCATGGTATGCGCCCGACGGCAGCGTCTTCGTCGACTACGACGAGGCGGGCGCGGCGGCTCAGGCGCGCGCGCATTACGGACACGACGTCGTGCTGACGCGCGACGCCGACGTGCTCGACACGTGGTTCTCCTCCGCGTTGTGGCCGTTCTCGACGCTGGGCTGGCCGGAGCGCACGCCGGAACTGGCGCGCCATTATCCGACGGATGTGCTCGTCACCGGGCTGGACATCATCTTCTTCTGGGTCGCCCGGATGATGATGATGGGGCTGCATTTCATGAAGGACGTTCCGTTCAGGACCGTCTACATCCATGCCCTGGTCCGCGACGAGAAGGGCCAGAAGATGTCCAAGTCGAAGGGGAACATCATCGACCCCCTCGACCTCATCGGCCGCTATGGCGCGGACGCGCTGCGCTTCACTCTCGCGGCCATGGCGGCGCAGGGGCGCGACGTCAAGCTGGCCGAGAGCCGCGTCGAGGGCTACCGCAACTTCGCGACCAAGCTCTGG
Source organism: uncultured Acetobacteraceae bacterium (assembly GCA_964434345.1). GTDB lineage: Bacteria > Pseudomonadota > Alphaproteobacteria > CACIAM-22H2 > CACIAM-22H2 > CAIOSQ01. The sequence continues at coordinate 6,242 of CAYSUY010000014.1, forward strand.
AACGCGGCACGCTTCTGCCAGATGAACGCATGCCGGCTCCCGGCTGCGTTCGACCCGTCCTGGGCGAAGGCGAGCGTCAATCGCTGGATCCTCGGCGAGTTCGCACGGGCGGTGGACACGGTCGATGCCGCGCTGCGGGAGTTCCGCTTCAACGAAGCGGCGGGCGCCGCCTACCAGTTCGTCTGGGGCAGCTTCTGCGACTGGTATCTGGAGTTCACCAAGCCGGTGATCGCGGGCAGCGACGAGCAGGCGCGCGAGGAAACGCGCGCCGTCACCGCCTACGTGCTCCGCGGCATCCTGCAGATGCTGCACCCCATGATGCCCTTCGTCACCGAAGAACTCTGGGACAAGCTTGGCCATGGCGCGGATGGCATGCTGATCCTCGCGCCATGGCCGGACACGGCGAAGCTGCCGCGGGACGAGGCGGCAAAGGCGGAACTCGACTGGGTCGTGCGCGCAGTCACCGAACTGCGCGTGCTGCGCGCGGAGATGAACGTTCCGAATGGTGCGCGACTCGAACTTGGCATTCGCGAGGCCTCGCCGGACGCGGCACGTATCCTTCGCCTGCATGCGGGTTCGATCGCGACGCTCGCGCGACTCGAGCGGATCGCCTTTGACGCGCCGGCGCGCCCCGGAACGGCGCAACTCGTTCTGGATGGCGCGACTGCGGCGGTCCCCCTGGCCGGCGTCATCGACGCGGCCGCGGAGATCGCGCGTCTCGGCAAGGAGATCGAGCGCCAGCGCGTCGCGATCGACAAGATCGACCGCAAGCTTGCGAACGCGGATTTCCTCGCGAAGGCAGACCCGGTGGTCGTCGACGAACAACGCGAGCGGCGGGAGGAATCGGCATCCACGCTGGCGAGGCTGGAAACCGCGGTGGAGAGGCTGCGGGCGCTCTGAGCGGCGTGGACCCCGGCGAGCGGAACGAACCGCCTACGGGCGTGGAATACCCCGCCGGGAGGCGCTTGCGCGTCGCTCACCGGCGGGGCTCCCCCTCCCGGTCGCGCCGTGAGGCGCAGCCCGGGTCCCCCGGGGGATCCAGGACAGGCGCCGCAACGCCGCGACGCCGGACATGAAGAAATGATAACCGACACAGGCGTGCTGGCAACTCCGGCGTCCGCCGCATGCATGCGTGCCTGACATCGCAACCCTGCATGGCAGGACGCCGCGCCCGGAAACCGGCGCGCCTTGATTACAGCGAATTCATGCCGGCGACACACCGCCGACAGAGCGCGCAGCGCATCCTCCGTCCGTGCGATGGGTTCGTCCATCGCCGGATCGGAGATCACGCCATGCTGCTTCGCAAACTCGCCATCCTCCCCGCCGTCCTCTTCGCGTTCGGCCTGACCGTCGCGATGCCGGCGGACTCGTTCGCGCAGTCGAACAAGCCTGCCGCGACGAAGAAGGCACCGGCCGAAAAGAAGGCCAAGAAGAAGGCGCCGGCGAAGAAGAAGGCCGCCGACGCCGCGACGGTGCGCGCCTTCGGCTGATACGCCAGGGCGGTCCAGCCGGCCGCGGCCGGACGGACAGGAAGGACGGCCCGCAACCCGGTTGCGGGCCGTTCTTTCATGGTGCGCAGGAAGTCCGGTGCGGGGCGCGTGTCACGACGCGCGCAGTGTCTCCTCGCGGATGGCGATCACGGTGCCGACCGCAAGCAGAAGCCCAACGATCACCACGACGTAGACGAGCACCGGTCGCTGCATGTCGACGAAGAGCCCGAAGACGCCCGGCGCGACGATGGATCCGAGATCGAGCCCGGAATAGACGAAACCATAGACCCGCCCGGATGCCCCCTTCGGCGTGGCCCGGCGTACGATCGAATCGCGTGACGGTCCTGTCGCGCCGACGCACAGCCCCGCGAGCGCCATGAAGACCGGCAGACCATAGGCCGCCGGCACCGGTTGAAGCGTCGCGAGGGCGATGAGCGCGGCGGCGCAGATCAGGCCTGTCGCGGCTACGTGGTGATGCCGCGCCGTCCGGTCGGCGAGGATGGCACCGATGACGATGCCGGCCGAACTGCCGACCAGGAAAAGCGTGAGGCTTTGCGCGGCGCGGGTATCGTCGAGGCCGAACATGGCCATCGTGGCCGGTACCGAAAAGGATTGCAGTCCGACGAGCGCGGTCGACAGCAGGGCGAAATAGCCGAAGCACATCAGCACAGGGCGGGACAGGAGCGGGGTCGCCGCGCCGCTGTCGGATCGCTTGCGCGTTCCGCCCGCGACCCGCACCGAGATCCATTCCCGGTTCGCATGGAACAGCACCGCGGCAGCAAGCCCGGCGGTCCCCATGATCACCACCGCCTCGCGCCAGCCAAACAGCTTGGACAGGGCGACCCCGACGATCGGCGCGAGGACCCAGCCGATATTCCCGGCCAGCCCATGGGCGCCATAGGCGCGCCCGAGCCGCGACGGGTCGACCCGGGCATTGAGCACCGCGAAATCCGCAGGGTGGAAGACCGCGTTGCCAAGCCCGGCGACAGCCGCCAGCGGGATCAACGCCCAGTAGCCTGGCGCGAAGCCGACGAGCAGCGTCGCCCCCGCAAGCAGCGACATGCCCGCCACGAGGACGCGCTGCGCGCCGATGCGGTCGACGGCATATCCGGCGGCGAACTGCGCGACGCCGGAGACGGCGAAGAACACGCCCATCATGGCGCCGAGTTCGGCATAGCCGACGCCGAACTCATCCTTCATCGCCGGGAAGAGCGGCGGGAGCACGAGCTGGAAGAAATGGCTCAGCCCATGGGCGCTCGCCACGGTGCCGATCACCCGGATGTCGGGATGGCCGAGATTCATCGATCGTATCATGGCGCGCAGGCTAGCAACGCGCGCGCCGATCGGCCAGAAAGGCGCGCGTGGCATCCGTTCCGGGCGCCACGAGCTTCATGACGGGACGAGGCGGACATGGCGCGCATCGCGGTCGCGACTTTCCAGCACGAGACGAACACCTTCGCGCCCTCTCCGGCGACGATGGCCGATTTCATCGCGGGCGGCGGGTGGCCAGGCTACTGCACCGGCGAGACAGTGTTCGAGCGTGTCGCCGGCACGAACATCCCGATCGCCGGCTTCGTCGACGAGATCCGCCGCCTTGGCCATACGCCGGTGCCGCTGGTGTTCGCGAACGCGACGCCCTCGGCGCGAGTCGAGACGGCCGCCTTCGAGCGCGTCATGGCCGATCTGCTGCGGTCTCTCGCGTCCATGCCCGGACCGGATGCGATCTATCTCGACCTTCATGGCGCGATGGTCACCGACGCGCATGACGACGGGGAAGGGGAGTGCCTGCACCGCATCCGCGCGCTGGTCGGCGACCGCATCCCGATCGTCGCCAGCCTGGATCTCCACGCCAATGTCAGCCGGCGCATGGTCGCGACGAGCGACGGCCTCGTCGCGTTCCGCACCTATCCCCATGTCGACATGGCGCAGACCGGCTGGCGCGCCGCGACGCTGCTCGATGCGATCCTCGCGCGCGGCGAGCGTCCGGCGAAGGAGATCCGCAGGCTCGACTTCCTGATTCCGTTGACATCGCAATGCACGCTCATCGAACCCGCTGCGGGCCTCTACGCGGCCCTCGCCACGGCGGAGGAGGCGTGCGGCGGATGGCTGTCGATGGCGACCGGTTTCCCTGCGGCCGACGTCGCGTGCTGCGGCCCGTCGGTTCTTGGCTACGGGTTCGACGCGGGAGCCCTCGCCAATGAGGTCGACGCCCTCGCCGCGCGTGCGGCGGCGGCAGAAGCCGGGTTCCGCACGGATTTCCTCGCGCCGGACCGTGCGATCGCGGAGGCGACGGCGATCGCCCGCACGGCGCACCGCCCGGTCATCCTGGCGGACACCCAGGACAATCCCGGAGCCGGGGGCAACGGCGACACGACGGGGATCCTCGCAGAACTCGTCGCCCAGGATGCGCAGCGCGCGCTGCTCGGCCTGTTGATCGATCCGGCGGCGGCGACCCGAGCGCACGAGGCCGGTCCTGGCGCTACCATCGACGTCGCCCTCGGTGCGACATCAGGCCTGCCCGGGCATCGTCCCGTCGAACTTCGGGCCGAAGTCCTCGCGCTCTCCGATGGCGCGTTCCTGTGCACGGGTCCATTCTATGGCGGCTCGCGGATGACGCTGGGGCCCATGGCGGCGCTCCGGCATCGCGGCGTCACCGTCGTGGTCGCCAGCCGCAAGGTGCAGGCCGCCGATCAGGAGATGTTCAGGCATCTCGGTCTCGACCCGGCCGCGTTCGGCATCGTCGTGCTCAAGAGCTCGGTGCATTTCCGCGCGCATTTCCAGCCGATCGCGGAGCGGGTTCTGGTCGTCGCCGCACCGGGGCCGATGGCCGCGGACCCGGCCATGCTGACATGGCGCAACCTGCGACCCGGAATCAGGCTGGGGCCGCTCGGACCGACTTACACGCGCTGAGCGGCCGGCGCCTGCGCGGGACGTCAGGACAATTCGCACCAGACTGGCGTGTGGTCCGAGGCTTTCTCCCGGGCGCGCGGCGCGCGGTCGATCCCGGCCGCGATCAACCGGTCGGTCGCCGCGGGCGACAGAAGCAGGTGATCGATGCGGATGCCCTCGTTGCGTTGCCAGCGGCCCGCCTGATAGTCCCAGAAACTGTATTGATGTGGCCGCGGATCCATCGCCCGGAACGCGTCGGTGTACCCGCTCCACAGCAACCGGCGCAGGGCGGCCCGGCTTGCCGGCTGCCACAATGCGTCACCGGTCCAGTCGGCCGGATCGTAGACGTCCTCGGCCTCCGGAATGATGTTGTAGTCGCCGCCGAGGACGACCATCTCCTCGGACGCGAGAAGGCTGCGCGCGTGCCGTTCGAGCCGCTCCATCCAGGCGAGTTTGTAGGCGTATTTCTCGGTGCCCAGCGGATTGCCGTTCGGCGCGTAGAGCGAGGCCACGCGGACCCCGGCGACGCGGGCTTCGATGTAGCGGCTCTGGGCATCCTCGGGATCTCCGGGAAGCCCCTCGGCGGTGCAGTCGATCGGCTCGCGCGCGAGGATCGCAACCCCGTTGTAGGATTTCTGTCCGAGGACGGCGCATCGATAACCGGCCGCCTCGATCTCGAGCCGCGGGAATTCCTCGGTGCGGCATTTGAGTTCCTGGAGCAGCACCACGTCCGGGCTGGCATCCGCCAGGAACTGGACGAGGTGGCCGAGGCGCGCCTTGACCGAATTGACGTTCCAGGTGGCGATCTTCACGGGACGTCGTGCCCGGCGCAGACCTCGCGGGCCGTCATGTCGAGAAGGAATTGCCGCAGCCGCAGGCGCTCTTGGCCTGGGGATTGCGGATGGCGAAGGAGGAACCGATCATGTCCTCGACATAGTCGATGACCGATCCGCGCAGCAGGTCGAGCGACACGTCGTCGATCAGGATGCGCGCGCCATCGCGTTCGATGACGAGGTCGGCGTCGGTGCGGTCCTCGTCGAACGTGAAACCGTACTGGAAGCCCGAACAGCCGCCGCCGGAAACCGAAATGCGGAGCATGCGTCCCTTGTACTCGTCCTGGGCCAGGACCCACGCGATCCGTCGCGCGGCGGTATCGGTGACGTCCACCGGCGTCGCGTGGGACGGCATCGCAGAGGACGGCATCGTGGGGTCGAGCTGGGCCATGGTCTGTCTACGGTCTCCCTGCGCGCCGGAGGGCTTTGCGCCGACGCGTTCGCACAGCGCGGCATCCCGCGCGCTGCCAGATATGGCGTCGCCATGCCCGATCGCAAGCATCAGGCGAGTTGCGACGCCAGGACAGGAAGTCTAGCCTCGCGCGCGTGACGCTACCAGATCCAATGCCCTGTCCGAAGGACGCGGCGCCGGGCCTTTCGCCCTTCGCGTCGCGATCAGCCCAGAGCCGCGGACGCCTGAGGCCAGAACCGGACTCGCCGTTCCGGTCGGCCTTCCAGCGCGATCGCGATCGCGTCATCCATTCGACCGCCTTTCGCCGTCTCAAGCACAAGACGCAGGTCTTCGTGTATCACGAGGGCGATCATTACAGGACCAGGCTGACACATTCGATCGAGGTCGCGCAGATCGCGCGGACCCTCGCCAGATGCCTCGGCATCGACGAGGACCTGGCCGAGGTCGTCGCGCTGGCGCATGATCTCGGTCACACCCCTTTCGGCCACACGGGGGAGGACGCGCTGCAGGCGGTGATGGCGCCCTATGGAGGCTTCGACCACAACGCCCAGACGCTTCGCATCCTGACCCTTCTGGAGCAGCGCTACGCCGATTTCGACGGTCTGAACCTGACCTGGGAGACGCTGGAGGGCGTGGTCAAGCATAACGGCCCGCTGACCGGACCGGCGCGCGTCCGCGACCGCCCTTTGCCGGCGGCGATCCAGGAATACGCGCGCATCCAGGACCTCGAACTGGACACATGGCCAGGGCTGGAGGCCCAGGTCGCCGCGCTCGCCGACGACATCGCCTACAACAGCCACGACATCGACGACGGGCTGCGCGCGGGCCTCTTTTCCGTCGCCGACCTGCGGGACGTCCCGCTGATCGGCGAGGTGGTCGCCGATGTCGATCGGCGCTTCGGCCATCTGCCGCTGTCGCGCTTCATCGGCGAGACGATGCGACGCACCATCGACCGCATGGTCAGCGACCTCCTCGACACGACCCGCGCGCGCCTCGAAAGCGCCGCAATCCTGAGCGCAGATGACGTCCGGCGAGCAGGACGGCCAACCGCATGTTTTTCTCTCCACCTAGCCGAGACGATGCAGGGGCTGCGCAGCTTCCTGCAGACGCGCATGTATCGCCACGATCGGGTCAACCGCGTGCGTGCGCACGCCGCCCGGGTGGTCCAGGACCTGTTCCATCATTTCCTGGACGATCCAGCCCGGTTGCCCGAGGACTGGCGCGCACGTGCCGGCATCGCCGCGAACCCGCGTCTCGTCTCGGACTACATCGCCGGCATGACCGACAAATTCGCGCTGGAGACCCATGCACGGCTTTTCGGCGGCGACGCGGCGGCACGTTGACGCGACTCGTCCCGGATTGGTTTAAGCCCGTCCCGGATCGAGGCTTCGGACCCAAGCGAAGAAAGGCGCGCGCAAACCATGCGCCATGGTCATAACGATCGCCGAGAACCGGCCCTGTCGGACAGGCAGGCCGAGGACGAGGCGTATGATGGGCAGCCAGACGAGCGCCGTGGCCGCTTGCGGCGCGTCGCGATGTTCGGCGTCGCGGCATTGGCCGTGTTCGGCTTCGGATCGATCGTCGCTTATGGGTACTTCACCTATTCCGACCGCAACGGCATGACCCCGGCCCCGCTGGTTGCCGCGGATCCCCGGCCCCTGCGCGTCAAGCCGGAGCGGGTGGGAGGTCTCGAGGTTCCGCACACCAACCTGTCCATCTACGACGCCGGGCAGGCGTCGTCGCGACCCGGGCAGGTGGGGGGCAGGGAGACGTTGCTGCCACCGCCGGAAAACCCCCTGCCCAAGCCTGTTCCAACCCCGGTCGTCCAGACCGTGGCGCAGTCGACCGCCCCATCCGGCACCGCTGCCGCCCCGCCCGTCGCCGTCGCATCCCTGCCGGCCACCGACGCCACCCAGGCGGCGATCGGCGATGTCGGCGCGACACGCGCCGTGGTTCCGACCCCACCGCCGCCGCCGGCCCCGCCTTACGTTCCGCCCGCCGCGCGCGGCACGACGACGCCGGCCGTGCCGGCTGGTCAACCGCCATCCCCGCGCAGCGCGGGTGTCGGCGCGCCGACCGCGGTCGCGGCGCCGGCACCGGCTGCGATACAACCCCGCGGCGGCGGCTTCCGTATCCAGGTCGGCGCGATGCGGACCGAGCCCGAGGCGCGGCTGGCCTGGGAACAGGTGCGCCGCAAGCATCCGGACATCCTGGGGCCGATGGCGCCGAGCTACGCGAAGGTCGAACTCGGCGACCGCGGGTCCTTCTTCCGCGTGCAGGCCGGCCCGCTGGCGTCGCGCGACGCCGCACGAAGCGCCTGCGAGAAATTGTCGAAGGCCGGGACGGTCTGTTTTGTCGTCCCCCCATCGTGACGGCGCGCGGCCACGCGCCGTCATCCTCGGCTGCTCCGGGCCTGTCCTGACCGACGAGGAACGCCGACCCTGTTCGTCCGGCAATCCTCTCGGCTTCATCCTGTTTGCCCGTAACATCGTCGATCCTGCCCAGGTCACGGCGCTGCCGGCGGCGTTGCGCGCCAGCGTCGGCCGCCCGGGAGCGCCGATCCTGGTCGACCAGGAAGGCGGGCGGGTCCGGCGCCTGCGCCCGCCGCATTGGCGGCCTGCGCCCGCAGCAGCGATGCTCGGCGCGCTCTGGGCTTGCGCGCCGCGCGCCGCCACCGAGGCCGCGCGCCTCGCTGGCCGACTGATCGCCGCGGAGTGCCTCTCCGTGGGGCTAGACGTCGTCTGCGCACCCTGTGCAGACCTGCCGGAGGAAGGGGCCCACGACGTGATCGGCGACCGAGCCTTCGGCCGTGCCCCGGAGATCGTCGCGACGCTCGCGCGGGCCATGGCTCTCGGCATCGCCGAACTGGGCGCGGTCCCCGTGGTCAAGCATATGCCCGGCCACGGACGGGCTCGCGCCGACAGCCATCATGAATTGCCGGTCGTCACGGCCAGCCGTGGCGAACTCAAGGCGACGGATGTGGTGCCGTTTCGCGCGCTGGCGGATCTGCCCTGGGCGATGACGGCCCATGTCCTCTACACGGCTCTCGACGCCGCGCGACCGGGAACCGTGTCGCCGTCGGTCATCCGCTTCATCCGTGATGACATCGGGTTCGGCGGATTGCTGCTCAGCGACGATCTCGGGATGCAGGCGCTTGGCGGCACGCCGCTGGAGCGTGCGCGCGCCGCGCTCGCCGC
>CAYSUY010000014.1:15072-32403 GCA_964434345.1 uncultured Acetobacteraceae bacterium
TGCGATGTCGCGCTGCATTGCGATGGGCGACCGGAAACGGCGGCGACCCTTCTGGCCGAACTGCCACCCCTCGACGACGCGGCCTGCGCGCGGCTGGATCGTACGCCAGCGATGGTCGGCCGGCGGATCGCGCCGGAACCGCAGCGCTGGCAGGGGCGCCTGGATGCCCTGCTCGCCGGAGCTGCGGTCTGATGGGCTTCGACCCCTGGACATTATCGACCTGGGTCCTGCCGGCTTTGCTTGCCATCACGCTGCACGAGGCCGCGCATGGTTTCGCCGCGAAGGCGCTCGGCGATCCGACCGCCGCGCGCCTCGGCCGGTTGTCGCTCAATCCGCTCCGGCACATCGATCCCGTCGGAACCATTCTTTTGCCCGGGATCCTGATCCTGTCGCAGGCAGGCTTCCTGTTCGGCTACGCAAAGCCGGTGCCGGTGGATATCCGCTATCTGCGCAACCCACGGCGCGACATGGTGCTGGTCGCGGCCGCAGGACCGGGCATGAACCTGCTCCTGGCCCTGGTCGCCGCCATCCTGTATCACGCACTCGACGCGGTGCCCGAGTTCGCCCAGGACTGGATCGCGGGAAATCTGACGAACGCGCTTCGCTTCAACGTCCTGCTCGCCGTGTTCAACATGCTGCCCATTCCACCGCTCGATGGCGGACGCGTCGCGGTCGGCCTGCTGCCCGCGCCGCTCGCCCTGCCACTGGCGCGCCTCGAGCGGGTCGGGATCTTCATCGTCCTGTTGCTGTTCGTCGTGTTGCCGATGCTCGACGTCGGCATCGACCCGGTGCGTTGGCTCCTGATGCTACCGGCACAGGCCGTGATCGACCTGATCGTGATCGTGACGGGACACGCATGACCGCAGACATCATTCCCTTTCGCGAGGATGCGCCACCGCCGGCGCCAGCCGCGGTGCCGGAGAGCCTGATCGTCGATCTGGGCGCGTATGAGGGGCCGCTCGACGTTCTCCTCGCGCTCGCCAAGGATCAGAAGATCGACCTCACCCGGCTGCCGATCCTCGCGCTGGCCGACCAGTATCTCGCCTTCGTCGAGACCGTGAAGCGGCAGCGGCTCGAGGTCGCGGCCGATTACCTCGTGATGGCTGCCTGGCTCGCCTATCTCAAGTCCAAGATGCTGCTGCCGGCGCCTCCCGAGACGCCGAAGGCGGAGCCGAGCGCGGCGGAGATGGCCGACGCGCTCGCCTTCCAGCTACGCCGGCTGGATGCGCTGCGCGGCGCCGGAGACCGTCTGATGGCGCTGCCGCAATTCGGCCGTCAGGTGTTCGGGCGCGGTGAGCCCGAAGGGCTTCGCATCGTCCGCAGACCCGTCTACGAAGCCACCTACTACGAGTTGCTGAAGGCCTATGGCGATCTCCATGGCCGACGGGAGGCGCGGGTCCTGACCATCGCAGCCACCGAGCTTCATTCGATGGACGCTGCCCTCGAGCGGCTGTCGGCGATGCTCGGCCGGATTCCCGAATGGACGACGCTGCAATCCTTCCTGCCGGCCGGATTGATGGCTGGCGTGGTGGGGCGGTCGGGCATCGCGGCGACCTTCGCGGCGACGCTCGAAATGGTGCGGACCGGACGCCTTCAGATGCGACAGGACCAGAGCTTCGGTCCGATCTATGTCCGGCGCGCGCCCGAAGATCCGGTGACGACGCTGCCGGTTGGCGAGAGGCAGGAGCCATGACGCAGGACAACGGCACGACGGAACCCGCCGACACGGGCATGCAGAAGCCCGTCCCGCAGGAAACGAGCGCGTCGTCCGCCGTCGCCGGGGAAGCCGCGCCGGAACCCGGCCTGCCGGAGCCTGCGGCCGAGGAAGCGCCCGGCACGGCGACGCAGAATGATCCGCCACCGCATGATGAAGTCGCCGCGGCGCAGAGCCGCGCCCAATTGCTGCGCCTGGTCGAGGCGCTGCTCTTTGCAGCGCCCGGCCTCGTGGAGATCAAGGAGATCGCACGTCGCCTCCCCGATGGGGCACCGGTGGACGAACTGGTACAGTTGCTCGAGGAGCGCTACGCGGGGCGCGGCGTGAACGTGGTCCGGATCGCGGGCAAGATCGGGTTGCGCACCGCGCCGGATCTGGCTGGCGCCCTCGCGATCGAAGTGCCGGTCGTTCGCAAGCTGAGCCGTGCGGCGATCGAGACCCTCGCCATCGTGGCCTATCAGCACGCCGACAAGAAGGCCGTCACGCGGGCCGAGATCGAAGAGATCCGCGGTGTCTCGATCTCGAAAGGCACGCTCGACCAGTTGATGGAGGCGGGCTGGATCAAGCCGCATGGCTATCGCGAGCACGTGCCCGGGCGGCCTGCGGAATGGATCACGACCGAAGAGTTCCTCGTCCATTTCGGCCTGGACACCCTCGCGCAGTTGCCAGGTGTCGAGGAACTGCGCGCAGCCGGGCTTCTCGACCGTCGCCCGGGCGTCAGCCAGTACGGCGAACAGGGGGCGCTCGAATTGCCGCCCGAGATGGGTGAGCAGGCCGAGGCGGAGGAGGGGCCGGTGGTCGACGACGACGCCCCGCGTCCATCCGACGACACGCGCAGCCCGGCGTGAGCGACTTGCGGTCTCCCGCGTCGACGGAAGGAGTTGACGAGGCCTTCGCCGGGATCGACGGCTGGCCCGCCGGACGGATCCTCGCCGGCCTGCTCGACCATCAGGCCCAGGCCATCGAGGCGGTGCGCCATGCTTTGCCGCAACTCGAGGCCGCTGTCGAAGACGCCGCCCCGCGTTTGGCCGCAGGTGGCCGGCTGATCTATGTCGGGGCGGGGACGTCGGGACGGCTCGGCACGCAGGATGGCGCCGAGCTCACCCCCACCTTCTCGTGGCCGCGAGAGCGCAGCGTGTTCCTGATGGCGGGCGGCGACGCGGCGTTCACGCGCTCCATCGAAGGCGCCGAAGACGACGCCGGCACGGGGGCGGCGCGCATGACGGCGCTCTCGCCCGTTCCAGCCGACGTGGTCATCGCGATCGCGGCCAGCGGCACGACCCCGTTCGCCATCGCCGCCGCGCGCGCGGCGCGCGAAGGCGGTGCGCTTGCGATCGGCATCGCCTGCAATCCGGACGCGCCGCTGTTCGCGGCCTGCGACCGGCATGTGCTTCTTGCGACCGGCCCGGAGGCGATCGCAGGATCGACGCGGCTCAAGGCAGGAACAGCCCAGAAGGCCGCGCTCAATCTCCTGTCGACCACCCTGATGATCAGGCTCGGGCGCGTATATCGCGGCCTGATGGTCGAGATGCAGGCGAGCAACGAAAAGCTGCGGCGGCGGGCTTTGCGGATGCTGATGCGCATCGGCGACTGCGCGGAGGACGTGGCGCGCGCGGCGCTCGAGGCCAGCGGCGGCGACCTGAAATGCGCGATCCTCGTCGTGCTCGACGGCATCGATCCCGCGACTGCGGCGGCACGGCTCACCGCCGCCGGCGGCCGAGTGCGCGTGGCCCGCGGCGGCCGCTGACGGCTCAGTCGCCGAGACAGATCCCGAGGCCGCGCGCGGTCGCGACCAGCGGTCCGTGGGGATCGACGCTGCGGACCCGTCGCACCACTTTGTCGAGCGGAACGTCGATCACGCGGCGGTTCCACCATGCGACCATGCGGTCGAAACGCCCCTGCTTGACCAGTTCGACCGCGTGGACGCCGAAGGCCGCGCCGAGAAGCCGGTCGCGCGGATCCGGAGAGCCGCCCCGCTGGACATGGCCGAGGACCGTCACGCGTGTCTCGGCGCCCGTGGCGTCGCCGATCATCGCGGCGACGTCATGCCCGACACCGCCATAGCGCCGTCGGCCCGCGGCGTCGGGCTGCAGGACCGGCGCGCCGTCCTCGCCCGCGACGGCCTCGGCGACGACGACGAGGGCGAAGTTGCGTCCCGCGCGGCGCACCGCCTCGATGTGACTGACGACGGAGGCCAACCGCCAGGGAATCTCGGGGATCAGCACAACATCGGCCCCGCCGGCGATGCCAGCGGCGATCGCGATATGCCCGGCATCTCGCCCCATCACCTCGAGGACCATGACGCGGCTGTGGCTGGCTGCCGTCGGCTGAAGCCGGTCGAGCGCCTCCGTCGCGGCCTGGACCGCCGTGGAGTGCCCGATGGCCGCTTCGGTGAGGGCGACGTCGTTGTCGATCGTCTTCGGGATCCCGATGAGGGCAAACCCGCCACGGGCCGCAAGCCGACGGAGGATCGCGAGGCTGCCGTCGCCGCCGATGCCGATCAGCGCATCGAGCCCGAGGCCCCGCCAGCCGCGCAGGATCGCGGGCACGGCGTCCTCCTGGGCACCGCGATTGGTGGTTCCCAGTATCGTCCCGCCCTGGCGCAGCATCCATGTGTCGCAGCGTGCGGGCTCCAGCCGGGTCACCTCGGGCGGATCGACGGCAAGGCCCGACGTCCCGTTGCGGATGCCGAGCACCTCCCATCCGTCCTGGGCAGCACGGAGCGTCACGGCCCGGATGGTGGCGTTCAGGCCCGCGCAATCGCCGCCGCTGGTCAGGATGCCGATTCGCTTGCCCATCTCGTCGCCTCTTTCCGGTCGATCCCGCGTTGCGCGTCCTGCCCAAAGGGCCTAGCGTCCGCGTCCGTCACCATGGCCGATATCACAGCACGGCGAAACGCCGCATCGGAAGCCGCCCTCGCGATCGACCACGTGTCGCATCGCTTCGGTGATCTGCATGTGCTCGCCGATGTGTCCGTGCATGTCGACCGCGGCGAACTCGTCTGCCTGGTCGGGCCTTCGGGATGCGGCAAGACGACCTTGCTGCGTCTGGCCGCCGGGCTGGAGGACGTGCAGGCGGGATCGATCTCGATCGCCGGGCAGCGCGTCGCGGGCGAGGGCTCTGCCTTGCCCGCCGAGGCGCGCGGGATCGGCTTCGTGTTCCAGGACTATGCGTTGTTTCCACATCTCGATGTCGCCACGAACGTGTCCTTCGGACTTGCGGGTCGCGATCTCCAGTCGCGCGCGGGCCGCGTGGCCGAGATGCTCCGGCAGGTCGGGATGCCCGATCATGGAGGGGCGTTCCCCCATGAACTGTCAGGCGGTCAGCAGCAGCGCGTCGCGCTCGCCCGCGCCCTGGCACCCGAGCCGCGCGTCCTGCTGCTCGACGAACCGTTCTCCGGCCTCGATGTCAGGCTGCGCGAGCGGATCCGCGACGACACGCTCCATGTCCTCAAGCGCAGCGGTGCTGCCACGCTCATGGTCACCCATGATCCTGAAGAGGCGATGTTCATGGCCGATCGCCTGATCGTCCTGAACAAGGGGCGCATCGAACAGGATGGTCCGCCGGAGGAGATCTACGCCCGCCCCGCGAGCGCCTTCGTGGCGACCATGTTTGGTCAGGCGAACGAGGTGCGTGGCCATGTACGCGCAGGTCGCGTCGACACGCCGTTCGGACCAGTCGTCGCGCCGGACGGCTTGGGTGAGGGGGCCTCGGTGCAGGTGCTCGTCCGTCCCGAGGCGCTGCGTCTGGCGGATGCCGGCGACGATCCCGTCTGCCCGGCGCGGGTCATCGCCGCGCGCCTGCTCGGGCGGAGTTCCTGGGTGCATCTGTGCCTCGGGCCGGACGCGTCCGAACCGGTGGGCACTTCGGAGACCGAGGACGGCCATCGCCACGTCCATGCCCGCGTTCCCGGCCGGTTCCTGCCGCCCGAGGGCAGCATCCTGAGCGTCGAGATCGATCCGTCCCAGGTCTTCATCTTTCCCGACCGAGACATTAGATGAGGGGTCACGCGCGGGTTGAACCGTCGTGCTCGATCTGAGACATTGCGTGCCTGTTTCCGGCAGGGCGCCAAGGGCATAGGGAGACGTCATTCATGGGTAGCTTCAGCATCTGGCATTGGCTCGTGGTGCTTGTGATCGTGCTGCTGCTGTTCGGCGCGGGCAAGATCCCCAAGTTGATGGGCGACATGGCCAAGGGCGTCACGGCCTTCAAGAAGGGCCTGAAGGACGGCGAGGAGGAACCGGCGAAGCCGGCCACCGAGACCACCGCCCAGGTCACCGAGCAGCAACCGGCCGCCGGCGACGCCGCCAAGAAGGAAGCGAAGGCCTGACCGCGGAGCGGGGCAGCGCACGCTGGGTCGTGGCGGGACCATGTTCGACTGGAACGAATTGCTGATCATCGGTGCCGCGGCGCTGATCTTCATCGGCCCGAAGGAACTTCCGGGGACCTTGCGGACGATGGGGAAATTCGTCGCCAAGGCCCGTGGAATGGCGCGCGATTTCCAGACCAATGTCGACGACATGGTCCGCGAGGCCGAACTGGACGAGGTCAAGAAACAGGTCCAGAAGCTCGAATACGGCGGCTTCGAGCAGATGATCCAGAACACGGTCGACCCGAAGGGCAAGATCCAGGACGCGTTGCGGGCGCCTGACCTCTCCGCGCCTGACCTCTCCGCGGCTGACCTCTCCGCGCGGGCCACGCCGCCGTCGACGACGCAGGCCGTGTCCTCCACCGCTGGAGCCTCCCCGAGCACCGCCGTGGCGGCCGCCACGGATGCGGCCCGACCGGCTCCGGCAGGGGCGGTCGCGCCGCCGCCGCCCGTATCGGGCGGCGACAAGCCACCTGCCTCACCGGCATGAACCGTTTCTTCGTGACCTGAACGCGCCATGGCGACGACGACCGAAGACGACCTCGAGGGCCCGCCCGGCGACAAGAAGATGCCGCTGCTCGATCACCTGATCGAGCTGCGACAGCGTCTCATCTGGTCGGCGCTCGCGTTCTTCGTGGCGTTCATCGTCTGCTACGTCTTCCACAAGCAGATCTTCACCATTCTCGTGGCGCCGATGAACACGCTGCCGAACCCGGAAGGTCGGCGTATGATCTTCACGGCGCCGACAGAGGCCTTCTTCACCTACGTGAAGGTGGCGATGTGGGGCGCGCTCTGCGTGTCCTTCCCGATCGTCGCTGGACAACTCTGGAAATTCGTCGCGCCAGGCCTTTACCAGAACGAGAAGAACGCGTTCCTCCCGTTCCTGATCGCGACGCCCTTCATGTTCGCGCTGGGCGCGGCCTTCCTGTATTTCCTGATCCTGCCCTACGGTCTGCAGTTCTTTGCCAGCTTCGAGATTCCGCGCGACGCGGGCGGCGGCGCCGTACCGATCCAGTTCGAAGCCAAGATGAACGAGTATCTCTCGTTCGTGATGGCCTTGATCCTGGCGTTCGGGATCAGCTTCGAGCTGCCGGTCCTGCTGGTTCTGCTATGCCGCGTCGGGCTGGTCCATTCCAGCCAGCTCGCGGAAAAGAGACGCTACGCCATCGTGGCGCTCGTCACCTTTGCCGCCATCGTGACGCCACCCGACGTGTTCAGCCAGCTCGCGCTCGCGATACCGATGTACGGGCTCTACGAATTGTCGATCGTGATCGCGCGCATGATCGAGAAGAACCGTCGCGAGGACGAGGACGAAGACGAGGCGCCGGCGGCATCGACGGAGGCCGGCGCAGGCGCAGGCGCGGGAGCGGGCGCCAACCCGGCGACGGCGGCTCCGGCGCGCACCGCCGCGGCCACGCCGCAAATCGTCGACGAGAACGATTTCAACCTCGCACGCTGACATGGCCGGGCCGCGGCCATCTGCGTCGCGCGTCATCCGCTCCGACAGACGCGCCGACCATGCTCCGGGCTCCTGTGCCCTGTGTTGATCCGCGATCGCGGCGATTGCGCCTCTGCGCGATCGCGCTTCGGGCGCTTTCTGGACAGGCGAGTCATGCGACACGTATAAGCGGGCGGTTCACCGGCACGGACGAGTCCCATGCACGACATCAAGGCGATACGCGACGAACCTTCTGTCTTCGACGCCGGTCTGGCCCGGCGGGGCCTTGAGCCGGCGTCTGCCACACTGCTGGCTATCGATCAGTCGCGTCGCGAGTCGCAGATGCGGCGTGACCAGTTGCTGGCCCGGCGCAACGCGGCG
Source organism: uncultured Acetobacteraceae bacterium (assembly GCA_964434345.1). Lineage (GTDB taxonomy): Bacteria > Pseudomonadota > Alphaproteobacteria > CACIAM-22H2 > CACIAM-22H2 > CAIOSQ01. Next base: position 22,975 of record CAYSUY010000014.1, read on the forward strand.
TCAAAGGAAGTCGGTCAGGCGAAGGCCCAGAAGCGCGACGCCGACGCGCAGGCGTTGATGGCGGAGGTCGCGCGGCTCAAGGACGAGATCGCTGCCGCGGAGACAGCGGAGACCGACGCTGCGCGGCGCCTCGACGAGGCGCTGGCCGTGATCCCCAACATCCCCGCGTCCGATGTTCCGGATGGCGCGGACGAAACCGGCAATCGCGAGATGCGCCGCTGGGGCGAGCCGCGCATATTCGATTTCGCGCCGCGCGAGCATTACCAGCTCGGCGAAGCGCTGGGGCTCATGGATTTCGAGCGTGCCTCGCGCCTGTCCGGCGCGCGCTTCACCGTGCTCAAGGGGGCGCTTGCGCGCATGGAGCGCGCTCTCGCGCAGTTCATGCTCGACCTCCATACGCAGACGTTCGGCTATACCGAAGTCAGCCCGCCGATGCTCGTGCGCGATCAGGCGGCGTTCGGAACCGGAAACCTGCCGAAATTCTCCGAGGACTTGTTCCGAACCTCGAACGGGTATTGGCTGATCCCGACCGCGGAAGTGCCGCTCACCAATCTCGTCGCGGGCGAGATCGTCGACGAACCGGGTTTGCCGCATCGCTACACCGCGCATAGCGCGTGCTTCCGCTCGGAAGCAGGGGCCTCCGGGCGCGACACACGCGGCATGCTGCGCCAGCACCAGTTCTACAAGGTCGAACTGGTCTCGGTGACGACCCCCGAACAATCGGAGGCGGAGCACGAGCGTATGACCGCGGCGGCGGAGGACGTGCTCAAGCGCCTCGAACTGCCATATCGCGTGATGCTGCTCTGCACGGGCGACATGGGCTTCGCGTCGCGCAAGACCTATGACATCGAGGTCTGGCTGCCGGGTCAGAACGCCTACCGCGAAATCTCGTCCTGCTCGAATTGCGGCGATTTCCAGGCCCGGCGCATGAACGCCCGCTGCCGCAAGCCGGGCGAGAAGGGTGCACGTTTCGTCCATACGCTCAACGGCTCGGGCATCGCGGTCGGCCGCGCGCTGATCGCGGTGCTCGAGAACAACCAGGACGAAGCGGGCCGGATCACGGTCCCCAAGGCGCTACGCCCCTACATGAATGGGCTGGAGATGATCGGATGATGGCCAGCGGCGACCCGGAGCCCATCGATCTCGCCAAGGCGCGGATCCTGGTCACGAACGACGACGGCATCGACGCGCCGGGCATCAAGCTGCTGGAAAAGGCGGCGCGCAAGCTGAGCCGCGATGTATGGGTCGTCGCGCCGGAGAGCGAGCAGAGCGCGGTCGCGCATGGCCTCACGATCCGCCGTCCGCTGCGTATCCGGGAAGTGGGCGAGCGTCGTTTCGCGGTCGACGGGACGCCGACCGACTGCGTTCTGCTGGCGATCGGCCACATCCTCAAGGATCGCAAGCCGACCATCTGCCTGTCCGGGGTCAATCGCGGCGGCAATCTCGGCGACGACGTGACGTATTCCGGTACGGTCGCCGCAGCCATGGAGGCGACGCTGCTCGGCGTTCCCGCGATCGCGTTCAGCCAGGTTTTTTCCAAGCGCGACGTCGTTCACTGGAAGACCGCCGAGACTTTCGTCCCGAAGGTCGCCCGCAATCTGGCGCGCATGGGGTGGCCGGCGAATGTTCTCATGAACGTCAATTTCCCGGATCGGCCGCCCGAGCGCGTGCGCGGCATCAAGGCGGTCGCGCAGGGGCGGCACAAGGTCGGCGACGAACTGATCGAGAACCAGGATCCGCGAGGACAGAGCTATTTCTGGATCGGCGCGATGCGCCAGCTCGAGCCGGATCGCGCCGGGACGGACCTTCACGCGGTCAGCGGCGGCTGGATCGCGGCGACACCGCTGCATCTCGACCTCACCCATGGCGAGACACTGGCGCGGATGGCCGGACTGATCGGATGACGACGCCCAACCACAAGATCCGGCTGGTGATGGAGCTGCGCCGCGCCGGCGTGGTCGACACGCGGGTCCTGTCGGCGATGGAGCGCACGCCGCGCGAGGCATTCTGCCCGCCGCAATTTCTTGACCGCGCCTACGAGGACACCGCGCTTCCGATAGCCCATGGCCAGACCCTGAGCCAGCCGACCGTGGTCGGACTGATGACCCAGGCGATCGATCCCGGACCGCGGCATAAGGTTCTCGAGGTCGGCACCGGGTCCGGATACCAGGGCGCGATATTGTCGCTGCTGTGCCGCCGTCTCTACACCATCGAACGCCATCGGCCACTGCTTCGGGATGCGGAGCAGCGCTTTCGCGACCTGCGCCTCGCGAACGTCGTCACGCGCCATGGCGATGGATGGAAAGGCTGGCCGGAGCAGGCGCCCTTCGACCGGATCATCGTGACCGCGGCGCCGGGCGATGTGCCGGGCGCGCTGGTCGACCAGCTTGGCGAGGGCGGGATACTGGTCGTTCCCGTCGGGCGCGAAAAACGCAGCCAGTCGCTTGTCCGTGTCCGCAAGACCGCGTCGGGAACGGAGACCGAGGAACTCGCGGCCGTGCGGTTCGTGCCGATGCTGACGGGCGTGCCGACCTATGCGACGGACGATGTCGTTCCCGATGGTTCGCAGCGCAACCGTGCCTGAGAGACGCACGGCGGCGCTGTCGCTGGGCCTTGCGTTGTGCCTGGTCGCCGCCTGCGCGCCGCGCGACGGGGGGCCGGCACCGGTCGCTGGCGGCCGTACTCCGCAAGCCGCGCGGCCGGGGGCGGCCCAAAATCCCCCGCGTCAGGCCGCCGCGCCACAATCGCCGGGCATCGCGATCGTCCAGTCAGGCGACACGCTGTATGCGATCGCACGCCGGGTCAACGTCCCGGTGCGAGCCCTGATCGACGCGAACGGCCTGCGTCCGCCGTACACCGTCGTCGCCGGACAGCGTCTTCGTCTGCCCGTCACCGCACCTGCCATGGCCACGGCGCCCGGCGCGGAAGCCGCGCGCGATCGCACCGCGGAGCAGGCGCCGACGCAACCAGCCACCCCGTCGGGGATCGCGTCGTCCGCGGCGGCGCCGCTCCCTGCGGCTGCGCCGGCGCCTGCGCCAGCGCCCGATCCCGCGCCGCCCGCGCGGTCAGGGCGGTTCGCCTGGCCGGTGCGCGGCACGATCATGTCGGCCTTCGGAGCGAAGCCAGGTGGACTGCAGAACGATGGCATCAACATCGCGGCGCCGCGCGGCACGCCTGTCCGCGCGGCGGAACACGGCGTGGTCGTCTATGCGGGCAACGAGCTCAAGGGTTTCGGCAACCTGCTGCTGATCCGCCATGCCGATGGCTGGATGAGCGCTTACGCCCATCTCGACGAGGCGGTCGTGGCGCGTGGCGCACAGGTCCAGCGCGGACAGGTGATCGGCCAGGTCGGTCAGACCGGCGGCGTCGCGACACCGCAACTCCATTTCGAGTTGCGTCGCGGCGGCCGGGCCGTGGATCCGCAAAGCGTCCTGACGGCGACGCAGGCGGGATCCTAGCGCGTGATCGCCGGGGCGTGATCTCCGAAGACGTCGATCGCGCGATGTGACGCAAGCCTCTAGCCGAGCGTCTTGCCGAGACGGCCGGCGAGGTCCTGGATGAACTGCCAGGCCACGCGGCCCGACCGAGCGCCACGCGTGACCGACCATTCGACCGCCTCCGCATGCAGGCGCTCCACCGGCACATCGAGGCGATGCGCCGCGGCGTAGGCCTCGATCATCGCGAAGAACGTGTCCTGGTCGCAGGGGTGGAAGCCGAGCCAGAGACCGAACCGGTCCGACAGCGAGACTTTCTCCTCGATCGCCTCGCCTGGATGGATCGCCGAGGATCTCTCGTTCTCGATCATGTCACGCTTCATCAGGTGGCGGCGGTTCGACGTCGCGTAGAACACCACGTTGTCGGGCCGCCCTTCGACGCCACCCTCGAGAACGGCTTTCAGCGACTTGTAGGCCGCGTCTTCCTGCTCGAAGGAAAGATCGTCACAGAACAGGACGAAGCGGCGCGGCGAGGCGCGCAGATGGCCAAGAAGCTGGGGCAGGGTGGGGATGTCCTCGCGGTGAATCTCGACCAGCGCAAGCGCGCCTGGATGGCCGGCGTTAACCGCCGCATGCACCGATTTGACGAGCGAACTCTTGCCCATGCCGCGCGCGCCCCAGAGCAGCGCGTTGTTTGCCGGGAAACCAGCCGCGAAACGGCGCGTGTTGTCGAGGAGGATGTCGCGTTGACGCTCGACGCCGCGCAGCAGGGCGATGTCGACACGGTTGACGCGCGGGACGGGCGCGAGCCGTCCATCCGCATGCCAGACGAACGCATCCGCGCCGGACAGATCGATCGCGGGCGGGGATGAAGGCGCGGCGCGCTCGAGCGCGGTCGCGATCCGCTCCAGAAGGGCGACGAGCGTCGGGTCGGTCATGGCGGCGGTCCGGTCGTGAAATGTGACGAAGGCCGCGGACCGTAGAAGCTGGGCCCAGGCAGGGTCAACCCTAAGCCCTTGCCGGCGTTGCAATCCAGGGGACGGCTTGTATAGTCGCGCCGCCTTTCGGCGCCCGTCGCCGGAGGCTGTGCCGCACTGGCCTTTCCCCGGGCCGTCCACCGCACACGCCTTCCCCCGATCCGTAACGAGGAAACGTCGTCGATGCTCATCTCCCCGGCTTATGCGCAGGCCGCCGACGGCGGCGCGTCGATGTTGGTGCAACTGGCGCCGCTGGTTCTCATTTTCATCGTCTTCTATTTCCTGCTGATCCGTCCGCAGCAGAAGAAGGTGAAGGAACAGCGGGCGATGCTCGATGCCGTGAAGCGCGGCGACACCGTCGTGATGTCCGGCGGCATGATCGGCAAGGTCGTCCATGTCGACGGCAACGAAATCGGTCTCGAACTGGCGCCCAATCTGCGCGTCAAGGCGATCAAAGGTATGATCGTCGAAGTGCGCGCGAAGGGCGAACCCGCTGCTGCTGGCGAGGCGAAGCCCGCCAAGCCGCGTGAAAAGGAAGAGGGCGCGTATTACAAGGCGCTCGGCATCAAGGCAGACGCGACCCAGGACGCGATCGAGGCCGCCTTCGAGGGCAAGGCCGGCGACGAAGCCGCTGCGGAGGCTCACGAGACGCTCAAGGATCCGGTGAAGCGCAAGCTCTACGATTCCCTCGGCCACGACGAATACGTCTCGCGCGTCAAATCCTGACCGCGACCGGCCGCAACCCCTCCTATGGCGCGGTGATCGCCCATGCTGTTTTTCGCGCGCTGGAAAGTCTGGACGATCAACGCGGTCTGCGCGCTCGGGATCCTTTTGTCGATCCCGGCCTTCCTGCCGCGCGACAGTATTGGCCTGCCATCCTGGTTTCCCTGGCGGCATGTAAATCTCGGTCTCGACCTGCGCGGCGGATCGTACCTGCTGCTCGAGGTCGACATGCAGGCCGTGATCCGCGAGCGGCTCAACAACATCCGCGACTCGGTCCTGGTGCGGTTGCGCGGAACCGAAATCCGCTATTCCGGGCTCGCGATCCGTGGCCAAAGCGTCCAGCTCCAGTTGCGCGACCCTCAGCAGGGCCAGGAGGCCTTGCGGCTGCTGCGTGAACTCGCCCAGCCCGTGGCGACCGGCGCCTTCGGCGGATCGACCCCCGATCTCGTCGCGAATGCGACCCCCGATGGCCTCGTCACGCTCGAGCTGTCCGAGGTAGCGCTGCGCGACAAGGCGACCAAGACGATCGAGCAGTCGATGGAGATCGTCCGCCGGCGCCTGGATCCCGAGGGCATCCGCGAATTGCAGATCGCCCGTCAGGGCAATGCCCGGATCCTGGTCCAGCAGCCCGGGATCGACGACCTCGAGACCAGCAAGCGTCTCCTTGGGACGACCGCGAAGATGACCTTCCATCTGCTGGACTCGACGGCCGACTGCAGCAGCGGCCGCGGTCCCGCCGGCGTGAACTGTCTGCCGGGAAGCGATTCGCGCGACGTGCAGCGGATCTACCCGGTGCGCCAGCGCGTCGAGGTCGACGGTGCGAACCTCACCGACGCACGTGCCGGAAACAACGCTCAGACCGGCGAGTGGGTGGTCAATTTCTCCTTCGATTCGATCGGCACCCGTCGCTTCGCGGACATCAGCCGGGCGAATGTGGGGCAACCCTTCGCGATCGTCCTCGACGGCAAGGTCCTCACGGCGCCGACCATCCGCGAGCCGATCACCGGCGGACGGGGCCAGATCAGCGGCAGTTTCACGGCGGGATCGGCCAACGAACTCGCCGTCCTGCTGCGCGCCGGCGCGCTGCCGGCGCCGCTGACGATCGTCGAGGAACGCACCGTGGGTCCCGATCTCGGTGCCGACGCGATTCGCGCCGGCGTCGTGTCGATCCTCGCCGGAGCGATCCTGGTCCTGATCTTCATCGTCTGGACCTATGGCCTGTTCGGTGCCTTCGCATGCATCGGTCTTGCGGCCAACCTCGCGCTCACGCTGGCGATCCTGAACCTGCTCGAGGCGACGCTGACCCTGCCCGGAATGGCCGGCGTTCTCCTCACCCTCGGTCTGTCGGTGGATGCGAACATCCTGATCAACGAGCGTATCCGCGAGGAAACGAAACTCGGAAAGACCCCGTTCGCCGCGATGGAGTCGGGGTTCAAACGGGCCTTCTCGACGATCGTCGACTCCAACTTGACCACGCTGATCAAGATGTTGCTGCTCTACGTGTTCGGCTCCGGACCGGTGAAGGGCTTCGCTGTCACCATCACATTCGGGATCATCACGTCGATGTTCACGGCCACGATCGTCGTGCGGTTGCTGATGGTCACCTGGCTGCGCTGGCGCAAGCGCAGCGCGCTTCCGGTCTGAGGGGAGACGACGCGCCATGCAACTCTTCCCGCGGCTTCGCCTCGTTCCGGACGGCACGCAGATCCAGTTCATGAAGGGCCGCTATGCCGGCCTGATCCTGTCGGCCGTGCTGTCGCTGCTTTCCGTCGTGCTCTATTTCGCACCGGGCCTCAATTACGGCATCGACTTCAAAGGCGGCATCGTGATCGAGGCGCGCGCGCCCGGCCCGGTCGAGTTTTCCACCCTGCGTCCGGCCCTGTCCGCCCTCAACCTCGGACAGGTCGGGCTTCAGCAATTCGGCTCGCCGCAGGACGTGCTGATCCGACTGGAACGCCAGCGGGCCGATGTCGCGGAGCGCTGCCGCGCGAAGCGCCCGCCCGCGAACGACCAGGAGCGCCTGGCGCGTCAGCGCGCCGTCACCGAGGAAGAGGCGCAGCAATGTGCCGTCGAGGAGGTGCGCGCGTCGCTCGAGGCGTACCGCAGCGGGACCCAGGTCCGTCGCGTCGAGGCGGTGGGCGGTTCCGTCAGCCGCGAACTCTTCGTCAACGGCATGATGGCATTGGGATTCTCTCTGGTCGCCATGCTCGCCTATATCTGGTTCCGTTTCGAATGGCAGTTCGGCGTCGGCGCCGTGATCACGCTGCTGCTCGACGTCACGAAGGTCGTCGGCTTCTATGTGCTGACGGGGTTCCAGTTCAACCTCACCGCGATTGCGGCGATCCTCACGATCATGGGGTATTCGATCAACGACAAGGTCGTCGTCTATGACCGCATGCGCGAGAACCTGCGCAAGTACAAGACGATGAACCTGCGCCAGCTGATCGATCTGTCGATCAACGAGACCCTCTCCCGCACGATCGGCACGTCGATGGCGACATTCCTTGCGACGATCCCGCTCGCACTGTTCGGCGGCGAGGCACTCGAGGAATTCGCGATCACCATGTTGTTCGGAATCGTGCTCGCGACATCGTCGTCGATCTTCATCGCGGCGCCGATCCTGCTCTTCCTCGGGGAGGATAAGCTGCGTCGCGGTCCGCCCGCCGAGGATACGCAGGCAGCGGACGCAGCGCCCGTTCCCTGACGCAGGGCTGCGAGGGCAGGCGCCCAGCCGTGAGCCAGGATCCGCGCGCGACACGCCTTCTTGTCGACGCCTATGGCGGTGGGGGCTTCCGTGTCGCCGCGACGCGCCATGACGGCGCGGTTCTGATCGCGCGCGCTCGGCTCTGGCAACTGGGAGAACTCCGCCTCGCGGATATCGACGCGACGACGTTCGCGCCGATCTTCGAGGAGATGCCGGATACCGCGATCGTCCTGCTCGGCACAGGCCCCGGCATGCTGCCGCCCCCGAGCGGATTGCGGGGCGATCTCAAGGCGCGGGGCGCGGTCCTCGAAACAATGGCGACGGGCGCAGCCTGCCGGACATTCAATGTATTGAGCGGCGAGGGGCGGCTCGTCGCCGCGCTGCTGCTCGCCGTCTAGGGGATCCCGCGCGCCGTCGGATGCGCGGACCACGCTCTCGCGCTTTGTCGTGTCGCGTGATCGACGTTCCGGGCGCTCCGCCCTCCGACATTCACGCTGTCGGAAAGCGCCGGGAGCGGGCGGTACCCGCCCCCGGCGTGGGAACCGATCGCGAGGCTCAGGACGACGCGAGATTCTGCGCGGCGACCATGAAGTAGAGCATCGGGATCGAGAGCATCGTGTTCACGCGACTCGTGAGCATCGCGATGCGCGCGGCCGCCTTCTTCTCGTCGGCGCTCGCCTCGACGAGGCCCAGCGCCTTCTGCTGGTTCGGCCAGATCACGAACCAGACATTCGCGGCCATCACGAGCCCGAGCCACATCCCGATCCCGATCAGACGAGCGGCACCGGTGCCGGAGAAGGTCAGGGCAGACATGAGGTAGCCGTTGATCAGCGCGAGCAGAAGCCCGGTGACCACGGTCGCCAGGGCTGCCCAGCGGAACCAGAAGAGGGCTGTCGGCGCGATCACCTTCGAGACGGCAGGCTTCTGCTCGTCCGGGATCTTCGGCATCGACGGGATCTGCACGAAGTTGAAGTACCAGAGCAGGCCGACCCACATGACGCCGGACACGACATGGAGCCAGCGGAAGAGGAATGCGAACCACCCGTGATCGAAATAGATGCTGCGCGTCAGCACCGCGAGCAGCAGGGCGATGATCGCGCCGTAAAGGACCGCGCGCTCGAGTTTGTCGAGCCCGAGCTTCGCCAGGATGTCTGCCATGACCGATACCTCCCTGTGACAATTTGTCTCTTGGACGCGTGGCAATCTAGCAGATGACGGCGCAGTCGCAATCAAGCCGCCCGGGTCATGCCGGCGAGGAGCCGGGCGGCGGCCGAGTTGCCGCTGCGCAGCGCCGTCTCGATCGTGCAGGGCAGATCCGGCACCGTCCAGTCCCCCGCCAGGATGGGCGCCGATGGCTGGCGCAGGAGGCGCTTGCGATCGTCGGCGAAGCGAGGCGTCTGGAGGGGCGTAGCGCGCCTTTCCTTGACGATGCGCCAGGCCGGCGGCAAAGCCGTCCCGTCCAGCCCCAGTACCGGCGCAGCATCGCGCCAGAGCAGGGTGGCGAGATCGGAAGCCGGCATGCCGGCGAGATCCCCGGCGGTGCTCGCAGTGACGCTCGCAATGTCGCCGCGATCAAGAACCCACTCCGCCG
>CAYSUY010000014.1:32413-39685 GCA_964434345.1 uncultured Acetobacteraceae bacterium
CATGTGGCCGGGCGGCCGGGCCAGCCGCACATGCAAATTGACGATCGATGAGTCGATCCAGGCCGGTGCCAGGCCAGGAAGCAGGCCGTCCAGTTCCCAGGGAGGAAGGGCAAGGATCAGCCGGTCCTGCGGCTGCAATTCGACCGCACCGCCGGCGAAAACGAGTGCAGTGCTGCCTGCATCCGACGATTCGACCGCTCGCAAACGGTCACCGAATCGAAACTCCACGCCGTTTGCCCGCAGACGTGCCATCGCCGGGTCGATGAAGCCTCTGCCGAGGCTGCGCCGCGCAACCCCCATCCGCATTGCCGCACGGCCGCGCGCGAGAGTCATGCGCAGGACCCGCGCGAACGCACCCGCGTCGGCAAGCTGCGTCGGCGTATTCATTACCGCGCGCGCCAGCGGATCCCAGAGCGCCTCGGCAAGGCCGCCACCGCGGACGAAGCGCGCACCGACCGTCGACGGCCCGAAGGGCAGGGCGAGCCGGAAAGCGGTCGCCAGTTCCACAACCCAGCTGCCGCCGGTCCGACGCCAGGCGCGTACGAAATCGCGGGGCCCGCCGAGCATCCAGGCGGCGCTACGCGCGGGCCAGATCATCCGCGGTCCGTCGGGGAGCCAGTGGATCTCGTCGCCGGTGCCGAGCTGCGCGAGGTGTCGCCGGACGGCGTCATTGGCACCAAGCACCGCATGCGTTCCGTTGTCGATCTCGGCGCCGAGCCGACGATCGACCCAGGAGCGGCATCGTCCCCCCGCATGCGGCGCGGCCTCGTGCACGATGATCCGGACCCCCGCGCGCGCATGCGCCAGAGCCAGTGCCGCGCTCAGGCCTGCCAGACCGGCCCCGACGACATGGACGATCATGTCAGGTCGCGCCGCGCAACGCCGAAACCAGGGCGCCACAGCGCTCGGCCCAGCCAAGGCGCGCGCCAGTCGACGGGCTCCGTGCGAGCTTCCGCAGCAGACGGCGATAGGTGGCGGCGATCAGCCGGACCGCAAGCAGCCGCGTCGCCTGCGTATCCGCGGCGAGCCGGTCGGCCTCGGCGAAGGCTGCCTGTGCGAGCGCGAGCAGCGCTTCGCGCACGCGTGCGAAGCGCGGGTCCGCCGTCAGGACGGCGATGTCGGCGCCGGGATCCAGCCCCGCTTGCCGAATCAGCTCGGCGGGCACATAGAGCCGCCCGCGCGCGGCATCTTCCTCGATATCGCGCAGGATGTTGACGATCTGCAGCGCCTCGCCGAGCGCGACCGCGTAGGCGACGTCGCCGGGACCGCGCAGCCCCGCGGCTGCGAGCACGAGAACGCCGATCGACCCGGCCACCTGCCGGCAATAGGTCCGCAGAGCCGAGAGTTCGGGTGCCTTCGCGCCTTGGGAGGAATCCGCTTCCAGCCCGTCGATGAGAGCCAGGAACTCCGCGCGCGGCAGAATGCCGTTCCAGGGGCGCAGTGCCGCGAGCAGAGGCTCCTCGGGAGCGGAAGCGGCCGGTTCCGCGAAAGCGGCACGCCAGGAGGCGAGCGCAGCGAGCTTCGTCGCCGGCGCCGCACCGCCATCGGCGATGTCGTCGAGACGGCGCGCGACGGCGTAGATGGCCGCGACCGCACCGCGCGCGCGGGCCGGAAAGAGGCGCATCGCGATCGCGAAACTCGACCCGCCGGACCTCCCGGGATGGCGCAGCGCGGCGCAGAGGAAACGCAATGCCTTCTCCCACCGCGGCAAGGCCACCCGGCTGGCAAGAGGATCCGCACGACGCAGACGTCTGGACAGGGCGGTGGCGATCGCGTGGATGCCGGCGCTCTCGCGTGCCAACCCGTTGGCGCCCAGCATCCCTGCCAGGGGAGCCGCTTCGGCGAGCAGCGTATCCACGCGATCGAGCATGCGATCGAGTACGCGTCTCAGCGCGGGGTTCGCCGCCGCCGCGCCCAGCGCGTCGGGACCGAGTCCTTCATCCGCGAGCCAGCGCGTGGGCACATAGCAGCGACCGAGCCGTGTCCAATCGGCCCGGCAATCCTGAATGTGGTTCAGGATCTGAAGCGCCGCGCAGAGCGCGTCGCTGGCGCGCGCCGCATCCTCGGCCTCGCCATGCAGCGCGAGAAGGAAGCGTCCGACCGGCGCGGCGGAATAGCCGCAATAGGCCATCAGGTCGCTCCAGCTCGCGCAGGGCCGTGCCTGCGCATCGGCGAGGAAGGCTTGCAGCAATCGGCGGGCATGGACGACATCGACGGCATGGCGGATCGCCGCCCGCCGCAATGCCGCGCAATCCTCGGCCAGGGCGTCGCCGGGCGTGGCCTCGCCGCCCGCGAGCACGGCGTCGAGCTCCAGCAGACGGGCGCTCTTCATGGCCGGGGAAAGCGCAGGATCATCCGCGATCTCATCCGCGCCGCGCGCCACGCGATAGAACGCGAGCACGACGGGCCGGATGCCCGGCGCCATGAGGCGCGAGGCGACCGGGAAATTCTCGGAGCGGCGCGCAGCGGCGACCGGATCGGGCTTGGGCATGGCCATCGGCAAGGCTCGGGTTATATACCGATGCGATGTCGGGCGACGAGGTCGAGTACTGCGCGGAAGCGGTTCGCAAGGGCGACCGGGACCGCTGGCTCTGCGCGCTGTTCGCGCCGGAAGCGGCGCGCCCGGCCGTGCTGGCCCTTCTTGCCTTCAACCTCGAGCTTGCGCGCATCCGGGACAGCGTCCGCGAACCGCATATGGCGCTGATCCGGCTGCAATGGTGGCGAGATGCCATCGGCGAGGCCGTCGCGGGGGCGCCGCGCCGTCATCCTGTCTGTATCGCGCTGGCCGACGGACTCGCGCGACACGAGGCGATGGCGTCGCTGCTGAACGCCATGATCGACGCGCGCGAGAAGGACATCGAGGAGATGCCCTTCGTGACGATGGCGGACCTCGTCGCCTATGCCGAGGCGACAAGTGGCGCCCTGGCGCGTGGCGTCGCTCTTGCCTTCGGCCTGCACGGCGCGGACGCTGCGCAGAGTGCGCTGGCGCTTGGGCGCGGCTGGGCGCTGGTCGGGCTGGTTCGCGCGGCCGCACATCAGGCGGCGCTGCGGCGCTGCCCCGTGCCCGCGCAGATCCTGTCCGACAACGGCGTCGATGTGGAAGCGTGGTTCGCGGGCCGCCCGGGTCCGGGGGCGGCCGGCGCGATCCGCGCGATCTCATTGCAGGCGCAATCCAGCTTTGCCGCCGCACACCCTGCGGCACTGCGCGATGCGGGCCTCGTCCTCGGCGGACTCGCGATCCTCGGGCGCACCCATCTGAAGCGGGTCGCGCGCGCCGGGCACGACCCCTTTGCACCCGAACTTGCGGCTGCGTCTCCGTCCGATCCCGTGCGCCTGGCGTTCTCGTGGCTGCTTCGCCGCTGGTAGCCGGCGCTCAGCCGGTGCGCGCGATCCAGGCCTGCAGATCGGCGCGGGCACGGGCCGTCAACAGACGCCGCCGGTCGGTGCCACGAACAAGCGGGCGTCCCTTGGCGTCTTTTTCGGCATCCTCGGCGAGGGGCGGAAACAGCCCGAAATTGCAGTTCATCGGCTGGTAGGTCGCACTATCCGCGCCGCCGGTGACGTGCCCGAGCAGCGCCCCCAAAGCCGTCGTCACGGGCGGTTCCATGATGGCTTCCGCGCGGCGCTCCGCGGCCGCGAAGCGCCCAGCGAGCAGGCCGATGGCCGCACTCTCGACATAGCCCTCGACGCCGGTCACCTGTCCGGCGAAGCGCAGGCGCGGCATCGATTTCAGACGCAGGGTCGCGTCGAGCAGACGCGGCGCGTTGATGAACGTGTTCCGGTGCAATCCGCCGAGACGCGCGAACTCCGCGTTCTGAAGTCCCGGGATCGTCCGGAAGATCCGGACCTGTTCGGCGTGGCGAAGCTTCGTCTGGAAGCCGACGATGTTGTAGAGCGTGCCGAGCGCGTTGTCCTGGCGCAGCTGGACGACGGCGTAGGGGCGCCTGCCGTTGCGCGGATCCATGAGCCCCACCGGCTTCATCGGCCCGAACCGCAGCGTGTCGAGCCCGCGCGACGCCATCACCTCGATCGGGAGACATCCCTCGAAATAGGGCGTCGAGGTCTCCCATTCCTTGAAGTCCGTCTTCTCGCCCGCGAGCAGGGCCGCGACGAAGTCGCGATATCCCTGCTTCTCGAGGGGGCAGTTCACGTATGCGGCGGTATCGCCGGCGGGGCCGGCCTTGTCCCAGCGCGACTGCATCCAGGCGATATCGAAATCGATGCTGTCGCGATGGACGATCGGCGCGATGGCATCGAAGAAGGCGAGCGCGTCGCTACCGGTGACGTCGCGGATCGCGTCGGCGAGGGACGGCGAGGTGAGAGGGCCCGTGGCGAGGATCACATTGTCCCAGTCCGCGGGCGGCAGGCCGGCCACCTCCTCGCGACGGATCGTGACGCGGGGGTGCGCCGATAGCGCCTCCGTCACCGCGCGCGCGAAACCGGTCCGGTCGACCGCCAGGGCCGATCCTGCGGGAACCTGATGCGCATCGGCCGCCTGCATGATCAACGACCCGGCGGCACGCAATTCAGCGTGCAGGAGCCCGACGGCGTTGGTCTCGGCATCGTCGGAGCGCAGGGAGTTCGAGCACACGAGTTCGGCGAGGTCCTCGGACGCGTGGGCATCGGTGGGGCGCACTGGCCGCATCTCGTGGAGGACGACCGGGACGTCCCGGCGCGCGAGTTGCCAGGCAGCTTCAGCTCCGGCGAGGCCGCCGCCGACGACGTGGACAGGATCCATCATGGCGTTGCTAGATAGGGCCACGCGGCGGCAATGTCGATTCCGCGCCGCGACCCCATCCCAGGAGGCCTCCATGAAGATCCTGAACCCGCCCGGCATCGCCGCGCCGGTCGGCAGCTACAGCCACGCGATCGAAACGCCTCCGGGCGCGCGGATCCTTCATATCAGCGGCCAGGTCGGGATCGACGCAGCTGGCGCAGCGGCTACGGATTTCCGCGGCCAGGCCGAACTGGTCTGGCGCAACATCGTCGCGATCCTAGACGCGGGCGGGATGGGCATCGGCGACCTCGTGCGCGTCAACACCTACCTTGTCGACGCGGCCGACATCCCGGAAAGCCGGGCCGTGCGGAAGACCGTTCTCGGCGACCACAGGCCCGCCTCGACGCTGCTCGTGGTGAGCGCGCTCGCCAGCCCCGCGTTCCGGATCGAGATCGAGGCCTGGGCGGCGCGCGCGTGATGCCGGAGACTTTCCACGCACGGCGACGTGGTTAACGAAATCTTCGTGGCTTGGCGGCAATGGTCACGCCCATGCGCATGATCCTCTCGCTCCTCGCGCTGCTGACCATGCTCGGCGCGGCGCCCGCTTCGGCCCAGGCACCCGTCAGCCAGGGATATGAACTGGCCGACGCCTATTTCAGACGCGGCAATTTCGCCTCCGCCTATCTGATCGGCCTGCCCGCGGCGCAGGCCGGAGATCCGCGCGCACAATTCCTCATGGGCAAATTGTCCTATATCGGACGACCGCCCATCGCGCGGGACCTGAAGGAGGCGATGCGCTGGTACACGCTCGCCGCGGGGCGCGGCCACGCCGAGGCACAGTTTGCGCTCGCGCAGGGCTTCGCCCGCGGGGAAGGCGTGCCGGTCGACAGGAACCGCTCGCTCCACTGGCTCACCCAGGCCGCCAACAACGGCTACGTGCCTGCGATGATGAGCCTCGCGCGGCTCAATGACGATGGCGTCGCACAACCGCGCGACCGTGCCGCGGCGACCGAGTGGGTCCGTCGCGCCGCGGAGCGCGGCGATCCGCGGGCCCAGGCGCTCTACGCGGACAGGCTCGAAGCCGGGATCGGCGTGGCGCCGAACGAAGTGCTGGCGGATGAATGGCGGCAGCGCGCGGCAGCCGCCGCCGAACCGATGGGGCTCATCAGCCGCGCCCGCGACATCATGCGGGAGCGCGACCCCAAGCGCTCCGCGCTCATCGAGGCCTATGCGAGCGCCGCCTTCGTCGAGGCGAAGTCCGAAGGCGACCTCAAGCGCGAGGCAGCCTCCATCATGGCGGATCTGTCCCGCCGCATGACACCGGCCGACATCGCGGAGGCGAATGCCAAGCTGTCGGCGATGCAGCCCGGCAAGATCTGACGCCGCCCGGCCGCGCGACCCCGGCTCAGTACATGTAGAGGAAGACCGCGCTGAGCCCCTCGCCGCGGGCCGGCTTGCGGTGCACGATGCGAATGCGCCGCCCTTCGGCCACCATCCAGTCCTGGATCAGTCGGGTCACGCCGTCGTCACCCGTCTCGATGCTCTGATGGGTAGCGGCCTCCGGCCAGCACGCATCGAGGCGCTCCGCGTGACGCGCGGCGATCCGTCCAGCCTCCGCGACGTCGTTCGCACGGTGAAGACACCAGAAGGCGCGCGTCACATCGTCGACCCAGCACGCGTCGAAGCCGGTCAGCGTGATCCGGGCGCGCCAGGAATCGAACAGCGTCACATACTCGTCGCTTGCGACCTCGCGAAACTGCCGCGGCGCCGCGCCCAGCACCTCGCCGAGCGTCGTGCACGCCGCGCTCGCCTCGTCTGCCCCCTGCGTCCGCGCATCGCGCGGCACAAGCACGGCAAGGAGTCCGAGCGCGAGACCGATCCGCCACGCCGAAGACGCGGCACGGCGCGTCATGCGCGTCGCCCGCGGCGGCGCACCGCCGGGAGATAGGGCGCGAGATAGCGGCCGGTATGGCTCTCCGGCACGGCGACGATGTCCTCCGGCGTGCCGGCGGCGACGATGCGGCCACCCTTGTCGCCGCCCTCGGGACCAAGATCGATCACCCAATCCGCGGTCTTGATGACCTCCAGATTGTGCTCGATGACCACGACCGTGTTGCCGCCATCGACCAGTGCCTGCAGCACCTCGAGGAGTTTGTCGACATCGGCGACATGTAGCCCCGTGGTCGGCTCGTCGAGGATGTACATCGTCCTGCCGGTGGCGCGCCGCGCGAGTTCCTTGGCGAGCTTGACGCGCTGCGCCTCGCCGCCGGACAACGTGGTCGCCTGCTGCCCGACATGGATATAGCCAAGCCCGACGCGCTGCAGCGTCTGCATCCGGTCGCGGATCGCGGGCACGGCCTGGAAGAACTCCGCAGCCTCGTCGACGGTCATCTCCAATGTGTCGGCGATCGACTTGCCCTTGAAGGTCACCTCGAGCGTCTCGCGGTTGTAGCGTTTGCCCTGGCACGCGTCGCAGGTCACGTAGACGTCGGGCAGGAAATGCATCTCGATCTTGATGACGCCGTCGCCCTGGCAGGTCTCGCAGCGCCCGCCCT
>CAYSUY010000015.1:0-14683 GCA_964434345.1 uncultured Acetobacteraceae bacterium
CAACCGTCAGGTTCGGGGCGTCGGCGACCGGGTTCACCGTCACCGCAAGCGTCTGGCTCGTCGAGGCCGACACGCCGCCATCCGTCGAGGTCGAGACGACCGTCAAAGTGAAATCCGCGTCGCTGTTCGCAGGCGGCGTGATCGTCAGGCCGCTCAGCTGTGCAGGCGTCAGCGTCCAGCTGCCGTTGTTGTTGTTCGTACCGGCAGAAAGCGTCGCGCCGGACGGAACGCCAGAGATCACAACAGACACAGTCTCCGACGGATCCGTCGCGGACGTCGAGACCGACAGAGCGATCGCTGTGTCTTCCGAACCCGTTGCAGCCGCGACCGTCAGACCAGGCGCGTCCGCGACCGCATCGACCGTCACGGCCAGCGTCGCGGTCGCCGACGCGACGCTCCCGTCGGTCGATTCGGTCGCCGTCGCGACGATCGTCAGCGTAAAGGACCCGCTGCTGTTTTCCGGCGGCGTGATGGTCAGACCATCAAGGTCCGCAGCCACCAGTGTCCAACTGCCATCTGCGTTCCGCGTACCGCCCGACAGGGTCGCGCCATCGGGGACGCCGGTAATCGCGATCGACAGCGTTTCGGACCCGTCGGTATCGACAAGAGCCGCCTGAATCGCGAGCGCAATCGGCGCGTCCTCTGCTCCGGACGCCGCCGTCACCTGAAGCGTCGGCGCTTCGGCGGTATCGACACCCGTCGTCGATGCAGTCGGCTCCCCCTCTTCAGCGCCGAAGGTCACGAGGTCGAGCGGCAGAGGGCCCGAGAGGTCGCCCTCGCCCAACCCCAAGGCACCGCTGAGCGTCGTCTCGTTGTTCGCGCCAAACTCGAGCGCGGTCAGTCCGAGCGCTCCGGCCAACTGGGTGTCACCGCCGGGGGTCCCGCCGCCTGGTGTCGGCCCTGCCGCTGTTTCGACATTCTGCAGGGCAATGACGAGCAGATCCCCAAAGGACTGCACATTGTCGGCGATCGAGACGTAGGCCGGCACCGACCCGTCACCGTCGAAGCGCAGGACGATTTGCCCGCCATTCGCGTGCTTGATCAGGACGTTTCCGTCCTCGACCGCATATGTAATATCGCTCTCGGGCGCGTCGATGACGACAGTCTCACCGGGTCGAAGGTCGACGACGACACGTTCGCTTGGCCTGAACTGGACGCGTTGGCTCGCCGGACTGGATTCGCCGCCCCCGGTGGCCTGCGCGATCTCGACACCGCGATCCATGTCTTCAGCCATGATTAACGATCCTCAGCCATTCAACTACGGCAGCCGTGCGCATACCGCCTCGCCCCCGTTCGCCGCGACCGCGAACAGAGAAGAGTCTCCTAAAATTTGAGTTTACTCCAACAGTGCTGCCGCAGAAACAGATAACAGCGGTATTTTCGTTTCAATTCATGGGTTTGGTTCACCCGATAAAATACAACTTATGCGATCTATCCGGGCTGGGCAGCATACCCGGAAAACCGGTCAAGCCTTTGGGATATCTAGATAACCTCGCTCGATGATCCGCTCGAGTGCCTCGAACGCCGCGCAGGTCTCCTCAAAGGCCTCACGCGCATGCGCCAAGGCCACCACCTGCTCGCGCGTCGGGCTTTTGGCGGCGCCGACCTCGACACCTTTCTGGACGTACTGCGCACGCGCCTCAGCCGTGCACACGGCGAGGCGCAGAAAGCTCTCCCGGGTGAGCTTCACACGGCGCAAGGACCCGCGATTCGCCTCGACGATGACGCGGTCCATCGCCTCCTTGAATTCAAGCCAGGAATGGCGCCGCTTGGGGTCGATCTGTTCGCTGGTCAGCAACTGGTCGACCAGACCCGTCTTCGAATAGCCGGCAAAACGCATGGCAGGGTCCTCCCTGCCATGATGAGACGTCGCGAAATGACAATTTTCCGTTAACCAGGATCGGGGGCCGCGATGCCAACGGCGGCCGCAGCGGCCAGAAGGCTGCTCCAGGTCCCGTCATCGACGGGGACCCCGTCCGCGCGCCGGGTGCGCAAGGCCTCGCGCTCAGATTCGCCAGCAATCCGGACAGGCGCTCCCGGATCGCGTGGCGGGCACGAGGTCATGTAGTCGAGGATCGCGGCGACCTCGTCCTGGAAGCGGCCGATGCTGCTCAACCTCGCCGGATCGACCACGATCCCGAAGAGGTTGTTGGTGATCGTGGCCCCTCGCGGATGGGCAGGTTGAAGCGTGTCACCCCCCGTCAGCGCCCCTGCCAGGATGTCGATGGCCAGACCCAGCCCCGACCCCTTGTGGTCCCCGAACGGCAGGACGGAGCCCCCCGGCTCGGCCCAGATGACCCCCGGATCCCGCGTCGGCTGACCGTGACCGTCGAGCGCATAGCCGTCCGGCAGCGATTCGCCCTTTGCCATCGCGACGCGCAGTTTGCCGACCGCCACCTTGCTGGTCGCCATGTCGAGAACGAAGGGCGTCTCGGGCGTGGGGCCGGGAACCGCGATGCAGATCGGATTGGTTCCCAGGCGCCCGAACGCCCCACCATGCGGCGCCACCAATCCGCGATGTCCCACGACATTCACGACGAGGATGGCGACATAGCCAGCCGCAGCGACGATCTCTCCATAGGTCCCGATCCGGCCCATGTGGTGGGAGTCGCGCACCGCGAGGATGCACGCCCCGTCGCGCCGCGCCCGCGCGATGCCCATCTCGACAGCGTCGCGCGCGACGACCTGACCATGTCCGCGACGGCCATCGATCTGGAGGAAGGGACCGGTCCCGTCGATGACAACCCCGTGTTCGGCGGGCCGCAACGTCCCGTTCGCGGCATGCTTGACGTAGGATTCGAGCATCCCGACGCCGTGGCTGTCATGGCCCTTGAGATTGGCGTCGACCAGATGCCGGGCGACGCAGGCCGCCTCAGCGGCCGGCGCCCCCGCGGCGGCGACGATCGCGCGCGCCATGTCGTAAAGCCGGTCTTCGGCGATGTATCGCATGGGTCCCGCTCCCTTTCATCACCCAGTCCGCAGATCGACCACGTTCAGATCATGGCCGGTGGAGCGGAGAAAGCTCCGCAAGCCGTCGGCGGATACCGTCGTCGTGGCCGTGTTCTCGAGCGGATGGAAATTGAGTTGCGCCGCTCCCGCGAGATCGGCGTCGAGAAAGAACGTCACGCGCCGCGCCGTGTCGTTCAGCAAGGCGAAAGGCGTCACGGATCCCGGCACGACCCCGAGCACCTCCATTAGGAGATCCGGCTTGCCGAAGGAGAGGCGTTTCGCGCCGATCCGGTGATGCAGGGTCTTGAGGTCGATCCGGCGATCCGCTTCCGCCGTCACCAGCCAAAGCCGATCGCCCGCGTCCTTGAAAAACAGGTTCTTCGAATGCAGGCCCGGAATGGCCGCATGGAGCGCCCGGCTCTCCTCGACCGTGAATACGGCCTCGTGATCCACCGTGGCGTGCGAGACACCGATGGTGTCGAGGCGTGCAAGCAGATCGGCACGGCTGGCAGGCGGCATGTACGAAAGGCTCCTGAAAGACGGTGCGCAGTCTCCCGGGCGCCTGACGCCGGTGTCAACCTCCGCACGGCGCGGCACGCCTCAACGCGCGGACTGCACCCGTGCCGCGCAGTACTTGAACTCCGGAATCTTTCCGAATGGGTCCAGCCGCGGATCGGTCATGAGGTTGGCCGCCGCCTCGCGATAGGCGAATGGCACGAACACCATCCCGCGCGGGACGTCAGAATCGGCGCGCGCGGTGCAGATGACGGCGCCACGGCGCGTCTCGATGCGAATCTTGCCGCCTGCGTCGATACCGAGCCGCGCGAGTTCGCCCGGCGACAACGCGGCGACCGGGCCAGGCTCGATCGCGTCCAACACCCGGCTGCGCCGCGTCATCTCGCCGGTGTGCCAATGCTCGAGTTGGCGCCCGGTGGTGAGTACGAAGGGGAACTCCGCATCGACCGGCTCGCCCGGTGGAAGCACATCCGCCGGCACGAACCTGCCGCGTCCGCTGACGGTCGGAAAGCGGTCGCCGAAGACGATGTCGTGCCCGGGACTGTGCTCGTCGTCGCATGGATAGGCGACCGCGCCCTCGCGCTCCAGTCGCGCCCAGGAAATGCCGTGGAAGGACGGCATTACCTGCGTCATCTCGGCGAACACGTCGCGCGGATGCGTATAGGACCAACCCAGCCCGAGCCGTCGCGCGATCTCGCCGATGATCCAGAGATCGGGCTTCGCAGCGCCCGGCGGCTCGATCGCCTGACGCCCCAGTTGCACCTGCCGGTTGGTGTTCGTGACCGTGCCGTCCTTTTCCGGCCACGCGGTCGCAGGCAGCACGACATCCGCGTATTTCGCGGTCTCGGTGAGGAAAATGTCCTGCACGACGAGATGCTCGAGCCGCGCCAGTCCGGCACGGACATGCGAGAGATCGGGGTCGGACATCGCCGGGTTTTCGCCCATGATGTACATGCCGCGGATCTCGCCGTCATGCGCGGCGTGCATGATCTCGACCACCGTCAGACCGGGGCGCGGATCGAGGCTGACGCCCCAGGCCGCCTCGAACACGGCCCTGTTCCCGGCCCCGTCGACCCGACGATAATCCGGCAGCATCATCGGGATCAGGCCGGCATCCGACGCACCCTGGACGTTGTTCTGGCCGCGCAGCGGGTGCAACCCGGTTCCCGGCCGCCCCACCTGCCCGGTCGCCAGCGCGAGGGAGATGAGGCAGCGCGCATTGTCCGTTCCGTGGACATGCTGCGAGACGCCCATGCCCCAGAAGATGATCGCGGCCCGCGCCGTCGCGTAGAGGCGCGCGGCACGCCGGATCGTTTCCGCGTCGATGCCGCAGATCGGCGCCATCGTCTCGGGCGTGAAGGTACGCACATGCGCGGCCAGCGCCTCGAACTCGGTCGTATGCGCCGCGACATAGGCCGCGTCGTAGAGACCTTCCGTGACGATCGTGTTGAGCATCGCGTTGAGCAGCGCGACATCCGTCCCCGGGCGGAACTGCAGCGCAAGCTCGGCATGCCGCATCAGCCCATTGCGCCGCGGATCCATGACGATCAGGCGTGCGCCGCGCCGCGCGGCTTGCTTGAGGAAGGTCGCGGCAACGGGATGGTTCTCCGTCGGCCGGGCGCCGATGACGACGATCACGTCGGAATCGGCGGCGGCGGTAAACGGTGCCGTCACGGCGGCGGAGCCGATCCCCTCCAGCAGCGCGGCTACCGACGAGGCGTGGCAGAGCCGCGTGCAGTGGTCGACATTGTTGGTCCCGAATCCCGTCCGGACGAGTTTCTGGAACAGATAGGCTTCCTCGTTAGATCCCTTCGCCGAGCCGAAGCCGGCCAGCGCCGACGGCCCATGCGCGGCGCGGATGCGCGAAAGCCCGCCGGCCGCGCGGTCGAGGGCTTCCTCCCAGGTCGCGACCCGAAAATGAGTCGACGGATCGTCGGGGTCGATAGACACATCGTTTTTCGGCACACCCTCGCGCCGGATCAGCGGTTGGGTCAGCCGCTGGCGATGACCGACATAGTCCAGACCGAAACGGCCCTTGACGCAGAGGCGGTTGCGATTGGCCGGACCATCGCGACCATCGACCTGGATGATCTCGTTGCCGGCGACCTTGAGGCGAACCTGACAGCCGACGCCGCAATACGGGCAGACGCTGTCGACCTCGCGCTCCGGACGGCGGGCGACGCGCCCCTCGTCGTCGACCACCGCGGCCGGAAGCAGCGCGCCGGTCGGACAGGCCTGGACGCATTCACCGCATCCCACGCAGGTGCTGTCGCCCATGCGGTCGGCGAAATCGAACACGACTTCCGTATGCCCGCCGCGCCCTGCCATGCCGATGACATCGTTGACCTGTACCTCCCGGCAGCCACGCGCGCACAATCCACACTGGATGCACGCATCGAGCTGGACCGCGATCGCCGGATGGCTGCGATCCGCGACAACCGGCTCCCGTGGCGCGAAGCGCGACGCGGAGACGCCGACGCGCTCGGCCCAGGTCCAGAATTTCGAGTCCGGCTCGTGCGCCGCCGCGCGCGGCGCCTGGTCGGCCACCAGCAGCTCGAAGACCATGCGGCGGGCATCTCGCGCCCGGTCACTCGCCGTCCTGACCTCCATGCCCGCGCGCGGCGCGCGAATGCAGGATGCCGCGAGCGTGCGCTCGCCGGCGATCTCGACCATGCAGGCCCGGCAATTTCCATCGGCGCGGTAACCCGGTTCGGGCAGGTGACAGAGATGCGGGATCTCGGTCCCGGCACGGCGGGCCACATCCCAGATCGTCTCCCCCGGCTGCGCCTCGACCGGAACGCCATCGAGCGTGAAGGCGATCGTCGTCTCGCTCATCGGCGGTCCTCCGGGAAATGGCGGAACAGGCTGAGGACAGGGTTCATCGCCGCCTGTCCCAGACCGCAGATCGACGCGTCGGCCATGCCGCGCGACAATTCTTCCAGCAAGGGGCGGTCCCACGCATCCCCGGCGATCAGACCCTTCGCCTTTTCCGTGCCGACCCGACACGGCGTGCATTTGCCGCAGGATTCATGGGCGAAGAACGCGACGAGGTTGCGCGCCACGGCCTTCAGATCGTCGTGCTGCGAGAAGACCACCACGGCGCCGGATCCCACGAAACAACCCAACGCCTCAAGCTTGCCGAAATCGAGCGGCAGATCGCCCATCGACGCCGGCAGCATGCCGCCGGACGCGCCGCCCGGCAGATAGGCGGCGAAGGCGTGGCCCTCGGCCATACCGCCGCCGAATTCATCGATCAGCTCGCGCACCGTGATTCCGGCGGGGGCGATCTTCACGCCCGGAAGACGCACGCGGCCCGACAGCGAAAAGGCGCGCAGCCCCTTGCCGCCGCGCCGGCCCTGCGCCGCGAACCACGCGGCACCGCGCGTCAGGATCTCCGGGATCCACCACAGGGTCTCGACGTTGTTGATCAGCGTCGGACGATCGAACAATCCGCGCTCCGCCGGAAAGGGCGGTTTGTGCCGCGGTTGCCCGCGCCGTCCCTCGAGGCTTTCGAGCATCGCCGATTCCTCGCCGCAGACATAGGCACCCGCACCGCGTCTGAGCACGATCCGCGCGCCGCCGGACAGCCCCGCGCGCTCGATCGCGGCGATCGCGCCGACGAGAACGTCCCGCGCTTCCGGATACTCGTCGCGGAGATAGATGTAGATGGTCTCGCAACCGACGGCCCAGGCGCCGATCAGCATCCCTTCGAGCACCCGGTACGGCGAGGTCTCCATGAACCATCGGTCCTTGAAGGTCCCAGGCTCTCCCTCGTCCGCGTTGACAGCCATCAGGCGCGGCGCCGGCTGCGCCGCAACGAGGCGCCATTTCCGCCCGGAGGGAAAACCTGCGCCGCCGAGGCCACGCAGCCCCGACTGGTCCAACGCCGCGAAAACCGACTCGCGATCCCGCGCGCCGGAGCGGCAGGCCTCGAGCACCGCCATGCCGCCGGCCGCGCGATAGGCGAGCAGCGCGGCATCCTCGGCGGCGGGATCCTGGATCGCCGGCATGGCGGGCGATGCGATGGCGACGGGATCCAGGGCCTCGACGCTCCGGAACCCGGCGACCGCGGCCGGCGCATGATCGCACGCACCGATGCAGGGCGCGGCCTCGACGCGCGCGATGCCGGCCAGACGCGCTTCGAGATCGCGGTGGCGCTCGGCAGCACCCGCGATCATGCACGCGACGCCGTCGCAGACCCGGACGACGGGCAATTGCGCACTCGGCGGGCCATCGACGAGACGAAAATGCGCATAGAAGCTCGCGACCTCGTAGACCTCGGCGTAGGACAGTCGCATCACCGTCGCGAGCGCCGCGAGCTGCGGCAGGAACAGAGCACCCTGCGCGTCGTTGAGCAGGTGCAGACACTCGATCAGCTCGTCCCTGGCGCGCGGCGCGTCGCCGATCAGACGTCGCACGTCGGCGATCGCACCGTCGTCGACCTGTCGTCCCTTCGGGACCGACCGGCCCTCGCGCGGCGGCTGTGGATCGGCGATCGCTGGCGTAGTGGCTGACACGTCTTCCCCCCTTGTCCTGCCGGGAAGACTACAGGCTCGACGTCGGGATTGAACTGCGAAGTTTCATGGGATGCGGCATGAGGCCACGCATCGGCCGCAAGTCCCTACGCGGCGCAAGGACGACCCGCGCCCCCGGCGCAGGCCGCACGGGGCCACCCTGGTGATCCTCGCCGCTCAATACTCGCGGAAAGCGCGGCCGAAACTCTCGCGGATCGGTTGGGTGACGTAGCTGAAGAAATTGCGATCGAAGCCCCGTACCATCACCTCCGCCGGCATGCCCGGCGCCAGCACGACGTCGTGCAGCGCCCCATACTGGTCGGTGTCGATGCGGACCTTGGCGCGGTAGTAGCTGACCACCGTTCGCGGATCGACCTCGATATCCGCCGAGACGTAAATCACGACGCCGTGCACCATCGGCGTCACACGCTGCTTGAGCGCCGTCAGCCGCACCTCGGCCTTCATGCCGACCGCGACATGCTGGATGTCCTGCGGCAGGACCCGCACCTCGACGACCAGGCCCTCCTCCGCCGGAACGAGATCCAGCAACGGATCCCCGGGACGGACGACACCACCGATGGTGTGGATACGAAGCCCCGTGACAGTGCCCGAGAAGGGTGCGACGACCTCGCGGCGCTGCTGCATGTCGGCCGCGACCTTGAGACGTTCCTGGGCTTCCGACAGGCGGGCACGCAGGTCGCGTTGTTCGGTCGTGATCTCTGCGAGCCGCTGGTTGCGCAACTGCAGAAGCTGCAGCTCGGTCTCGCCGATCTGCTGCTCTGCGCGGGCGATGAGCCCATTCTGCTGATCGCGGACGCCGACGAGCTGCGCCGCGTTACGCTGCAGCGCAAGCAGGCGCGGCTTGCGCTCGAGCCCCTTGTCGACCAGGAAGCGCACATCCTCGATCTCGCCGCGGATATAGCGCAACTGCTCTTCCTGGGCCCGCATCTGCGCCTGGTAGCTGCTGATCTCGGCACGCAGCTGCTCGCCACGCTGCATGAGGATCGAGGATTGCCCTTCGAGCGTGGCGCGGCGGCTGGCGAAGATCGCCTCCTGGCCCGCCAGGATCTCGGCGACGGCCGGATCGTCGCGGCGTGCGAGCAGATCGGCCGGGAAATCTACCCTGGCGTCGCCGGCGCGCTCCGCGCTCAGCCGGGCATCGAGGGCACGGAACCCGTCGACGAGGCCGCGCACCGCAAGATTGGTCGAGGACGTCTGGGTATCGTCGAGGCGGATCAGGACCTCGCCCTCCTTGACCTGGTCGCCGTCGCGGACGAGGAATTCCCGCACGATCCCGCCCTCGAGATGCTGCAAGGTCCGACGGTTGCCCTCGACCACGAGCATGCCCGAGGCCAGGGTCGCCGTCGCCAGCGGCGCAAGCCATCCCCACAGGATGAAGATCGCACAGAAACCGGCGAGGATCGCGCCGCCCGTCCTGATGTCCTTGCGCGCGGCCGGCTCGGTCGGGATCTCGACGATCGCCGGCAGGCTCAGCGCGCGTGGCCTCTCGCGTGTCGCAGCCTGGGGCTGCAGCGCCGTGACCGCGGCAGACGCGGACTCGGTCATGCCGCACCTCCCGTGTTGGACGCGGCCGCCGCCATGCGCGCACGCATCGCCGCGGCCTGCTCCGGGCTGGGTTGCGGTGCGGGCGCCTGGCGCAGGTTGCGCATCCGCGCCAGCACGTCGTCGCGCGGGCCGAAGGTCTCGACCGCACCATCGCGCATCACGAGAATGAAATCCGAGAGGCTGACGAGGTTCATGCGGTGGGTGATCATCACGACGGTGGCACCGCGCGCGAGCGCCTCGCGCAACGCCTCGCCGAGCGCGTCCTCGCCGTCGCTGTCCAGGTTCGCGTTGGGCTCGTCGAGGACGAGAATCCTGGGCTCTCCGTAGAGGGCGCGCGCAAGACCGACACGCTGGCGCTGACCGCCCGACAGGCGATTGCCGTCGTCGCCGATATCAGTCTCGTAGCCATCGCCCAGACGCAGCACCATCTCGTGAACGCGTGCGCGCCGCGCGGCGGCGACGACCATCGCGTCGTCCGGCGCCTCCATGCGCGCGATGTTCTCTGCCACGGTGCCGCGGAAGAGATCGACGTTCTGCGGCAGGTAGCCGACCTGGGGCCCGAACTCGCTGCGCGGAATCTCGTGGACCTCGGCGCCGTCGATCCGGACATGGCCGGAGCTCGGCGGATAGACGCCGGTGATCAACCGCGCGAGCGTCGACTTGCCCGATCCCGACGGTCCGACGATCGCCAACGCCTTTCCGGCCGGCAACTCGAAGGAGACCTCGCGCAGGATGGGGCGCTCGCTGTTCGGCATGTGGAAGACAAGACGTTCGACCGACAGCGCGCCGCGCAAGGGCGGCAATTCGGTGCGGCGGATCTCTGGCGCCCCGGACACGAACTCCCGGAGGCGTTGCCAGGACTGGTATCCCGCCGCGATCTGGCGCCAGGCGCCGATCGCCTGATCGATGGGGGCAAGGGCGCGGCCCATCAGGATCGACGAGGCGATGGAGGCGCCCGCCGTCATCTCCTGCTGGAGGACGAGCCACGCGCCGATGCACAGGATCACGACCTGAAGGAAAAGCCGCATGAACTTGCTGACGCTCGCCACGACGGCGATACGGTCGGCAGCGTCCCGGCTGGCATCGTGAGAGACGCCGACGGCGACTGCCCAGCGCGCCGCCATCGGTTCGGCCAGTCCCATGGCCTGCACGGCTTCGGACCCGCGCTGCGCGCCGGCCATGATGCGCATCGCCCGATCCTGGCTCTCTCCGGCGCGCGCCAGAGACTCGCGCGTCGACATGTCGCCGAGGATGGCGACCACCGCCAGGACGATGCCGCCGATCACGGCCGCCCAGCCGAGCATCGGATGGATGAGAAAGGTCAGGACGAAGTAGAGCGGCATCCAGGGCACGTCGAGCAACGCGACCATCGCCGCGCTGCCGATGAAGGCCCGCAACCGCGCGATGTCGCGCAAGGCCGCGTCTCCCGCCCGACCGCCACCAAGCGCCGGCAGGCGCTCGAGCGCCCGCGTGAAGGCCTCGTGCCCGGCCCGGCGCTCGAGCCACTCCGCCACCCGGGTGAGCACGCGCGCGCGGTAGCAATCGATCACGCCCAACGCGACCAGGGCGAGGAAGGCGATCAGGGTCAGATAGGCAAGCGTCTCGACGCTGCGGCTCGATATGACGCGGTCGAAGACCTGCATCATGTAGAGCGGCGATACCAGCATCAGCAGGTTCACGATCGCGCTGAACCCGGCCGCGGCCAGCAGGGCGCTGCGCATGGGCCGGGTGAGGATCTGATCGGCGATGTTATCGGTCTTGGGCTCGGACATCCCGACACGCCTAGCGCAACCGCGCCTCCCGATCCAGAGTTAACGTTCGGCAGGAAACGGCGCCCGAGGGCGGACACGGCGCCAGTCCGGCGTTATCATAGACGGATCTTCATTCATCTGCCGCACCGACTTCGGAGTTCCGCGCGCATGTTTCGGCCTCGCACCCGCCATCCGGCGGCGCTCTTCATCATTCTCGCCGGCTTGATCCTGGGGGCGCCCTGGACCGGGTGGGCGCAACAGCCCCGGGCCGTATCGAGCCTCGAGGCCGTGCGCGCGCGGATCGACCTCGCCGCCCCGTTCTTCGTGTTCATGGATTACGAGGACCAGATCGGGCGCCTGGGGCGGGAACTGACCACGGCCGTCGCCGACGCCGTGGGCGATGATCCGGACCTCGCGCTGCTGCGGCAGGATTTCGGGGCAATCCTCGAGGAACTCGGTCTGTCGGGCATCAAGGCCGTCGGCATGAGTTCGACGCGCGTTCGCGACATGGGCTACCTGAACCGGATCTTCGTGCACGCGCCCGAACCGCGCCGCGGTCTGCTCGCCGTCATGGGCGGTCCGGCCCGCCCCTTCGCGACCACCCGGCTTGCCCCGCCCGACAGCGACCTCTTCGTCGAGACCGAGATCGACATCCCCGCCCTGATCGCGGCCCTGACGGGGATCGCGCGGCGCTTCGACCCCGAGGCCAACCTCGACAAGGCCGCCAAGATCCTGTCCCAGGAGGCCGGCGACGAGGCCGGCGCCGCGCTCGAACTCGCCGCGGCGCTGCGTGGCCGCATCACGGTGGCGCTGCGCCTGGGACAGACCCCGACCCCGCATCCGCAGGCGCTGGAGGAGTGGGGAACCGCCTTTCTCCAGAAGGCGAGCCTGCTGGTCCGAATCGAGGGCATCGCGCCCAAGCTGACGCCGCTGCTTCGCGACGTGCCTCTGCTGGCGCCTGCCACGGTGGCCGGACGCCCAGCCTTCCGGCCGGTCGAGGCGATCCCGATGCTGGGCGACAACCAGCCCGTGATCGTAGTGGACGAGGAGGCGCTGATCATCGGGTCGAGCGCAGCCCTGGTCGCGCAATCCCTCACACGGCGCGCCGGTCTCGACGAGCATCCGGCGTTCCGCCAGGCCATGGGCCAGATCGGCCTGGAGACCGGCAACACCCTGACCTACGCGTCGCCGCGGCTGTTCCGCCTTCTGCGCGGCCTCGTCGCGGCCGGCATCGAAGCGGCGTCGGACCAGTTGCCCAACCGCGAGATGCTGCCGCTCGTCGAGGCGATCCTCGCGCAGGTGCCCGAGCCGCCAGGGCCGATCGTCAGCGTCTCCGCCAATCTGCCGGACGGCGTGCTGACGCATAGCCTCGAAGTCATGTCCCTGCGCGGCGCGCTGCTCGCCCTTGGATTGTACAACCCGGAAATCCTCGCCCCCATAGCCCTTGCGGTCATTCCGGCGGCGATCAAGGCCGAGGCCGACCGGCGTGGCGAGCAGCGTGCAGAGGAGATCGCGGAGCGCAACCTTGCTTTGATCGGCGAAGCTGCGCTCAGCTATTTCGCGGCCAACCCCAGGGCGCAGCAGGTCGGCTACGCCGAGCTGGCGCCGGCGCTGGCGGGGCGCCTCGGTCGCGTGCGCGACGTCGACTTCACCGATTTCCAGCTCGAGCGGAATTTCGGGAAGATCGAACTGGAGCTCCCCTCCGGCGAGACCGTCGTCTGGTACGCGCCACTGACCGACGCGGATCGCCAGCGCGTCGAAGCCAATCTCCGCCTGTTCGATCGCGCCGCGGCCTGGTACTTCCGCACCAATCCACGCGAGACGTTCATGCTGGGCGTCGAGGCGATCGAGGATGGATCGCCGCTTTCGGCCCTGCCGGCGCCGGTCCGTTCGGAGCGGTATGAAGAATTGACGATCCGGCGCACCGACACCGAGATCACGATCGATGTCGGCGCCGAGACCATCGCCATTCCGCGCGATCCCGCCCTGTTGCGCCAGCAGCAGCAGCCGACGCCGCGGCGGCCGCAGACGCGCGGCGGCTGATCCGGAGCCGCGCCTGTCCACGGCCGCGGGCCGGGATGACGCCACCCTCCCTGCTGCCCATTTCGAGGGCATCGACGCGGTAATTGTGGAAAACCCGCGCCGCGTACGCGCCCGAGCCTTGCCGGCCCGCCGCGGCCGCGCCTAAGTGGCGTCACAGCCGCATACAGGAGATTCGCATGCTGATGCTCAATCGTCGCGCCATCGTCGCCGGCGCGGGTGCGCTGGCGCTCGCCCGCCCCTCCTTCGCCCAGACCCGCAAGATCAAGGTCGCCGCGATCTACACGGTGCCCGTCGAACAGCAATGGGTCAGCCGCATCCACCTTGCCCTCAACGCCGCTGTCGCCCGTGGCGAGGCCGAATATGTCTGGTCGGAGAACGTCTCGAATTCCGACTACGAGCGCGTGATGCGCGAATACGCCCAGAAGGGCATGGACCTGGTGGTGGGCGAGGCGTTCGGCGTCGAGCGCGCGGCGCGCAAGGTCGCCAGCGACTTCCCGAAGACGGCCTTCCTGATCGGGTCGTCCTTCGGTCCCTCGGGCCGTAATTTCTCGGTCTTCGACAACTGGATCCAGGAGCCGGCCTACCTGACCGGCCTCGTCGCGGGCGGGATGACGAAGTCCAACCTCATCGGCATGGTCGGCGGCTACCCGATCCCCGAGGTCAACCGCCTCATGCATGCCTTCATGGATGGCGCGCGCGAGACCAACAAGAACGTCAAGTTCCTCGTCACCTTCATCGGCAGCTGGTTCGATCCGCCGAAGGCGAAGGAAGCCGCCTTCGCGATGATCGACCGCGGCGCCGACATCCTCTACGCCGAGCGCTTCGGCGTGTCCGACGCGGCGAAGGAGCGCGGCAAGCTCGCCATCGGCAACGTGATCGACACCCAGCCGCAGTATCCCCAGACGGTCGTCGCCTCGGCGATCTGGCACATGGAGGCGACGATCGACCGCGCGATCGCCAAGGTCCGCGACGGCAGCTTCACCGCCGAGGATTATGGTCAGTTCTCGACCATGAAGTTCGGCGGCGCCAGCCTCGCTCCGTTCGGCACCTTCGAGGACAAGATCCCGGCCGAGATCAAGGCGCTCGTGAAGTCGCGCGAGGCCGAGATCCGCGAGGGCATGTACCGCGTGAACGTCAACGACAGCGAGCCGCGCTCGACGCCCTGACGATGCCGCCGACGCGACGCGCCGGACCTCGCGTCCGGTGCGTCGCGAGGTGTCTTCCATCGTGACCTCCTCCGCTCCGGCGCTCCGGGTCGACCGCGTCACCAAGCGCTTCGGCGGCTTGGTGGCGAACGACTCCATCTCCTTCGCCGTCGCTCGCGGCGAGATCCTCGCTCTTCTG
>CAYSUY010000015.1:14693-35390 GCA_964434345.1 uncultured Acetobacteraceae bacterium
GCCGGCAAGACCACCCTCATGAACATCGTGTTCGGTCACTACGTTGCCGATTCCGGGCGCGTGGAGGTCGACGGTCGGGCATTGCCGCCGGGCGATCCGCGCGCGGCGCTCGCCGCCGGCATCGGCATGGTGCACCAGCATTTCGCCCTCGCCGACAATCTCACCGTCCTGGACAACGTGATGCTGGGCACCGAATCGCTATGGCGTCCGCGTTCGGACCGGCGCGCAGCGCGCGCACGGCTCGCGCGGCTCGCCACGCAATCCGGGCTTGCGATCGATCCGGATGCGCCGGTCGGCCGGCTCAGCGTCGGCGAGAAGCAGCGCGTCGAGATCCTGAAGGCGCTCTACCGCGACGCCAGGCTGCTGATCCTCGACGAGCCGACCGCGGTCCTCACGCCGGCCGAGACCGACGGGCTGTTCGCGACGCTGCGCCGCCTCGTCGCGCAGGGCCTGTCCATCGTGTTCATCAGCCACAAACTGGGCGAAGTCGCCGCGATCGCCGATCGCATAGCCGTCCTGCGCCAAGGGCGCATCGTCCTGACCCGGCCCTGCGCGGGCGCCAGCCGCGACGAGCTGGCCGCGGCGATGGTCGGCCATCGGGTCGAGACGCCGCGTTTCGCGCCGGGCAGTCCAGGCGCCACGGCGCTGCGGCTCGAAGCGATCGAGGCGCGCAGCACCGATCTGCGGGTCGCGCTGCATGGCGTCGATCTCGACCTTCGCTTCGGCGAAGTGCTCGCCATCGCCGGCGTCGCGGGCAACGGGCAGTCGCTGCTGGCGGACCTGGTCTGCGGCATGGCGACACCGCTCTCCGGACGGCTCGAGATCGCCGGGCGTGACCATGCGCCGCGTTCCCCGCGCGACTTCGTGGCCGCTGGGATCGGGCGCATACCGGAGGACCGCCACGCCCATGGTGTCGTCGGCGACCTCAGCGTGGCGGAGAACGCCGCGATCGAGCGCCTCGACGATCCGCGCTTCGCGCGCCGCGGCTGGCTGCGCCCTGGCGCGATGCGTGCCTACGCGGCCGACCTGATCGCGCGCTACGATGTGCGCGGCGCCGCACCGCGCACGCGCGCGCGGCTGCTCTCCGGCGGCAACATGCAGAAGCTGATCCTCGGCCGCGTCCTCGACGCTGGACCGCGGATCGTGGTCGCCAACCAGCCCACGCGCGGCCTCGATGTCGGCGCCGTCGCCTATGTCCAGACCAGGCTCGACGAGGCGCGCGCGCGCGGCGCGGCGATCCTGCTGATATCGGAAGACCTCGAGGAGGTCTTCGCCCTCGCGGACCGTGTCGCGGTGATGTATCGCGGGCGGCTCTCGGCTCCCGTGCCATCGCGCGACGCCGACATGCGCCGGATCGGCCTGATGATGGCCGGCGCACAGCCGGAGCCCGTCCATGCGACTTGAACCGCGCGCCGAGACGCCGGCCTGGCTGTCGCTGGCGGCGCCCGCGGCGGCCCTCGCCGTCACCTTGCTGGCGACCGCGGGCCTGATCGCGCTTGCGGGCGCACCGGTGCTGCGTGCCTTCGCGACGATGTTCGCAGGCGCGCTGGGCTCCGGTTTCGCGATCAACGAATTGCTGACGCGCGCCACGCCGCTGATCCTGACGGGGCTCGCCGCGTCGATCGCCTTCCGCGCCAAATTGTGGAACATCGGGGCCGAAGGTCAGCTCTACGCCGGCGCTGTCGCCGCAACCCTGCTCGGAACCGGGGCGCTCGACCTGCCGGCGCCGCTGCTCGTGCCGCTGCTCGTCGCGGCTGGCGCGCTCGCGGGCGCGGTGATGCTTGCGGGGCCCGCCCTGTTGAAGACGCGGCTGGGCGTCGACGAGGTGGTTGTCACGCTGCTCTCCAATTTCATCGTGCTGCTGGTCGTCGGCCTGCTTCTCGAGGGACCGCTCAAGGACCCGATGGGCCTTGGCTGGCCGCAGGCCGAGCCGATCGTGGCGGCCGGAGAATTGCCGAAGCTGGTTGCGGGCATGCGGCTGCACGCGGGGTTCCTGCTCGCGGTCGCGCTCGCCATCGTCGCCTGGGGGATCGACGCGCGCGCGACTCTCGGGCTGCGGATGCGCGCGGTCGGGCTCAACGCCGGTGCCGCGCGCTTCGCGGGCATACCGGTCGAGCGGACGCTGATCTGGACGGCGCTGCTTTCCGGCGGGATGGCCGGGATCGCCGGCGTGTCCGAGGTCGCCGGGCTGAAGGGCAACCTGACGCTCGACCTGTCGCCGGGCTTCGGCTACGGCGGGATCGTCGTGGCGATGCTCGCGCGGCTGCATCCGATCGGCGTCGTCGCCTCCGCCATATTCGTCGCCGCGATCTTCGTCGGCGCGGACGCCATGAGCCGAGGGGTCGGCGTACCGAACTACATCGCCGACGTGATCGTCGCGACCGCCCTGCTCTCCATGCTCGTGGCGCTGCTCTTCCTCCGCTACAGGCCCCGCTGGCGATGAACGGGTTCTGGGACGCCATCGCGCTGCTGGCGCAGGCCAGCCTCTGGATCGCGGCCGTCCGCATCGCGACGCCGCTCATCTTCGGCACGCTGGGCGAGCTGATCTGCGAGCGGGCCGGGGTCCTCAATCTCGGCATCGAGGGCATCATGGTCCTTGGCGCGCTGACCGGGTGGCTGGCGGTACACCAGGGCGCCGATCTCTGGACCGGGGTTGCTCTCGCCGCGCTGGCCGGTGCCGCGTTCGGCCTGCTGCATGGCGTCCTCACCGTGCCGCTGGCGCTGAGCCAGCATGTGGCCGGCATCGGCATCACCCTTCTGGCCACGAGCCTGTCCTATTTTGCCTATCGGCTCGCCTTCCCGCAGATCACCACGCCGCCCCGCATCCAGCCCTTCAAACCGGTGCCGATCCCGCTGCTCTCCGAGATCCCCGTGCTCGGCCCAGCCCTCTTCGCGCAGACGCCGCTCACCTATGCGGCGCTGGCAGCGGTGGCGCTCGTCGCCTGGGTGCTCTACCGCACGCCGCTCGGCCTTGCGGTCCGCATGGTCGGCGAGAACCCGGAGGCGGCGGAAGCGCAGGGCATCGACGTCGTGGCGACGCGCATCGGCGCCATCGCGGCGGGATCCGCGCTGATGGCGGTCGGCGGCGCCTTCCTGACCTTGTCGGCCTTCGACGCCTTTTACTTCAACATGATCAATGGTCGGGGCTGGATCTGTATCGCCCTCGTGGTGTTCGCAAGCTGGAAGCCGGTCAAGGCGCTGCTGGGCGCGCTGCTCTTCGCCGCCTTCGACGCCTATCAACTGCGCCTGCAGCAGATCGTCGGCGGGGCGGTTCCCTATCAGGTCTTCCTGATGATGCCCTATGCGCTGAGCATCCTCGCGCTGGTCCTGATGTCGCGGCGCGCGGCCTACCCGCGCGCACTGATGGTCCCCTACGTGAAGGGAGAACGCCGATGATGATGGACAGGATCCTGCGCGACGCGACGCTGCCGGACGGACGCAGCGGCGTCGACATCGGCATCTCCGGCGGACGGATCGCCGCGATCGAACCGCATCTCGGAGCGACCGCGGCGGAGGAGATCGGCTGCAACGGCATGCTCGTCGCGCCGCCCTTCGTCGACGCCCATTTCCACATGGATGCGACGCTGTCGCTCGGCCTGCCGCGCCTCAACCGCTCGGGCACGCTGCTCGAGGGCATCGCGTTGTGGAGCGAGCTCAAGCCGCAGCTGACCCAGGACGCCATCGTCGAACGCGCGCTGGCCTATTGCGACTGGGCCGTCGCGCAAGGACTTCTGGCCATCCGCAGCCATGTGGACATCTGCGACGAGCGTTTGCTCGCGGTCGATGCCCTGCTCGAGGTGAAACGCCGGGTGAAGCCGTATCTCGATCTGCAGCTGGTGGCGTTTCCGCAGGACGGCGTGTTCCGCTTCCCCGGCGCGATGGACCTGCTCATGGAAGCGCTGCGCCGCGGCGTCGACGTCGTGGGTGGCATCCCGCATTTCGAGCGCACGATGGAGGACGGCGCGCGCTCGGTACGGGCGCTGTGCGAACTCGCAGCCGATCGCGGCCTGCGCGTCGACATGCATTGCGACGAGACCGACGATCCGTCGTCGCGCCATGTCGAGACGCTCGCCTGCGAGACCCAGCGCCTGGGATTGCAGGGCCGCGTCACGGGCTCGCATCTCACCTCCATGCACAGCATGGACAACTACTACGTGTCCAAGCTGATCATCAACATCACCATCCAGGGCCGACACGACACCTATCCGAAGCGTCGCGGCATGACGCGCGTGCCCGAACTCATGGCGGCCGGCCTCACCGTCGCCTTCGGCCATGATTGCGTGATGGACCCCTGGTACAGCCTCGGCAGCGCGGACATGCTCGAGGTCGCCGGCATGGCCGTCCACGTCGCGCAGATGACCGGCCTCGACGCGATGCGGCGCTGCTTCGACGCGGTGACGTCGCAGCCCGCGGCGCTTCTCGGCCTGGATGGGTACGGCATCGCGCCGGGATGCCATGCCGATCTGGTGCTGCTGGAGGCCCAGGATCCGATCGAGGCGATCCGCACGCGCGCGGCACGCCTCATCGTCATGCGCCGCGGCAGGATCGTGGCCCGCAGCCCGGCGCGGCGCGCGCAGCTCGCGCTGCCGGGGCGCCCTCATGAGATCGATTTCCTGCTGCGGCGACCCTGACCCGAAAGGGCACGGGAGTACCTCTCCCGGAAGGTCGCGTCGGCCGCTTGGCCGGGCGAGGATGCGCCCATGTCCACTCGGTTCTCGACCCTCAAGGCGCGGGAGCTCGTCGATACCTATGGCCTTCAGGCTGTGGAACTGGCGACGCTCGAAGGCGCGCAGGCGATCACGCGGGGCGACCTGCTTCTCGCGCGTCGCTGGGCGGATACGCTGAACGCGGTCGAGGATCTGCTCGCCGCGCGTGCCCGGGCCGCCGGACGCCTGAACTGAAGCCGGCGCGCCGGTGTGCCGCCGCGATCAGTAGCGCACGATGCCGGGTCCCGGATGGGCCCAGTAGGTCTCCGCCTCTTCGAAGCGCTCGATCACGCTGCAGGAGAGGATCATGTTGACGTTGTCGCCATCGTCGGCCAGCGGCAGCAGCAGCCGCTTGTAGCGGTGCGCGCCGTTGGGTTCGTCCCATTTGATCCGGTGCGCGACGGGTCGACGTGCCCCCCGTACCTCGCTATAGGTCGACATCAGCATCTGGCGATAACTCGCGGCTTCGACCTGGTCGAGGCTGCGCCCGCTGGCGTCGAAATGCGCCCAGTCGGCGATCTGCGTGCCCACGACACGGAAACGAAAGAACGGCGCCGCGTTCAGCACGTCGATCAGAAGGACCTTGCTCAGGATCCGATACATGCGCATCGGGTCGATATCGGCGCGCGCCGGCATCGGCTTTTCCTGCCGGCATTCGTGCCAGTAGATCTGCGCCTGCAGGAATTCCGGCTCGCGCAGGTCGGTCACGCCGATCGGCGCGACCAGGACGCTGTCAATGCCACCGACACGCTCGGCTTCGCCGAACTTCGGCATGCTCGGAAGATCACCGCCATACTCGGTATTGATCACGGGCGTTACCACAGGACTGGGAGAGAGACCCTGTCAGCCTGCCCGCGAGAGCTTAAAATTCGACTTAAATACAAATCCACAAGATGTTGAGATAATTCCGGTTTCGACCCCAGTTCATGTGGCCCGCCCCCCTCTTCGTCCCTGCCGACGCGACAACCGCCCGTCGCCCGTCGCCTTGGGCGGCGGCAGGGTGACACGCGCGCGCAGGCGCGCATACGGGTCCTCGGCATGCGGGATCGCCATCGCGGCCACGAAATGCTGCTGGAAGGAGGGTTCGATCGCCGTCTCGATCTTCTCGATGCGCCGCACGAGCGCCTCGATCTCGTCGCGCGCGGCGGCATTGACCAGGGCGATGCGCGCGCCCGTGCCGGCGGCGTTGCCGGCCGCCGCGACCTTGTCGAGATCGCAATCGGGGATCAGGCCGAGCACCATGGCATAGGTCACGTCGATATGGCTTCCGAACGCGCCAGCGAGGGTGATGCGGTCCGGCGCCTCCACGCCATAGCGGTCGAGCAGCAGGCGGCAGCCCGCGTGCAACGCCGCCTTCGCAAGCTGGATCGCGCGGACGTCGGTCTGCGTCACGACGATGCGCGGCGCCTCGGCGCGGATCACATAGACGAAGCTGCGGCCCTCGGCGACGACCCGCGGCGAGCGCGCCGCCTGGCCACCATCGATGACGCCATCGGCAGTGACGATGCCGGTGCGGAACATCTCGGCGATCGCCTC
This sequence comes from uncultured Acetobacteraceae bacterium, assembly GCA_964434345.1. Classification (GTDB taxonomy): domain Bacteria; phylum Pseudomonadota; class Alphaproteobacteria; order CACIAM-22H2; family CACIAM-22H2; genus CAIOSQ01. Next base: position 20,936 of record CAYSUY010000015.1, read on the forward strand.
GATGATCCCGGATCCGCAGATCCCGGTCACGCCAGACCCGGCCACCGACGCCGCGAAATCGGGCGCATCCGACCAGAGCGGAGATCCGATCACGCGGAACCGCGGCTCGAGGGTCCGCGCGTCGATCCGCAGCCGTTCGATCGCCCCGGCGGCGGCGCGCTGACCGCAGGAGATCTGCGCCCCCTCGAAGGCCGGGCCGGTCGGGGAGGAGCAGGCGAGCAGCCGCGTCCGGTTGCCGAGAACGATCTCGGCATTGGTGCCGACATCGACGATCAACGCGATCTCGTCGCCCAGATGCGGCGCCTGCGCGAGCACGACACCGGCCGCATCGGCACCGACATGGCCGGCGATGCAAGGCAGCGCATAGACCCGCGCACCGGGCGCGATACCGAGCCCGAGTTCCCGCGCGGCGACGTCGTAGCCGCCATCGATCGTCAGCGCGAAGGGCGCGCCGCCCAGCTCGGTCGGATCAAGGCCGAACAACAGATGATGCATGACGGGGTTGCCGACGACCGTCGCCTCGAGGATGTCGACCGGCTCCAGCCCCGCCATCCGCGTCACATCTCCGGCCAATGTCCGCAACGCCCCGCGCGCGAGGGCCGTGAGATCGGCAGCCCCGCCGGGGTTCATCATCACATGCGACACCCGGCTCATGAGATCCTCGCCGAGCCGGATCTGCGGGTTCATGATCCCCGCCGACGCGAGCACGTCTCCGGTTGCGAGATCGCAGAGATGCGCGGCGATCGTCGTCGAGCCGATATCCACGGCGAGGCCGTGCGCCCGCTCCCGCAAGCCAGGCCAGATGGCGACGATCTCGCGCCCCAGACGCACAGCGACGGTGACGCGCCAGGATCCGGCGCGCAAAGCGCCCTGGAGACCGGCAAGGACGGGAAGCGATGCGTGGAGAGCGACGAGATTCCATTGCGCGCGCAGCGCGTCGCACAGGCGCCTGAAATCGCTCGCCGGATCGTGCATGTCGGGCTCGGCGACCTCGACGTAATGGAGCCGCACGACCGGATCGATGGCGACCGGGCGGGTGTCGGCCTCCTTGCGGACGACCTGCCGGTGCAGTTGACTCTCCGGCGGCACATCCGCAAGCACGTCGCCGCAGAGCCGCGCCTGACATCCAAGGCGGCGCGTGGCGCCCAGCCCGCCGCGCTTTTGCGCATAGCGCGCCTCGGTCGCGCTCGGCGGCCCGGCATGCGCCGCGCGCGACTCCAGCGCGAGCTTCGTGAAGCTGCCCTCGGCGATCTCCACCTGGCATCGGCCACAGATCCCGCGCCCGGCGCAGACCGAGTCGAGGTCGACACCCAGCGTGCGCGCCGCCGCGAGCAGGGTCGTGCCGGTGGCGAAGCGGCCACGCTTGCCAGACGGAGCGAAGACGACGAGATGGTCGCTCACGCGCAACGGCTCATGACGTCGCGTGGCCGCCCGCCGCGACCAGCGTCGCGAGGCGCGCGTCGTCATAGGACGCGTCGAGCATCGCGGCCGCCGCATGCGCCTCGTCCTCCAGCGCGTCGCCGCACGCGACGGGTTCGGCGCGACGCCATGCCGCAAGATACGCGTCCGTGTCGCGCGCGCCGCCCCGCATGGCCGCACGGTCGATCGCCTCCTGGAAGCGGACCGGCAATTCCCGCTTGGCGCTCGTGCGGCCGGAGCGGACGATCACCTGGGCCGGAATGTCGCGCCAGTAGATCACGGTCAACTGGGCCATATCGTCCCCTCTCCAAGGCTTCGCCCGGCAATGAAGTTGGCGATACCGTCCAAACCGGTGCGCCGGATCTCGAGGCCGAGACCGAGCCGCGCGGCAGCGGCGGCGGCGCGTGCATCGAGATCCTCGCTGGCCGCCTGCGCGAGATAAACGACCCGCCGGTAATTCCCGAAATACGTCTCCAGAAGTTCCGGATGACGGTCGAGGCCGAGACCACGGACGACCAGCGTCTCGAAATGCCGCACGAGATAGTCGGTCAGGTAGAACGTCCCGGGCTCCGCCTCGTGCATCGCGGCGAATTCGTCCGGCCCCGCATAGAAGGCGTAGCAATGATCGCCCGGGATGCGAACGACGCCGCGCGCATCGAGAACGCGGTCGAGCAGGCCACCCGTGCCGCAATCGCCATAAAGGCACATGACGAGGTCGTAGCGGTCGCGCGCGGCGTCGATCTTGGCCGCGACCGCTTCGGGGATGCGCGACGGCGCGTTGTGCAGGATCGCCGGCAGGCAGTCGAGGTCGACATGCGTCCAGCCGTTGAGCGCGAGGACCGCCCTCGTCTCGCGCGCCAGTGCGCCGCACGCGATCACCAGCGTGCGCGGCGGCGCAGCGGCGGCGACGGTCGTCATCCCGCCACGGGCCTGTCCTGGCGGCGCGCGATCATCTCCCTGGCCGTCTGGACCGCGATCGCGGCATCGCGGCAATAGGCGTCGGCGCCGATCTGACGCGCGAAATCCTCGTTCAGCGGCGCGCCGCCCACCAGCACGATGTAATCGTCGCGGATGCCCTTCTCGCGCAGCGTGTCGATCACGACCTTCATGTAGGGCATCGTGGTCGTGAGCAGCGCGGACATGCCGAGAATGTCCGGTTTGTGCTCCTCGATCGCCGCCAGGTATTTCTCGACGGCGTTGTTGATCCCGAGATCGACCACCTCGAAGCCGGCCCCTTCCATCATCATGCAGACAAGGTTCTTGCCGATGTCGTGGATGTCGCCCTTCACGGTACCGATGACCATCTTGCCGATCTTCGGTGCTCCGGTCTCGACCAGCAGCGGCCGCAGGATCGCCATGCCCGCCTTCATCGCGTTGGCCGACATCAGGACTTCCGGCACGAACAGGATCCCGTCGCGGAAATCCTCGCCGACGATCCGCATCCCTTCGACAAGCGCCTTCGTCAGCACGTCGTAGGGCGTCCAGCCGCGACCGAGCAGGATCCGGACGCCGTCCTCGATCTCGCCCTTGAGGCCGTCGTAGAGGTCGTCGTGCATCTGCTCGACGAGGTCGTCGTCGCCGAGCGCGTTCAGGTCGAGATCGTCGGACATGGCGATTCCGTCACGGGTGAAACACACATGCCGACCGTAGCGCATTCCACGGATGGCTGTCGCGGGGACGCTTGATCGGGGGTGTCCGAAACCCTTTTCGGGCTGCGGACATGTGATCCATGATCGCGCGCGTCGGAGCAGAGGAGCGCTGGGTCATGAAATCGCATGTTCGTGCCGTCGTCATCGGTGGCGGGGCCGTCGGAGCCAGCGTGCTGTACCACCTCACGAAGATCGGCTGGACCGATGTCATGCTGCTCGAGAAGCACGAGCTGACCTCGGGATCGACCTGGCACGCGGCGGCGAACGTGCACACCTACAATTCCGACGCCAACGTCTCGAAGCTCCAGAAATACACGATCGACCTGTACCGCGAGATCGAGGCGATCTCCGGCCAGTCTTGCGGCATCCATGCCACCGGCAACCTCGTGGTGGCCGCGAACCAGACCGTTCTCGACAACATCCGCATGATGCACAGCCGCGGACAATATCTCGGCCTCGAGATGGAACTGATCAGCCCGGACGAGGCGAAGAGGCTCAATCCGCTGATCGAACCGTCCGAATTCCGCGGTGCGCTGTGGCGCCGGGATGGCGGACATGTCGACCCCAACGGCGTCACCCAGGCCTTTGCGATCGCGGCGCGCAAGGCTGGTGCGGAGGTCCATCGGTTCACGATGGTCCGGGAACTGCACCAGCGTCCCGACGGCTCCTGGCGCGTCGTCACGGACAAGGGCGACGTCATCGCGGAGCATGTCGTCAACGCCGCCGGTCTGTGGGCCCGCGAGGTCGGCCGGATGGTCGGGATCGACCTGCCGGTGCTCGCGATGGAGCACATGTACATCGTCACCGAAGAGATGCCGGAGGTCGCCGCACTGCCGCGCGAACTGCTTCCCACGACCGACTATTCGGGCGAGATCTACATGCGTCAGGAGGGCAAGGGCGTGCTGATGGGGACCTACGAGCGCGATTGCCGCGTCTGGTCGCCGGACACGACCCCGTGGGATTTCAACATGCAGCTGCTGCCCGACGATCTCGACCGGCTGAGCCCGCATCTCGAGATCGGTTTCCGGCATTTCCCCGCCATCGGACATGCCGGCATCAAGAAGGTCGTGAACGGCCCCTTCACCTTTGCGCCGGACGGCAATCCGCTGGTCGGGCCGGTACGCGGCCTACGCAATTTCTGGAGCGCGTGCGGCGTCATGGCCGGCTTCGCCCAGGGCGGCGGCGTGGGCCTCGCGCTGTCCCGCTGGATGGCGCATGGCGAGCCGGGCGCCGACCTCTTCGCGATGGATGTCGCGCGCTTCGGCACCTACGCCACGCCGCGCTACACCCATGTGAAGGTCCAGGAGAACTACCAGCGTCGGTTCCGCATCGCCTATCCGAACGAGGAATTGCCCGCCGCGCGCCCCCTGCGGCGTACGCCTGTCTACGACCGGCTCAAGGCGCGCGGCGCGGTGTTCGGGGCGTCCTTCGGGCTGGAGACCGCGCTGTGGTACGCGCCGCCCGGCATGGCGTCCGTCGAGACCCCGACCTACCGCCGCTCCAACGCATTTCCCGTGGTGCGCGAGGAATGCCTCGCCGTGCGCGACGATGTCGGGATCATGGAGATCTCGGGGTTCGGCAAGTACGAGATCACGGGTTCCGGCGCCGAGGCCTGGCTCGACCGGCTCCTCGCCGCGCGCATCCCCAAACCCGGGCGCATGGTCCTCGCGCCGATGCTCAACGAGCGCGGTACGATCATGGGCGATTTCTCGCTGGCACGGCTCGCCTCCGACCGCTTCCTGATGATCGGCTCGGGGGCCGCCGAGATCTTCCACATGCGATGGTTCGAGCGGATCGGCATCCCCGCTGACGTCACCGTCCGGCCGCTGCCCGGTGCGCTCACCGGGTTCATGATCGCCGGTCCGAAATCGCGCACGCTGCTGCAACGTCTGGTACGCGACGATATTTCCAACGCGGCCTTCCGCTTCTTCGCGGTGCGCGAGATGGCGGTCGGCATGGTGCCGGCCGTCGTCGCCCGCGCCAGCTACACCGGCGACCTCGGCTACGAGATCTGGGTGACGCCCGATTTCCAGATGGCGCTGCACGAGGCGCTGGTCGAGGCCGGCGCCGATCTCGGCCTGCGCCATTTCGGCAGCCGCGCGTTGATGTCGCTCCGCCTCGAGAAGGGCTACGGCGCGTTCCTGCGCGAGTTCCGCCCGGACTACACGCCGATGGAGAGCGGGCTCGACCGCTTTGTCGCCTACGACAAGCCCGATTTCATCGGTCGCGAGGCGGCGCTCGCGGATCGCGCCACGCCGCCGGCCCGTCGCCTCGTTCCCCTGGTCGTCGATACCGACGTGGAGGTCGTGGGCTACGAATCGATCCTCAAGGACGGAGAACCGGTGGGTCAGGTGACCTCCGGCGGCTACGCGCACTGGGCCGGCAAGAGCATGGCCATGGGCTATGTCGCGGCCGCGCACGCTGTCGACGGCGCCAGCTTCGACATCCGGATCTTCGAGCATGTCAGGCGCGCGACGATCCACATGGCGCCGCTCTTCGACGCCAATGGCGGGCGACAGCGCGGCTGAGTGGCGACGGCTAGCCGCGAGAGTTCAGTCGAAGCTGCGGAACTGGGAAGCCGCGGCGCGATCGTAGCCGCGACTGGCGAGGAGGAGCTGGCGCGTATAGGGCTCGCGCGGCGTACCCGCGCGCAAGGCCTCGGTCGTCATCTCCTCGACGATGCGGCCCGCGTTCATCACGGCGATCCGCTCGCACATATGTCCAACGACGGCGAGGTTGTGGCTGACCAGGATGTAGGTCAGACCCCGCCGACGCCTGAGCTCGACCAGGAGATTGAGCACCTCGGCCTGGATCGATACGTCGAGCGCAGAGGTCGGCTCGTCGAGCAGCAGGATCTTCGGCTCCACGATGAGCGCCCGCGCGATCGCGACACGCTGGCGCTGGCCACCCGACAATTGATGCGGATAGCGGAACCGGAAGCCGGGTCCCAACTGCACTTCCGCAAGCACGCGTTCGATCCGTGCCTCGACGTCGCCGACGCCATGGATGGCAAGCGGCTCCGCAAGCGCGCGATCGACCGTATGCCGCGGATGAAGGCTGCCGAATGGGTCCTGGAACACCATCTGGACCGCGCGATGGAAGCCGCGCGAGCGCCGCCGCGCCTGCGGCTCCCCGAGGATCTCGATCCTGCCCGTCCAATCCGGATTGAGGCCGGACAAAGCACGCAGAACGGTGGATTTCCCGGATCCGGATTCGCCGACAAGCCCGAAGCTCTCCCCTGCCGCGACGTCGAAGGACGTGTCGCGCACGGCATGGATGTCGCCGAACCGGACGTCCAGTCCGCCGACACGGATCGCATGGACCGCGCTGCTCATGCCCCCATCCAGGACGGATCGCGCGCCAGCGTCGGCAGCGCCGCGGCCGGCCGGTCGAGTTGCGGCAGGCAGGACAGCAGGCCGCGCGTATAGGGATGCGTCGCATGCGGAAGATCGCGCGCCGCCAGGGTTTCCATCACACGCCCCCCATACATGACGAGGACGCGATCGCAGAAGGATCCGACCAGGGCGAGGTCGTGGCTGATGAAGATGAGCCCCATGCCACGCTCCGTCACCAGATCGTCGAGGATCGCCAGAACCTGCATCTGGACCGTGACATCGAGGGCTGATGTCGGCTCGTCGGCGATGATCACATCCGGCTCGGGGATCAGCATCATCGCGATCATGATGCGCTGCCCCATGCCGCCCGACACCTCGTGGGGATAGAGGTCGTAGACGCGCCGCGCGTCGCGGATTCGCACCTTTTCCAGCATCGCGATGCTGCGCGCATGGGCGTCGCGACGGTTGACGCGATGATGCTGGCGATAGGCCTCCGCGATCTGATCGCCGACCCGCATCACCGGGTTGAGCGAGAATTTCGGATCCTGCAGGACCATCGAGATATGTCGCCCGCGCAGCGCCCGCAGTTCGGGTCCGGCAAGCGTGCGCAGGTCGCGTCCCTTGAAGGCGAGGCGCGACGCGGTGACCTCGCCGGGCGGCGGCACGAGACCGAGGATCGCGCGCCCGGTCATCGACTTGCCGGAGCCGGACTCGCCGACGACGCCAAGCTTTTCACGCCCAAGCGCAAAGGACAGGCCGCGCACGGCCTCGACGATCCCGGTCCGCGTATGGAACCGGACATGGAGATCGGCGACATCGAGGAGCGGCGCGCCGTCCACGTCACTGGCCCTGCTTGGGATCGAGGACGTCGCGCAGCCCGTCGCCCAGAAGGTTGAACCCGAGCGCGACGACGCAGATCGCCATACCCGGCGCGGTCGCGACCCACCACTGGTCGAAGATGAATTCCCGGCCGGTCGCGATCATCGCGCCCCATTCGGGCAGCGGCGGCTGCGCGCCGAGACCGAGGAAGCCGAGGCCGGCGGCGGTCAGGATGATCCCGGCCATGTCCAGGGTCGAGCGCACGATCAGCGAGGGCACGCAGAGCGGCATGACATGGCGCAGCACGATACGCACCGGCGACGCGCCCTGGAGACGCACCGCGGCGATGTAGTCGGCGTTGCGGATGACGAGCGCCTCGGCCCGTGCGACCCGCGCATAGGGCGGCCAGGCGGTGAAGGCGATCGCGATCACCGCGTTCTCGATCCCGGGGCCCAGCGCCGCGACGAAGGCGAGCGCCAGGATCAGCCGCGGAAAGGCGAGGAAGATGTCCGTCACGCGCATCAGCGCGGTGTCGACCCATCCCCCGGCATAGCCTGCCGTCGTCCCCACCAGCAGACCGATCGGCCCGACCGTCACGACCACCAGAAGCACGACGACCAGCGTGATCCGGGCGCCATGCACGACACGGCTGAAGATGTCCCGGCCCAGCGCGTCGGTCCCGAAATAATGAGCCTCGGATGGCGGCAGGAGCCGACGCCCCAGGGACTGCGCGAGCGGATCATGGGTCGCGATCCACGGCGCGAGCAGCGCCGCCAGGAGCAGCAGCACGACGATCGCAAGCCCGACACAGGCCAGCGGGTTGGCGCGGAAGGCGAGCCAGCGCAGATAGGCCTGTCCCAGCCGCGACTGCAGCCGCGAGCCGGGGGTCGGTGCGAGCAGCCAGGCGCGCGTGCTCATGCTCATCGCGCCCGCGGATCGACGAGGCGGTAGAGGATGTCCGCCAGCAAGTTGAGACCTATGAACACGGCCCCGACCACGAGGGTACCGCCAAGCACGGCATTCATGTCGGCGTTGAGCAGCGAATTGGTGATGTAGCGGCCAAGGCCCGGCCAGGCGAAGACGGTCTCGGTCAGCACCGAGCCCTCCAGCAGGTTGGCGTAGCTGAGCGCGATCACCGTGATCAGAGGCACCATCGCGTTGCCGAGCGCATGGCGCCAGACGACCCGCCGTTCCGGCAGCCCCTTGACCCGCGCCGTGGTGACGTATTCCTGACGCAGTTGCTCCAGCATGAAACTGCGGGTCATCCGGCTGACATAGGCGAGGCTGAAATAGCCGAGCACGCAGGCCGGCAGGATCAGATGCGAGAAGGCGTTGCGGAACACCTCCCATTCGCCGCGAAGCGCCGCGTCGAGGAGGATCACGCCCGTGATCGGATCGACGATGTCCTCGAAGGCGACACCGAGCCGGCCCGGACCGCCGACCACGCCGAGGATCCGGTAGAACACCAGCAGCCCCATCAGGCCCAGCCAGAACACCGGAACGGAAAAGCCGAAAAGCCCGACCACCCGCACGACCTGATCGATCCAGGTTCCACGATGGATGGCGGCAAGGACGCCCGCAGGCACCCCGATCGAGACACCTATGATCGTGCCGAGCGTGGCCAGTTCGAGCGTCGCCGGAAAGACACGCCCGATGTCGGCCAGCACGGTATTCGAGGTCAGGACAGAGCGGCCGAGATCGCCCTGGGCGATCTTCTTCAGGTACAGCCAGAACTGCTCGTAGAGCGGCAGATGGAGACCGAGTTCGATCTTGACGCGCTCATAGACCTCGGCCGGCGCGCGATCGCCGACCGCCGCGAGGACGGGATCGATCGGCACCACGCGTCCGATGAAGAAGGTCACGAGCAGGAGGCCGAGGAATGTCACCGCGACGGCGGCGATTTCCCGTCCGAACAACTTCGTGGTGCGCGCGAAGGTCACAGGCGTTGCAGGACATGCGGCGGCGCCGGACGCGATGCCCGGCGCCGCACGGCGTCAGTTCTTGGTGATGTTGGCGAAGCTGTTCATGTCCGACATGATGCCGAGCGCGAAGCCGTTGACGTTCTTGCGCCGCGCCGCGACCTCGATCTGCTGGAACATGATGACGAAGGGCGAGACCTTCTGGTGCTCGCGCTGCGCCGCCTCGTAGGTCGCCGCGCGCTTGGCCGGATCACGCTCCAGAACCGCGTCGGAGATCGTCTTGGTCATCGCGGGGATGTCCCAGGCGTTGCGCCACGCCAGCGTCTTCGAGGCGGCGTTGTCGCCATTGTCCTCGTTCATGCCGAAGGTCTGGGCGTTGGTGTGCGGATCGAAATAGTCGGGCCCCCAGGAGCCGATGAAGATGTCATGGTTGCGGGCGCGATACTTGGTCAGCGTCTGACGCCCGTCGCCCGGCAGCAGTTCCAGCTTGATCCCGGCCTGCGCCCACGTCGCCTGCAGCGCCTGGGCAACATCCGAGATCGGCGCCGTCGTGCGCACGTCCATGGTCACGCTGAAGCCGTTCGGCAGACCGGCCTTGGCCAGAAGCTCCTTCGCCTTGGCGACATCCAGCTTGTAGGGCTTGTCCTCGATCGCGCCGGGGAACCCCTGCGGCAGGAAGGACTGGTGCTGGAGATAGGTACCGGCGAGCAGGTTCTTCTCGAGTCCCTCGTAATCGACCAGCCACTTGAGAGCCTCGCGGACCTCGGGCTTGGCGAGGGTCGCGTTCTTCTGGTTGAGGCCGAGATAGAGGATATAGCCCTTGCGACCGGTATCGATCGCGACATTCGGGTCGTTGCGCACGGCGGCGATCTGATCCTTGGAGAGATTGCGGGCGAAGTCGATGTCGCCCTTCTCCAACTGGAGGCGCTGCGAGGCGGGCTCCGGCACGTGGCGCATGATCACGCGGCGGTTCTTCGGAGCACCCTTGATCCAGTTCGGATTGGCCTCGAGCGTGTACTGCTCGTTGGCGCGCCAGGTCCGCAGCGCATAGGCACCGGAGCCTGCCGAGTTCTGCTTCAGCCAGGCATTGCCCCAGTCGCCGTCCTTCTCGTTCGCCTTGACGGTCTTCGAGTCGACCACCGACGCGACCGCCGCGGTGAGGCAGTAATAGAAGAAGGTCGGCGCATAGGGCTTCTCGACCTCGATCACCAGCGTGGCGTCGTCCGTCGCGCGGATGCGCTGCACCGCGTTGTCCTTGTTGAGTCCGAACTGGGTCAGGATGAAGCCCGGCGACTTGTTGATCGTGACCGCGCGCTGAAGCGAATAGGCGGCGTCGTGCGCCGTCAGCGGGTTGCCCGAGTGGAACTTCACGCCGCCGCGGATCTTGAACGTGTAGGTCCTGCCATCGGCACCGACCGACCAGCTTTCGGCCAGTTCCGGCACCAGCTTGTTCGGATCCTTCGGGTCGACGTTGATCAGCTTGTCGTAGACGTTCGCGACCGCCTCGACGCCCGAGAACTCGAAGGCCTCCGCCGGATCGAGCGAGATGATGTCGTCGATCGCCTTGGCCATGACGACGGTATCGCGCGGCGTCTGTGCCGAGGCGGGCGTCAGGAACGTCGTTGCCGCGAGCAGGCCGATCGCGGCCGCCGTCATGAAGCGCATCTTCAATCTCCCTCGAAGGTTTGCGGGATCTTTCGTCCCGGCTCCGGCCGGAGTCAAGCACGGGTCCGCGGCCGGGGCCGTCAGACGCTGAGATACTGGCTCCGCAGCGCCTCGTCGGCCTGAAGCGCGGCCATGGGTCCGGCGTAACGGATCGCACCGGTCTCGATGATGGCGGCGTGGTCGCTGACGAGGGTCGCGAAATGCAGGTTCTGCTCGCAGAGCAGCACGCTAAGCCCGTCCCGCTTGAGCGCCAGGATCGCCTTCGCCATCTGCTCCACGATCACCGGGGCGAGACCCTCGCTGGGCTCGTCGAGCAAGACGAGCGTGGGATTGCCCATCAGGGTGCGCGCGATCGTCAGCATCTGCTGCTCGCCGCCGGACATGCGTCCACCGGGCCGATCGCGCATCGCACCCAGATTGGGAAAGAGTTCGAAGAGTCGCTCCGGCGTCCAGCCCGGAAGCCCGGGCCGCGCCGCCCGCCGGCCGACCTCGAGATTCTCCATCACCGTCAGATCGGTGAAGATCCGACGATCTTCCGGCACATAACCGAGACCCAGCCGCGCGATCTCGTGCGGCGGCAGCCCGGCGATCGCCCGGCCGGCGAAACGCACGGCGCCGGCGCTCGGCCTGACCAGACCCATGATCGCCTTGAGCGTCGTCGACTTGCCGGCGCCGTTGCGGCCCATCAGCGCCAGCACGCTGCCCGCCTCCGCGCGCAGCCCGACACCGTGCAGGACATGGGCCTGCCCGTAATGGGCGTGAAGGTCGTCGACCTCGAGCAACGCCATCAATGCCCTCCCGAGGTGGTGCCCGCACCGAGATAGACGGCGCGCACCTTCACGTCGGCCCGCACCTCCGCCGGCCGGCCTTCCGCGATCAGCGCGCCGCGATCCAGGACGACGATGCGATCCGCATGGGCGAACACGACGTCCATGTCGTGCTCGGTGAACAGCACCGCCAGTCGACGTGCGCGCGCGATCGACGCGGTCAGCGCCATCAGCGCGATCCTCTCGCGCGGTGCCATGCCGGCGGTCGGCTCGTCCATCAGCAGCAGACGCGGCCGGTTGGCGAGCGCCATGGCGAGTTCGAGCCGCTTGACGTCGCCATAGGCGAGTTCGCCGCAGGCCCGGTCGGCCTGCTCGCGCAACCCGACCTGGGCCAGAAGCTCCAGCGCCTCGTCGCGCGCGAAGCGCCGCGCGCGGCCGAAGGGATCGAAGATGCGCCCGGCATGCGAGATCAGCGCCATCTGGACGGTCTCGGCGACGCTCATCGACGCGACGGTCGCCGCGATCTGGCAGGCGCGCCCGACGCCGAGCCGCCAGATCGCCCGCGGCGGCGTGCCGGTGATGTCGCGGCCGCCGAGGACGACGCGTCCACGGTCGGGCCGGAGCTGGCCGCCTGCCATGTTGAAACAGGTGCTCTTGCCGGCGCCGTTCGGACCGATCATCGCGAGCATCTCGCCTGCGGCGACGGAAAAGCTCACATCGCGCACGGCGTGGACGCCGCCGAAGGATTTGGAAATGCCGGACACCTCGAGCGCGGTCATCGACGCCCCCGTCCCCAGCCACGATCGCGCACGAAGCCGGCGATCCCCTGGGGAAAGGCCAGGACGAGTCCGATGATCACGAGCCCCATCGCCGCGCGCCAATGCTCGACCCAGCGCACGAGCTGCTCCTGGAGGCCGTGGAACACGAGCGCGCCGACGATCGGTCCCGACAGGGTCTCGATGCCGCCGAGAAGCACCATGAGTAGCGCGTCGACCGATTTCGGGATCGCCAGATAGGTCGGGAACACCGATCCCTTCGCATAGGCGAACAACGCCCCGGCGATGCCGGCAAAGGCCGCCGCGATCGCAAAGGCCGCCCAGCGGACCCGGTCGACATCGATGCCGATCGCCTCCGCGCGCAGCCGGTTGTCGCGCGCCGCGCGCAGCGCGTAGCCGAAGGGTGCGTGGATCGCATGGCGCAGCGCCAACGTTCCCGCGACGCAGATCGCGAGGACGAACAGGTAGTAGACGCTCTTGTCCTTCGCCCAGGCGGATGGCCACACGCCGAGGATGCCGTTGTCGCCGCCGGTGACATCGACCCACTGGAAGGCGGCAGACCAGGCGATCTGCGCGAAGGCGAGCGTCAGCATCGCGAGATAGACACCCTCCAGCCGCACGACGAAGAAGCCGACCAGGATGCCGGCGGCGCCGGCCGCCAGCGGCGCCGCGAGGAGGCCGATCTCCATCGGCGCGCCGAGATGCTTGAGCAGCAAGGCCCCGGCATAGGCGCCGACGCCGAAATACGCGGCATGCCCGAAGGAGGCGAGCCCGCCCGGCCCCATCATGAAATGCAGACTTGCCGCGAAGAGCACGAGGATGACCATCTCGGTCGCCATGATGCGGGCATAGTCGCCCCCCATCAGCGGCAGCACGATCGCGGCGGCCAGGGCCGCGACACCCGCCGCGACGAGGGCGCGCGGCGCCGGCTCGAGCATGATCGCGCGCACCGGACCCGCGGCACGGGCATGGGTGGGCGGGCGACCGAGCAATCCATAGGGTCGGATCACCAGCACGACCGCCATGACCAGGAAGGTCAGGACGAGCGTGATCTTGGGAAACACCATGATCCCGAAGGCGTGAAGTTCGGAGATCAGCAGCGCCGCGAGGAAGGCGCCTGGCACCGAGCCCATTCCGCCGACGACCGTGACCACGAAGACCTCGGCGATGATGTCGAGATCCATGTGCAGGGTCGTCGGCGCCCGCGCCACCTGCAGCGCGCCGCCGAGCCCGGCGAGGAAGGCGCCGAGGAAGAAGACCGACGTGAAGAGCCATTTCTGGTCGACGCCGAGGGCCGCGACCATCTCGCGGTCCTGGGTCGCGGCGCGAACCAGCGTGCCCCAGCGCGTGCGCGTGAAGAGAAGCCAGAGCAGCAGCAGGACAATCGGCCCGATGGCGATCAGCAGCAGTTCATACTGCGGAAAGCGCTGGCCCAGGATCTCGACCGCGCCGCGCAGACCCGGCGCGCGTGGCCCCAGACGATCCTCCGGCCCCCAGATCCACAATGCGACGTCCTCGATCACGAGCACGACACCGAAGGTCGCGAGCAACTGGAACAGTTCCGGCGCATGGTAGATCCGGCGCAGCAGCAGGACCTCGATCGCGACGCCGATGATCCCCACGGCGATCGCTGCGGCGAGAATGCCGCTCCAGTAGAGCCAGGGATCGCGCGGCAGCTGCTCGACGATGGTCAGCGCGATATAGGCGCCGAGCATGTAGAGCGAACCATGGGCGAAGTTCACGACCCGGGTGACGCCGAAGATGATCGTCAGCCCCGAGGCGACGAGGAACAGCGACGACGCCGAGGCGAGGCCGTTCAGGAACTGGATGACGAGAAATTCCATCGTCGGTCGCGCGCGAACCGGCGACGCGGTCGGCCCGCGACCGCCCGGCGCATGACGCGCCGGACGGCCGGGGCCGGCCCGCCTCAGCCCTGAGGCCGAAGAGTGCGGACGACGTCGTCCGAAGGCAGGTACTTGGCCCCGTCGGCGTAGCGCCAACCGACCATGGTGCCCTTGCCACCCTTGAGTGCGGTCTTGCCGACATAGGCGCCCAGCGTCGCCTGATGGTCGAGGGCGCGATAGACGACCGGCCCCTCGCCGAAGG
>CAYSUY010000016.1:0-35130 GCA_964434345.1 uncultured Acetobacteraceae bacterium
TCTTGTCGCAGCCCGTGAGCAGGATCACGCCGTCCATCGGCTGGCCGCGGATCGATTCCTCGACATCCATGGAGGCGAGGTTGCGGTAGAGCATCGCGGTCGGGCGCAGCAGGATCTCCGACAGGCTCATGACCGGGAATTCGAGGGGAAAGCCGCCCATCTCGTAGACACCGCGCTTCACATACTCGGCGATCTGGCGGAAATGCCCGTTGCAGGGCGTGAATTCCGACCAGGTATTGCAGATGCCGATCACCGGGCGCCCGTCGAAGAGATGGTCGACGCGGCCCTGGTTCTTCATCCAGCTGCGGCGCGCAAAGCCGTCGCGGTCCTGGCGCGCGAGCCAGGCATTGGACCGGAGCTTGTAGTTGCGGGTGTCGTAGCTGTGGTTCGAATCGTCGGCCATTGTTTCTCCCCTCGGGACCAGGCGGGCGCGATGCCGCGGCTGGCGCAATCTAGCCTTCCCCTGCCGCCCGGGACAACGCCGAGGGCGCACGTCGCCCCTGGATCCGTCGATAGGCCGAGCTATGTGCGGAGGTCATGGCTTCCGCATCCGATCTGACCATCTTCTTCGACGGCGCCTGCCCGCTCTGCCGCCGCGAGATCGCGCATTACCTGGCGCGCGACACGTCGCGACGCCTCGTGGCGGTGGACATCGTGCAGGACACGGCCCCCCTCGCGGCGATCGGCGTGTCGCAGGCCGACGCGCTCGCGGTCCTGCACGTCCAGGATGGAGGGGGCCGCGTCTTGACTGGCGCGGCGGCCTTCCTCGCGATCTGGGACCGTTTGCCGCGCTGGCGTCTGCTCGCCCGGATGATCCGCGCCGTGCCCGGCGCCGTCGCGCTGCTGGAGCGGGCGTACCGCGTCATCGCGCCGCGGCGGACGCGGATCGTGGCGGCGCTCTGCGGCGACGGCCGGTGCGCGAAATGACGAGGGTCGCGCGATGAAGATGCGGCGCAAGTCGGAATTGCCGTCGAAGACCTGCGCGGCCTGCCAACGCCCCTTCGCCTGGCGGCGCAAATGGGCACGTGACTGGGAGCGGGTGCTTTACTGTTCGGAACGCTGCCGCCGAGACGGACATAAAGGCGTCAAGGCGCCGCAGACCCGTCCTTGAGACCGCTCAAGCAACCTGCCGACTCCTGATGCGAGGCTGCGGGGACGAAATCGGTACAGGGATCCGCCAATGCCTCGTCTCGACCTCGCCGTTGTCGCCGCCTCTCTGCTGCTCGCGACCATCACCCCGGCAGCCGCCTCGCTGACGCTGGACGTGCCGGAGCCGGCCTCCGCCCTGTTGCTGGCGGTGCCGGCGGCCGCGCTCGCGCTCCGCCGCCGCGTCGCGCGCGATCAGCGCGCGCCGGACGACTGACGCGCCTTCGCGCGCAATCCGCTGATCGTCAAGCGCGTCGACACGATCTCGGGATCGGTGATCAGTTCGATGACCGCCGCGCGCCCAGACGCGCGCGCGCGGGCGAAGGCTGCGGCGAAATCCTCGGTACGCTCCACGCGCTCGGCATGGCACCCGAGCGCCGCGCCGAGGGCCCGGAAATCCTGCTCATTGAGATCGGTGCCCACGACGCGCTCGGGATGCTCGCGCTCCTGGTGCATGCGGATCGTGCCATACATGCGGTTGTTGAAGACCACGATGATCGGCGTGCCGCCGTACTGCACCGCCGTCGCGACCTCCTGCCCCGACATCATGAAACCGCCATCGCCGACGAAGCCGACGACGACCCGGTCGCGGTGCACGAGGCTTGCGGCGACCGCGGCCGGCACCGAGTATCCCATCGCCCCGGACGTCGGCCCCACCTCGCGGCGCGGCCGCCCGAACCCGAGATAGCGCTGCGGCCATCCGGTGTGGTTTCCGGCGTCCAGCGTGACGATCGCGTCCGCGGGCAGCAACGCGTCGAGTTCGCGCATGGCGCGCGCGGCATCGAAGGGGCCCGCATAGGCCGGCACCTCGAGCGTGGCGAGATAATCGCGCCGCGCCGCCGCCGTCCACTCTGCCCAGCGCGCCGCGTCGAGCGGCGCCATCGCCGACGCCGCGGCGAAGAACCCGTCCCCCGAGGACACGATGCCAAGGGTCGGACGGAACACGCGCCCCAGTTCGTCCGCGTGCGGATGGACATGGATCAGGGTCTGGCGTGGCTCGGGACTGTCCAGCGTCGTGTAGCCCTGCGTCGTCATCTCGCCCAGGCGCGCGCCGACGACGAGGACGACATCGGCCTCCTTGAACCGGGCGATCAGGGCGGGCGGGCCAGAGGTACCGATGTCGCCGGCATAGACCGGCGAGCGCGTGGAGAACAGATCCTGACGCCGGAAGGACACCGCCGTCGGGATGCCGTTCGCCTCTGCGAAGGCGATCGCCTGACGACAGGCCGCGTCCGACCAGCAGGACCCGCCGATCAGCATCAGCGGCCGGGACGCGCCGGCCAGCATCCCGCGCACCGCGTCGATGTCGCCAGCCGTAGCGGCCGCGCGATGCTGGACATAGGGTTGCGCGTCGCGCACGTCGGCGGTCTCGACCAGCATGTCCTCGGGCAATGCGAGGACGACGGGCCCTGGACGACCGGACGTGGCGACATGATAGGCGCGGGACATGTATTCCGGGATCCGGTCGGTGCGATCGATCTGCGCCGTCCATTTCGCGACCGGCCCGAACATCTGCCGATAGTCGATCTCCTGGAAGCCCTCGCGGTCCATGGCCTCGCGTGCCACCTGCCCCACGATCAGGATCATCGGGGTCGAATCCTGGAAGGCCGTATGGACGCCGACGGCGGCATGGCACGCTCCGGGACCGCGGGTGACCATGGCGATGCCCGGGCGACCGGTCAGCTTGCCGTAGGCCTCGGCCATGTTGGCGGCGCCGGCTTCGTGGCGCGCGTTGACGAGCCGGATCGCGGGCGAGTCGTAGAGCGCGTCGAGGACCTCCAGATAGCTCTCCCCGGGCACGCAGAAGGCCATGTCCGCGCCGTGGACGAGCAGCTGGTCGACGAGGATGCGGCCGCCGCTGCGGCTGTTGCGGTTGGTCATGTCGAGGTCCATGTCGTGGAGAGCTGGAAACGCGACGCGAGTAGACGAACCGGCCGCCTCGCTGTCAACGATCGCGCCGCGATCGGACCCTTCTGGACGTCGGCGCGGCGTTGTAGCGTCCCGCCTATGGATCAACCACGCCCATGACGAGCCGCGCCTCATCCCACGACGACGCATCCGCCAAGGACGCTGCGCCGTGCGACGGCACCCCTGGCTGTACGATGGCGCCCGTCAAGGACGAGGCCCTGGCGCGACTGCAGCACGGCGAGGCGCTGCTGCGGACCGGCCAGGCAGGCCAGGCCCTGGATGCCTTCGACGCCGGCCTCGCGCTCGCACCGGGGGATCCCGGCCTTCATGCCGGACGCGGCAAGGCCCTGCTGGCTCTCCACCGCCCGGACGAAGCGCTCGCCGCCTATGATCTTGCCTTGGCGTCGCATCCAGCCATGGCGGGAGCCCATCTCGATCGCGGTGTCGCGCTCCGTCGGCTCGGACGCCTGGGAGACGCGGTTCTCGCCTATGAGCGCGCCATCGCCATCGATCCGCGCCTCGTAGCCGCGCATTTCAACCGCGCCAACGCCCTCGCGGCGCTCGGCAAGGATGACGACGCGCTCGCGGGATACCGCGCGACGGCGGCGGTCGCGCCGAGGTTCGCCGAAGCGCATGTCCAGGCCGCAAACATGCTGTTCCGGTTGACACGCTTCGCCGAGGCGCTCGAGGCCTACGACTTCGGTCTTCAGCTGGCGCCGGACAACGCGATCGGTCACGTCAATCGCGGCACGACCTTGCTGGAACTCGGACGGCCGGAGGAGGCCCGCGCCTGCTGCGCGCAGGCCCTCGCACTTGACCCCAACTTGTGCGAGGCGCATGGCCTTCTCGGCAACGTGCTCGTCGCGCTGCGCCGCCTGCCGGAGGCCGTTGTCGCCTTCGAACGCGCCCTGTCGACGGGCCGCGCCGCCCCGGGGATTCTCCTCTCGCTCGGAAACACGCTGCGTGCCCTGCGCGATCCGGTCCGTGCCCGGGACGCCTATCTTCGGGCGACCGAAAGCCCTGGCTCGGCGGCCGCGGCGTGGTTCAATCTCGGCAACATCGCACGCGATGCGGCGCGCTACGAAGCCGCGGCGGAGTGCTACGACCGCGCCCATGCGATCGACCCGAATCTCGAGAACCTTGTCGGGACCAGGATCTTCAACGCGATGACGATCGCCGATTGGGAGCCGCTGCAGGACTATGCGAACCGGCGCGGGGACGCGGCCTTCACCGAGCCACGGGCATTCTCGCCCTTCTCGCTGCTCGGCCTCGTTGACGATCCCGCGCTTCACCTCCGGGCAGCTCGATCCTGGGCACAAAAATGGTCGACCCTCGATGCGGGCGCGCCCGCGCCCAGGCCTGGACGCCGCATACGCGTCGGCTATGTCTCGAGCGACCTGCAGGCGCACGCGGTGGCGTTCCTGATCGCCGGCGCGCTCGAGGCCCATGACCGGACACGCTTCGAGATCACCGCGTTCTCGATCGGCGCACCACGCGACGACACGATGCGCCGGAGGATCGTCGCGGCCAGCGACGCCTTCGTGGATTGCAGCGCGATGAGCGACGAGGACGCCGCCACCGCGATACGCGCCCGGGACATCGACATCGCGGTCGACCTGAACGGCTATTCGACCAACAACCGGCCAGGCCTCTTCGTGCGGCGCTGCGCTCCGGTCCAGATCTCTTATCTCGGATTTCCAGGCACGACGGCGCTGCCGGGGCTGGACTACGTCGTCGCCGACCCGGTCGTGATTCCGCATGGGCACGAGCATCATTACACGGAGAAGGTGATCCGCCTGCCGAACAGCTATCAAGCCAACGATCGCAGCCGCACCATCGGGTCACGCGCCTGGTCGCGCGACGAACTCGGCCTTCCCGTTCAGGCCTTCGTTTTTTGCTGTTTCAACAACAATTTCAAGATCCTCCCCGAGACATTCGCGCGCTGGATGCGGATCCTGGAGGCGGTGCCTCACGGCGTGCTCTGGCTGCTCGAGGACAACGCGCCGGCGACGAGGAATCTGCGTGCGGCCGCGCGCGGCCACGGCGTAGACCCTGCGCGGATCGTCTTCGCGCGCCGTGCGCCGCTCGACGACCACATCGCGCGCCATCGCTGCGCCGATCTCTTCCTCGACACCCTGCCCTGCGACGCGCTGTGGGCAGGGCTTCCGGTGCTCACGCTCGCAGGCCGGAGTTTCGCGGGACGGGTCGCGGCCAGTCTCCTGCACGCGGTCGGGCTTCCCGAACTCGTGACACACACACCGGAGCAGTACGAAGCGACCGCGATCCGGCTTGCGCGCGACCCGGCGGCGCTCGCCGCGATACGCGGAAACCTGACCGCCAATCGCCTGACGGCGCCGCTCTTCGACACCCCGCGCTTCACACGCGACCTCGAGGCCGCGTACCGGCTCGCCCACGCCCGCCACCTCGAGGGGCTTCCCCCGGACCATCTCGACATCGCCCGCGGCACGACAGCGCCATGACCGATGGCGTCGCGCCCGCCGATGCCGCGCGTCGCATCGTCGACGAGGGTATCGCGCTCCACCGATCGGGGCAGATCGATCGGGCGGAGGACAGATACAACTCCGCCCTGCGCCTCGATCCCCGTCAGGCAGGCGCCCTGCACCTGCTTGGCCTCATCGCCCATCAGCGCGGCGATCACGCCGAGGCGCTCGCGCTCATCGACCGCGCCATCGCCATCGACGGCACGGTCGCGGCCTTTCATTGCAACCGCGGCGTCGTGCTCAAGACGATGAAGTCGTTCCACACGGCGATCGCAAGCTACGACAGGGCGATCGAACTGCAGCCGGATTACGCGGATGCCCACGCCTACCGCGCCAACGCCCTCAAGGCGCTCGGCCGGATGGGCGAGGCGCTGACCGGCTACGACCGGGTGATCGCCCTGAGACCTTCAGATGCCGGCGCGCATTACGATCGCGGCGTCCTTCTGCGTGCGGCGCATCGCCCGAAAGCCGCGCTCGCCAGCTACGACCGCGCCGTGGCGCTGAGACCAGATTGGCCGGAACTCCACGTCAACCGTGGCAATGCGCTGCGCGACATGGATCGCCTCGACGAGGCGGCCGATTGCTTCGAGACGGCGATCCGGCTTCGTCCCGACCTCGCGGAGGCCCATGCCAATCTCGGCGCGTGCCTCTCGCGGCTCGGCCTCGTCGACGAGGCGATGACGTGCTTCCGCACGGCGCTGCGCACGATTCCAGCGGCGGAGCGGCCGCGGATGCCGTGGCTCATGACGCTGAACGCGCTTGACACTCTCGCCCCCGCCGACATCGCCCGTGCGCATCGCGACATGGCGGCGGAACTCGCGCGACAGTCGCCGCCGCCGCACGCGCACCCGCCGCGGGTCCGCGCGCCAGGCCGACGGTTGCGGGTCGGCTATGTATCGCCCGACCTGCACACGCATTCCGTCGCCTATTTCTTCGAGCCTGTCCTGGCGGCGCACGACCCCTCCGCGGTCGAGACGGTCTGCTACCAATGCGGCACCCTGGTCGACGCGACGACCCAGCGGCTGCGCGCCGCGGCGGGCATGTGGCGCGACGCGACGCTCCTGGACGACGACGCGCTCGCCGCGCAGATCGTGGAGGACGACATCGACGTCCTCGTCGACCTTGCCGGTCACACGCGGGGCAACCGCCTCGCAGTGTTCCAGCGCAGACCGGCACCGGTGCAGGTCACGTGGATCGGCTACCCCAACACGACCGGCTTGAAGACGATCGACTACCGCCTCACCGATGCGGTCGCCGATCCGACCGACGCAGACGACAGGCTGCATACCGAAACCCTCGTTCGGCTGCCACGCGGCTTCCTGTGCTACCGCCCACCCGACGCTTCGCCTGCGGCGGCGCCACGGCCGATGAGCGCTCCCGATGCGCCCGGGGTCACGTTCGGCTCGTTCAACAACCTCGCCAAGATCGGTCCGTCGGTGATCGCGGCATGGAGCCAGATCCTCCACCGCGTGCCGCAATCGCGTCTCCTGCTGAAGGCCGCCGGCCTCGGCTCGCCACGGGCGCGCGACCGGTTGCACCGGCTCTTCGCGGCGCAGGGCGTCGCGCCCGATCGCGTCACGTGTCTTGCGACGACGGCGACACGCGACGCGCATCTCGCCATCTACGGGCAGGTGGACATCGCCCTGGACAGCTTTCCGTACAACGGGACCACGACGACCTGCGAAGCGCTCTGGATGGGCGTTCCCGTGGTCGCGCTGCGTGGAAACCGCCATGCCGCGCGCGTCGGCGCCAGCCTCCTCCACCGCCTCGACCTCGACGAGCTGGTCGCCGCGGATGTCGACGGCTACGTCGCGATCGCCTGTGCGCTGGCCGCCGACCCGCTGCAGACAGCGCGTCTCGGCGCGGCGTTGCGCGCCCGGATGCTCGGCTCGCCACTCTGCGATGCCGCCGGCTTCGCACGCGACCTCGAGGCCGCCTACGCGGCGATGGTGGCCGGATCGCACGCGCTTCCCGCGCCGCCCGATTTCGGATAAAGCGCACACGCCATGCCGCCCATCGAAAGCCCCTGCCGCCGCATCTGCGTGCTCGATTCCGTCACCGGCCTGTGCATCGGCTGCGGCCGCGACCGCGCCGAGATCGGGGGGTGGCTGCGATATTCCGCCGAGGAGCGCCGAACGATCATGGCGGCCCTTCCCGAGCGCCTCGCGCGAATGACCCGGCGCGAGGTACGGGGCGGACGAGCCGGCGCCCGGGGCCGCGAGTGACGTCGGGGACGGAGCGATGATCAGGGACCGCGAGGCGATCGACGCCTTCCTGGAGCAGATCCGCCGCTTCGTGCGCGAGGAACTTGTCCCGCGCGAGGCGGAGGTCTCCGACACGGACCGGATCCCGGACGACATCCTGGCGGGCATGCGCGCACTCGGCCTGTTCGGCATGTCGATACCGGAGACCTATGACGGGCTCGGCATGACGATGGAGGAAGAGGTGCTGG
This sequence comes from uncultured Acetobacteraceae bacterium, assembly GCA_964434345.1. Classification (GTDB taxonomy): domain Bacteria; phylum Pseudomonadota; class Alphaproteobacteria; order CACIAM-22H2; family CACIAM-22H2; genus CAIOSQ01. The sequence goes on from CAYSUY010000016.1 coordinate 8,008, forward strand.
CGGCCTTCGAGCTGGGCCGCACCTCTCCAGCCTTCCGGTCGACGATCGGCACGAACAACGGGATCGGCAGCCAGGGGCTGGTCATGGACGGGACGGAGGCGCAGAGGCGGCGCTACCTGCCGCGGCTCGCGAGCGGGGACCTGATCAGCGCCTTCGCCCTGACCGAGCCGGACAGCGGATCGGACGCCGCCAGCCTGCGCAGCACCGCCCGGCGCGTCGAGGGCGGCTGGGTCATCGACGGCGCCAAGCGGTACATCACCAACGCGCCTGCGGCCGGCCTGTTCACGGTGTTTGCCCGCACGGATCCCGATCGCAAGGGCGCGGCGGGCGTATCGGCTTTCCTGGTGGAAGCCGGGACGCCGGGGCTACGCGTCGGCGCGCCCGACCGCAAGATGGGGCAGCGCGGCGCGCTGACCAGCGACGTCGTGTTCGAAGGTTGCCGTGTCGGCGACGAGGCGCTGCTGGGCGGCGTGCCGGGCATGGGCTTCCGGACGGCGATGAAGGTCCTGGACCGCGGCAGGCTGCATATCTCGGCGGTATGCGTGGGCGTCGCCGAGCGCCTGATCGCCGACGCGCTGCGCTATGCCCTCGAACGCCGGCAGTTCGGCCAGCCGATCGCGGAATTCCAGCTCGTGCAGGCGATGCTCGCGGACAGCCGCGCCGAGGCGCTTGCCGGGCGGGCGATGGTGCTGGAAACGGCCCGGCGCAAGGATCTCGCCGAGGACGTCGCCACCGACGCATCATGCTGCAAGCTGTTCTGCGCCGAGATGGTCGGCCGCGTCGCCGATCGTGCGGTCCAGATCCATGGCGGCGCCGGCTACATGCAGGACTACGCCGTCGAACGGTTCTACCGGGACGTCAGGCTCTTCCGCATCTACGAGGGAACGACGCAGATCCAGCAGTTGGTCATCGCCCGCAACATGATCCGCGAGGCGAAGGCCGCTGGCTGATCACGCGGCGCGTCCCGCACGCGTGGCAGCCAGAAGCATCGGGATCGCGAGCAGCGCCACGACGGCAAGCGCGACGAAGCAGGTGCCGTAGCGGCCCACCAAAGGGACCGCGAAGGCGAAGACGATCGGCGCGATCAGATAGCCGCCGAAGGTCAGGATCGTAGATCCGGCCGTCGCGTCGCCGATCCGCCCCTCTGGCGCAAGCCGCGCGACCTCCGCCAGATAGACTCCGTTCCAGCTCGTCGAGGTGGTGCCGACGACGAGTCCGAGCAGCGTCACCGCCCAGACCGGCCATCCCGGCGCGATGGTCGATACCGCGAGAACCATGAGGCTCGACGCCCCCGCGAGGACGATCAGTGCGCGGATGCCGCCGATGCGGTCCGCGATCCACCCCATCAGCACGCGGGCGAAGGTTCCAGAGAATTGCATGGCAGAGAACGCGGCACCGGCGATCGCCAGCGTGTAGCCGATCTCGGTGGTCAACTGCGTCACGAAGAAGGTGAGCAGACAGCCCTGTACCGACGCAAAGCAGAACCCGGCGGCGGCCACCAGCAGCATCGGGCGGTTGCCGCGTATCACCGAGAAGGGCGCGGCCAGGTTCGCTGGCGAGATCAGGTTGGCGGCGGTCGGGGGCCTTGTCTCGTCGCGCTGCGCGTCGAGGCGCGCGCGCCAGGGCTGCACGAGAAAGACCGCGACCAACGGCAGCATCGCCGCAACGAACAGGCCGAGCCGCCAACCGCCGAACGCGGCGACCGCCGGCACGATGAGGCCGGCGAGCGCGCCGCCGAGCGGCACACCCGACTGCTTGACCGACATGATCAGCGACCGGCGCCCCTTTGGCGCGTTGCGCGTCAGGATCTCGCTGCCTGCGGGAGGCGACGGCCCATAGCCCGCGCCGACGACGAAGGCCGCGAGCAGGAGCAGCGGCCACCAGGCGCTGAGGCTCGCCAGCACCCCGAGGCTCGCTATGACCGCACCGATCTGCAGCAGTCGCACCGGGCCGAAATAGCTCAGCAGAAGCGAGCCACCGGCAAGGAACCACATCGTCCCGCCCGCGATGAGCCCCGACAGCAGACCGATCTTTTCCGGCGAGACGCCCGCGGCAGCGGTCAACTCGGGCCCGATCACCGGGAAGACCCGGCCCAGGAAGGCCGCCATGGTCTGCATGCCCATGGTGATCGCCAGCGCCGGCACCCAGGCCGGCACGCCGCCGCTCATGTCAGGTGACCCACTGATACCCGTCGATCTTGAAATCCTGGCCGCTCATGAAATTGGGCTCGACGGTCGCCAGGAAGGCGACGAGTTGCGCCACGTCGGCCGGGGTTCCGAGACGGCCGAGCGCGATCCCCTTGATGAGCTCCGGCTCACGCGATTTCGTCAGGCTGTTGCCCAGCTCGGTCTTGATCACGCCGGGGCAGATGCAGTTGATCGCGATCTCCGGCCCGAGTTCCTTGGCCAGGGCGCGGGTCATGCCGATGATCCCGGCCTTCGCCGCGGCATAGGCGAATTTCGACACCGCGCTCGTCACGCCCCCGTTATGCGCGTTGAGAGACGACATGCTGACGATGCGGCCACCGCCACGACGCTTCATGCCCGGCGCGGCCGCGTGGATGTAGTTGAAGCAGCTCTTCAGGTTGATCGCGATCGTGCGGTCGAACTCCTCCTCGGTGATCTCGAGCATCGGCTTGGGCATCGATCTCCCGGCGTTGTTCAGGAGAAAATCGACGCCTCCCCAGTCGCCCTCGACGCGGGCGACGATCTCCGCCGCGCGCGCGAAATCGGCGACGTCCGCGACATGGATCGAGACGCGCCGACCCATTGCGCGGATTTCCTCCGCCGTTCGCTCCATCTCCGGCTCGAGCAGGTCGACGAGAGCGATGTCGAAGCCCCTTTCGGCGAGGGCATGCGCGCAACCCCGCCCGATCCCCCGCGCGCCACCGGTCACGATCGCGATCCTGCTCATCGTTATGCTCCCCCATCCAACGCTGGCAGCGAGACACTAGCGCCGGGACCGCCATCCGCGCGAGGCAAGATTGACTCCGCGGAACGCGTTACCTAACGTCGTTTCCATGGGGGAACGGTGTTCACGGATATGAACGGGGGCGAGGTCAAATCGGCGGCGCGCGTGCTCGACATCCTCGAGCTGCTGACGCGGCGTGACACCGGCATCGCCCTCGCGGATCTCGCCACCGAACTCGCCCTTCCGAAATCGAGCGCGCACGCCCTGCTGCGTACGCTGCTGCTGCGCGGCTACGTCGACCGCGACGATGCCGACCGCTACGCGCTGGTCGCCGCGTATCGCAACGGCGGATGGGTCGGTGGCACGGACGGTCACCTGGCCGCCGTCGCCCATCCGGTCATGGAACAACTGCGCCGCGAGACCCGGGAAACCGTGATCCTCGGGGCGCGCGGCGCAGGTGGCGACGTCAAGGTGCTCGCCAAGCTCGTGAGCCCGGAACAGATCCGCTACGACACGGACCGCCAGGGGCTTCGCCCCGCCTATTGCACCGCCATGGGCCGGGTTCTGCTTGCGTTCTGGGAACCCCGGGCGCTGGAGGCCTATCTCGCGCGGCTGCGGCCGCGGCAATTCACGCCGCGCACGACCACCGACATCGCACGCCTTCGGGCGTCGATCGACCGTGTGCGCGAGGATGGATATGCCGTGGTCGAGGAGGAGTTCGCGATCGGCGGTTCCGGCGCCGCCGCGCCGGTCTTCGACGATGCGGGTCGCGTCGTCGCGACGCTGAACATCGCCACCGTGACGCGCCGCTTCCCCGCCGCGCGCAAGCGGATCGTCGACGCGGTCGTCCGCGGCGCGCAACGTATCGGCCAGCGACTGGGCCATCGCCCGGGCATCGGCAGCGCCGCCTGAAGCACAGGAAACAGGGACATCCACGACATGGCATACAGGGTCGGCGTCGACATCGGTGGTACCTTCGCGGATTTCTGCGCGCTCGACGAAGCGACGGGGGCGGTGCGCACGCTCAAGGTGCTGTCGACACCCGCGGAACCTGGCCGCGAGGTGATGCAGGGGATCGCCGAGTTGCAGCGGCGCTTCGGCATCGCGCCATCGGAAATCGGCTATTTCACCCACGGCACGACGGTCGGCATCAACGCCGTGATCCAGCGCAAGGGCGTGAAGCTCTGCATGTTCGCGACAGAGAACTTCGTCGACGTGCTGGAACTCGCGCGTCTGAAGATGCCGGACCCCTACCATCTCCTGTCCCGGCGCCCGGAGCCGCTGGTCACGCGCGACCGTGTCTTCGGCATCCGCGAGCGAATGCTCGCCGACGGCAGCGTCGACCTGCCGCTGGACCGCGCCAGCCTGCGCGACGCCCTCGACCGCGCGCGCGCGCTCGGCGCGGAGGGCATCGTCCTGTCCTTTCTTCACGCCTACCGCAATCCCGCCCACGAAGAGGAGGCGGCGCGGCTGATCGGCGAGTGGGCCCCCGGCCTGCCGGTCTTTCCGTCCTCATCGGTCTGGCCGATCATCCGCGAATACGAACGGACATCGACCGCCGTCGTCCACGGCTACGTGCAGCCGCGCGTCGCCGCCTATATCGGCTCGCTGCAGGAGTCGCTGCGCAAGGCAGGCGTCTTCGCGGAGCCGATGATCACGAAGTCGAACGGTGGCGTGATGACCGCCGAACTCGGCAAGACGCAATGCATCCAGATGCTGCTGTCCGGCACTGCGGCCGGCACGATGGGGGCCGCCTTCGTGGCGCGCCACGCCAAGGTGCCGCGCGTCCTGGCGCTCGATGTCGGCGGCACGTCCGCCGACGTCTCCGTGATCGTCGACGGCCAGCCCAGCTACAGATCGGGCGAGATGGTCGGTGAGTTTCCGATCTACATTCCGACGGTCTCGGTGACCTCGATCGGCGCAGGCGGCGGCTCGATCGCGGCCGTCGACGCGTTCGGTACGCTGACAGTCGGTCCCGAGAGCGCCGGTTCGACACCGGGCCCCGCATGCTACGGACGCGGCGGCACGCGGCCCACGCTCACCGATGCATTCGTCGTCTGCGGCTTCATGGGACATAGCGAACTCGGCTACAGCGCCGTGACCGTCGACCGCGCCAAGGCGCAAGCCGCGATGGCGCCGATCGCGGCGGCGCTCGGCCGCGACCTCCAATCGGCGGCCGAGGCGGTGATCCAGGTCGCGATCTCCGGCATGTACCGCGAGGTCAGCAAGCTCGCCGCGCATCAGGGCGTCGATCTGCGCGAATTCTCGTTGCTCGCCTTCGGTGGCGGCGGCCCGATGACCGCCTGCCTGCTGGCCCGCGAGCTGGGGATGGCCTCGGTCCTCGTTCCGACGACACCGGGCGTTCTCTCGGCGCTGGGAGGTCTCGTCGCCGACGTCAAGAACGACTTCATCCTCACGGTCTACGCGCCGCTCTCGGCCGAGACGCTGCCGCAGCTGCGCGAGGGCTTTGGCCGGCTGGCGCGCGATGCGGAGGCCTGGCTGCGGGACCGCCAGGGCCATCGCGGCGCCCCGCGCCTCGCCGCGTCCGCGGACCTGCGCTATCACGGCCAGAGCTTCGAGATCGAGACGCCCATCGACCTCGCCTGGATCGACACGGGCGACGTCGCGCGGATCGCCGAGGCCTTCCATCGCGAGCACGAGCGTATCTACGGCCACGCCGATCGCGAGGCGCGCGTCGACGCCGTGGCCCTGCGGATGATCGTCATCGGTGAGAGCGCGAAGCCCGCGCTCCCGACGCAGGACCGCCGCGCGGGACCGGCGACCACCGAAGCCTGGATCGAGGTCCTGCTCGACGGGCAACCGCGCCGCGTCGCCCTCCATCGGCGTGCCGACCTCGCCCATGGCATGACCTTCGACGGCCCCTGCGTCATCGCGCAGGACGACACGACGACGATCGTCCCGGACGGCTTCGCGGGATCGGTCGACGCGTTCGGCAAACTACACCTGACGCGCGGGAGCAGAGTCCATGGCAATCGAGCCGGTCGCGCTCCAGGTGCTCGCCAACCATGCGCAGGCCGCGGCCGAGGCGATGGCGTTCACCCTCTTCCGCACCGCGCACTCGACCTTCGTCAAGGAGACCGAGGATTTCACCTCCGGGCTGACGACGCCGGAGGGCATGACCTTCGCCTCGCCGCGCGACCTGGGCGCGACCTGGTTCATCGGCCTCGACTACGGCAACGCAATCCGGATGATCCAGGATTATCGGCCGGGCGATGTCTGCATCACCAACGACCCCTACTCCGGCTACGTGTGCACGCATACGCCGGACCTGCATATCTGGAAGCCGATCTTCTGGGGCGACGAAATCGTCGCCTTCGCGGTGGGGCACATTCACAACACCGATGTCGGCGGCGCGGTGCCGGCGTCGCTGTCGCGCCAGCTGACGGAGGTCCATCAGGAAGGCATCCGCATTCCGCCGAGCAAGATCTACGAGGAGGGACGTCTCAACAAGACGCTGCTCGACGTCATGCTGACCAACGTGCGCATGCCCGAGCAGAACTGGGGCGACTTCAAGGCCCAGCTCGCGTCCGTCGCGACCGGCGAGCGCAAGGTTCACGAGATGATCCGGCGCTTCGGCGTGGACACGTTCCGGCAGGGCATCCAGGACCTGCTCGATCTCGGCGAGAGACGCGCGCGCGCGGTGCTCGGCAGGATCCCGGACGGCGACTATCATTTCGTCGACTATCTCGACGAGGACGGTCCCGGCGGCGTTCCGGTCAGGCTCGAGCTGACGCTGCGGATCCGCGGCGAGGAATGCGTCCTCGACTTCACGGGCTCGGACCCCCAGCTGCATTCTTCCCTGAACGTGCCGACGGGCGGCGCCGAACGCCATATCCTCCTGATGGTCGGCTACACCTATTCGCTCTACACGATCGACGACACGATCCCGCTCAACGGCGGCATCACCCGACCCGCGCGGTGCGTCATTCCAGAGGGATCGGTGCTCAATCCGAAATTCCCCGCCGCCGTCGGCATGCGCAGCCTCACCTGCGGACGTCTCCAGAGCCTGATCATCGGCGCATTCCAGGCCGCGATGCCCCAGGCGATGCCGGCAGGCCCCGGATCGAGCGCCGGGATCATGAACGTCAAGACGATCGACTCGAAGACCGGGCGCCGCATCATGGCATCGATCAACCCGATGACCGGCGGTGCCGGCGGCTCGTCCTTCGGCGACGGCGCCGACGGCTCCGGCGCGAATTCGTCGTTCCTCAAGAACACCCCGGTGGAGGTCAACGAGGCCGAGGTTCCCATACGCTTCCGGCGCTACGGTCTCGTTCCCGACAGCGGCGGCGCCGGCAAGGCGCGCGGCGGCCTCGCGACCGAGCTCGAATTCCAGCTCTTCTCGCCGAATTCGGTGGTCACGGCGCGCAACCGCGATCGCACGCGCTTCTCGACCTGGGGGGCTATGGGCGGAGATCCCGGCGCCACGTCGAGCTTCTGGCGCAATCCGGACTCGGGGCACGCAGAGGATCTCGGCAACACCGATGTCGTCAACCTTGATCCCGGCGACATCATCCGGATCAAGGCCGCCGGCGGCGCCGGGTGGGGTCCGGCCTGGGAGCGCGATCCCGCGCTCGTCATCAGGGATGTCGCGGAGGGCAAGGTGTCGGTCGAAGCCGCGGCGCGCGACTACGGGGTCATCATGCGCGATGGCGCGCTCGACACCGCGGCAAGCGAAGCCGCGCGCGCCCGGCTCGCCGCCGAGGCGGCGTCCCGTGCGCCAGCGCATTTTCGTTTCAATACGGCCCGCGACGCCTACGAACGCGAATGGACGGATGCCAGCTACGCGGCGCTTGCCGCGGTGCTTGCCATGTTGCCTGTGCATTGGCGTCATTTCGTGAAGCGGCGTATCTTCGATCGCGTCGCGGCCATGCCGGCGGCCGAACGTCGTGCCGATGGGGAGCATGTGAAGGCCATCTTCGCCGACGCGATCGCCAGCTTTCCCGAATTGCGCCACATCCGGCCCGCCGCGGAGTAGGAACGCAACCCATGCACATCGATTTCCAGGGCAAGACAGTCGTCGTCACCGGCGCCGCACGCGGTATCGGTGCGGCCATCGCCCACGGCTTCGCCGAACGCGGTGCCCGGGTCTGGGCCTGCGACATGGCAGCGGACGCGCTGGCCGCGCTCGGCCACGGGATCACCGGCCGTGTCGTCGACGTCGCCGACGAAGCCGCGATGACGGCCTTCATCCGCGCGGCCGAAGACGCGACGGGACATGTCGACATCCTGGTCCATGTCGCCGGCGGTGTTCGAGGCAAGCGGCAGATGCCGATCGAGGACGTCTCGGCGCGCGACTGGCTCGACATCTACGACGCGAACGTCATGGGCGCGTTCAACGCCGCGCGGGCGGTGGTCCCCGGCATGAAGCGCGCAGGCGGTGGCCGCATCGTCGTGATCGCGAGCCGCGCCGGCATGGGCGTCAGCCTCACCGGAATCCAGAGCTATGCCTCGGCCAAGGCCGCGCAGCTCGGCCTCGTGCGCCAGCTCGCGCACGAACTGGGGCCATCCGGCATCACCGTCAACGCCGTCGCGCCGGGCTTCATGCCGACCTCGCCGGATTACGAGCGGCAATGGTCCGGCTATGGCGAAGCCGGGCAGAAGGCGCTGATCGAACGCACGCCGATGCGCCGGCTCGGCAAGCCCGAGGAGGTCGCCTACGCGGTGATGTTCCTCGCCTCCGACTATGCCGGTTTCGTCAACGGCCAGGTGCTGCCGGTGACAGGCGGCCCTCAAGGATGACCACCAACGCGATCACCAACACAGGGAGACTCCGCATGAAGACAAAGACGCTACGCATGGTCGCCGCAGCCGCGGCGATGTTCATCGCCCCGGCGCTCGCCTCGGCGCAGGGCCGCTACGTCCATGCCAACAACTCGCCCTTCGACAATCTCGACCCGCATGCGGTGTTCGATGTCGGCCGCGCCGCGTCCCGCATCAACATGTATGACGGCCTCTATCGCTGGGTCGACAATCCGCCGAAGATGATTCCGTGGCTGGCCGAGAGCCACACGATCTCGCCGGATGGCCTGACCTACACGTTCAAGCTGCGCCGCGGCGTCAAGTTCCACGACGGCTCGGAGATGACCTCCGCAGACGTCGTCTACACGATGGAACGCATGCTTGCGATGAAGAAGGGACCCGCGGGGCTCTTCCTCGGCTCCATCGCGCCGGGCACGACACAGGCCCCGGATCCCTACACCGTCGTGTTCACGCTCAAGGAACCGTCGGCGATCTTCCTGTCGACGGTGCCGGAGATTCAGGTCGTCAATTCGAAGCTGGTCCAGCGCAACGTCAAGGATGGCGACCACGGCGAGGGCTGGCTCAGCCGCAACGATGCGGGGACCGGATCCTTCGCGCTGCGCCGCCACGATCCGGCCGTCGGCTTCATCGCGACCCGTTTCAAGGATCACTTCTACGGCTGGGAGCCCGGCAAGAAGTGGTTCGACGAGATCGAGTTCCGCTCGGTGCTGGACGTCAACACGCGCGTCCTCGGCATGATCAAGGGCGACTATCAGGGGACTGACGGCTACCTGCCCTACGACCAGATCGAGCGCCTGCGCAAGGAGCCGAACATCCAGATCCTCGAAGACGAATCGATGCGCGTCTTCTACTTCGCCTTCAACATGTCGCGGCCGCCCTTCGACAACGTCCACTTCCGGCGCGCGCTCAACCACGCCTTCGACTACAACGGCTTCATCAACGACATCCTGAAGGGCTCGGTCGCCCGCAACCCCAGCCCCAACCCGAACAACCTCTGGGGCACGCCGAAGGACATCAAGGGCTACGAGTTCGACCTCGACAAGGCGAAGGCGGAGCTGGCCAAGGCCAACATCCAGCTCCGGCCGATCACCATCAACCCGCTCGCCGGATTCCCGGAGACCGAGCAGGCGTCGGTCCTGTTCGCCAACGCGCTGCGGAAGATCGGCATCGAGGCGAAGGTCGAAGCCTCGCCCTGGAACATCGTGTCCGACCGCTTCCGCAGCAAGGACACGATGCACGACATGGTCCCGCTCTGGAAGAGCACCTACTACGCCGACCCGAACAACTGGGTGGGCGAGCTCTTCACGACCCGGCACCACGGCGGCCGCAGCACGACCTGGTACAGCAATCCCGAGCTTGACCGGATCACCGACGAAGCCCTGCGGATCACCAATCAGGACGAGCGCGCCAAGCTTTACGACAAGGCGATCCGCCACATCGTCGACGAGGCCGTCGGCATCTTCGTCTACAACACGAAGTGGTTCGGCCCGTATTCTTCGCGGATCGGCGGCATCCGCTTCTCCCCGATCGGCAGCGGTCAGGAGATGCGCTGGGCCTATTTCAAGTAAAGGAGCCGTGTCCCCTCCCTTGCCGCGCGACGGCGAGGGAGGGGATACTCGACCGCCATGAAGCGCCTCGCGATCATCTTCTCCCGCCTGATCTGGCTCGTGCCGACGCTGCTCGGGCTGATCGCGCTCGTCTTCACGATCTCGCACGTCATACCCGCCGACCCCGTCCGCGTCATCGCGGGCGAACAGGCGACCGCCGAGCAGATCGCCGCGCTGCGAACGAAGCTCGGCTTCGATCGTCCCCTCTGGGAACAATTCCTCGCCTATATCGGCAAGGTCGCGCAGGGCGATCTCGGCATGAGCCTGTTCAGCCAGCGCCCCATCGCCGAGGATCTGATGGCGCGTCTGCCCGCGACGCTGGAACTCGGCATCGCCGCGGTCTTCCTCGCGGTCTTCGTCGGCGTTCCCCTCGGCGTCGTGAGCGCCTTGTTCCGCAATTCGCCGCTCGACCATGCGGTGCGCGTGGTCTCTGTCTCCGGCCTCGCGATCGCGAGCTTCTGGCTCGCCATGGAACTGCAGCTGCTGTTCTCGATGAAGCTCGCCTGGACGCCGCTCTCCGGCCGGATCGACGGCTTCCCGCCCGAGCCGCGCTCCGGTTTCATGACCATCGACGCAATCGCCGATCGCGACTGGGAGGCGCTGTTCAGCGCCCTGCGCCACCTTGCCCTCCCGACCCTGACGCTGGCGCTTCCGGCGGCGGCGCAGCTCGTGCGCCTCACCCGTGCCGGCGTGCTCGAGGTGATCAACTCGAACCACGTGCTCTATCAACGCGCGATGGGCTATCCCGAACGCGTGATCGTGTGGAAATACGTCCTGCGCGCCGCGATGACCGCCACCGTGACCCAGATCGGCCTGATCTTCGGCGTATATGTGCTGGCTGGCGCGATCGTGGTCGAGACCGTGTTCGACTGGCCGGGGATCGGCCTGTTCGCCGTCAATTCGATCCTGCGCTCCGACTATAACGGCATCGTCGGGTTCACGATCTGGGCCGGCCTGATCTTCATCCTCGTCAACCTGATCGTCGACCTCGTCCACAGCTTTGTCGACCCGCGGATCGTCCGATGACCAAGCCGCGCTTCGCCGTCATCCGCAGATTCCTCCGCGATCGCGCGTCCTTCCTCGGCGCGGCGATCGTGCTCGGACTCGTGTTCTGCGCGATCTTCGCGCCGGTCCTGGCCCCGCATCCCAACGACATCTACGATTTCCACACGGCCAACCGGCTCAAGCCGCCGAGCTGGGACAACCCGTTCGGGACCGATCGCATGGGCAGCGACCTGCTCTCGCGCATGCTGTTCGGCGCCCGCACCACCCTGACGATCTGCGTCATCGCGGTCGGCGTCGCGTGTCTCATCGGCATTCCGATCGGGCTGGTCGCCGGCTATTACCGCGGCTGGGTGTCGGAGATGCTGATGCGGATCGCCGAAATCTTCCTCTCGGTCCCGCAGATCGTCCTCGCCATCGCGATCTCCCAGACGCTCGGCCCGTCGATCGAGAACGTCGTGCTTTCCCTCGCCGCCTCGTTCTGGCCCTTCTGGGCGCGCCTCGCCTATGCGGAGACGCGGTCGGTCAAGAACGAGGTCTTCGTCGAGTCCGCGATCGCGCTGGGCTGTTCGGCACCACGCGTGATGCTGCTGCATATCCTGCCGAACATCGCCTCGCCGCTCATCGTCCGCACGTCGATCGGCATGGGCGTGACGATCCTCAACGCCGCCGTGCTCGGGTTCCTCGGACTTGGTGCGCCGCCGACGACGCCGGAATGGGGGCGCATGATCAACGAGGCGCGCGAATTCCTGCCCGACGCCTGGTGGTACGTGACCTGTCCCGGGCTCGCGATCTTCTTCGTCGTGATGGGGTTCAACCTGCTCGGCGACGGATTGCGCGACATCCTCGATCCGCGGATCCGCCGCGGCGGAGCACGCCGTGGCTGATCCCCTCCTGTCGGTCCGCGACCTCTCGCTCAGCTACCGCGTCGAAGCCGGGCTCGCGCGGGTGCTCGACGGCGTGAGCCTCTCGATCGGCGCCGGCGAGATCGTGGGTCTCGTCGGGGAATCCGGCTGCGGAAAATCGACGCTGGGACGCGCGGTGCTCGGCGCCCTGCCGCGCGGCGGCGTGGAGATCCATGGCGGCGCGATCGCCTTCCGCGGCCGCGATCTCCTCGCCATGCAGGAGGCCATCGCCGTGCGCGAGATCCGCGGCAAGGCGATCACGCTGATCCCGCAGGATCCCTTCACGTCCTTCAATCCGCTTTTCACAATCGGGACCCAGATCCGCGACCTCGCCCGGTTCAAGCGCCCCGATCTGGCCAAGGACCGCCGCGAGGCGCGCATCCTCGAATTGCTCGACGCCGTGCAACTGCCGCAGCCGAAACAGATCCTCGACAAGTATCCGCATGAGGTCTCCGGCGGGCAGCGTCAGCGCCTGATGATCGCGATGGCTCTGCTGCCCGATCCCGCCCTGATCGTCGCGGACGAGCCGACGACGGCGCTCGACGTGACGATCCAGGCCCAGATCCTCGGATTGCTGCGCCGTCTGGCGAATGAACATGGCTGCGCCGTCCTGTTCACGACCCACGACCTCGGCGCGGCCTACGAGATCTGCGATTCGATCACGGTGATGTACGCGGGCCAGAACGCCGAGGCGGCCCCGGTCGCCGATTTCTTCGAGCGGCCCCGCCACCCCTATACGCGTGCCCTGCTCGACAGTCTGCTGGACGGCAGCGGCGCGCTGCGCGGCATTCCGGGCGAGGTGCCCAGCCTGGTGACGCCGCCGACGGGATGCCGATTCGCGCCGCGCTGCGGACGCGCGATCGCGGCCTGCGCGGAACGACGCCCTGCCTTCACCGACGCAGGACAGGGCCATCTTCTCGCCTGCCACAACCCGGGAGACCCGAACCGTGGCTGAGCCCGAACCGCCGATCCTCGAGATCCGCGATCTCAGCAAGGAGTTTCCCGTCCTGGGCGCCTTCGGTCGCGTGAAGGCACGCCTGAAGGCGGTCGATGGCGTGAGCTTCGCGCTCCCACGCGGGGAGGTCCTCGGCCTCGTCGGCGAATCGGGATGCGGGAAGTCCACGCTCGGCAAGACGATCATGGGCATCCACGAGCCAAGCGCCGGCGAGGTGCTTTTCCAGGGCCGCAGGATCGCCGGCGGCGGTGTCCAGCGCGACAACGCGATGCGCGCGCGGGTCCAGTACGCGTATCAGGACCCTGGCGCGTCGCTCGATCCGCGCTGGAAACTGCGCGACTCCCTTCACGAACCGCTGGTCGTCCATACCGACTGGTCGCGCGAAAAGCGCGACGCGCATGTGCGCGAGATCGTCCGCCTCGTCGGATTGCCGGAGACGCATCTCGACCTCTATCCGCACGAGATCTCGGGCGGCCAGCAGCGCCGCGTCGGCCTCGCCCGCATCCTGACGCTGCGCCCGGAAGTGGTCGTCCTCGACGAACCGACCTCCGGCCTCGACGTTTCGGTACAGGCCACCGTGCTGACGCTGTTCCGCGACCTGCAGCGCCAGTTCGGTCTCACCTACATCCTGGTGAGCCATGACCTGGCGGTGGTCCAGACGATGTGCGACCGCGTCGCGGTGATGTATCTCGGCCGCATCGTCGAAATCGGCGCGACCGCGGAGATCTTCGCGCGCCCGCAGCATCCCTACACCCGCTCGCTCCTCGCCGCGACGCCGCGCATCGGCGGCCCCCGCATCGCGCGCGACTTCGCCCTCGGCGGCGAACCGCCGGATCCGGCGAATCTGCCCTCCGGATGCCGTTTCCGTACGCGCTGCCCGAAGGCGCAGCCCGGCTGCGCGGCGGCGGAGCCGACGCTCGCCGCGGCGGGCGGCACACGCGCCGCCTGCTTCCACCCAGGCTGAGATCAGTCGAAGCGGTAGAGCGCCCGCGGCGTATCGACGAGCGCGCGGCGCGCGCGCTCGGGGCCGGCCCACTCGACGAAGCGATCGAAGAGGACCGATACGTCGGGCTTCCGTGCCTCGGTGGGATGCGGCCAGTCGCTCCCCCAGAGCATCCGCTCGGGCGCGAGATCCAGGAAGGCACGGGTCAAGACGCCGACATCCACATAGTCCGGGCCGCCCGTGCGCGTGAAATGATAGCCCGCGCTGAGTTTCACCCAGCATCGCCCGCGCGCCACGAGACCGGCGATGACACCGAATGCCGGATGGTTCGTCCCCTCGGGATGCGGAATCCGGCCGAAATGATCGAAGACCAGATCGACGTCCAGGGCGGCGAGCCGCTCCGCCGCGGCCACGATCAGGTCGGCATCGAGATGGAGTTGCAGGTGCCAGCCTTGACCCGCAGCGCGTGCGGCGAGCGTCTCGAGTCGCGCCAGGGTCGGACGCGTGGCGCCGACGGCTTGCAGCCGGATGCCTACCGTGCCGGCCTCGCCAAGCGCCCGCAGCGCGGCGTCGCTCTCCGTACCGGAGATCACCGCGACCGCGCGCGCCGCCCCCAGCCGTCGCACGGCGTCGAGCGTGCAGCCATTGTCGACACCGTAGACAGAGGGCTGGACGACGACGCTCGCCGTGAAACCGAGCCGCTCGCGAAACGCACGATAATCATCGGCCGTCGCGTCGCCAGGCCTGTACGCAGCGTCCGGCGCGAGTGCGAAGCGCGCGTCGTAGACGTGATGGTGGCAATCCACCGCACCGGCCGGCGCGCGATGCGCGGGCACGCCGACCTGGGGCAGCCAGGGCTCCGACACCGTGCTCATGGCGCGAACGGTGTCGGATCGACGAAGCGCCTGACCACGTTCGTCATCATGCGCGTGAGCAGATTGTCGTAGTCGTCGATCGGCAATGCGCCGACGAAATTCATCGAGCCGACGGAGAACACCGCGCCCCCGGCGGGGGTCTCGAAGAAGACCATGTCGGAGCGGATGATTTCCTCGAGCCGACCCGGCCAGAGATGGCCGAGCCGGTCCTCGTTGACCGGCTTGTATTGCGGGTGGTCGACGATCGCGGAGGCGACGATGAGTGCATGACGCGGCGAGCCGTGCCGCGGGTCCCAGCGATCGAGTTCATGACCGGCGGCACCGCCACCCATGTAGCCACGCTCGCCCAGCGTCACGCCGGCGCGCAACTCGTTCTCGAGACCGGCACGCAGGAAATCGAGCCGCGGATCGGCGATCGCCGCGCCGACGGTATAGGGAAAGCCGAGATAGACACCCTGGCTGGAGAAGCCGTTGCCGACGAGTTTGTGCGCGGGGCGCCCGATCCGCCGCCACAACCCGCCATAGCTGCCGTCGAAGGCGTGGTAGCTCTCGCCGACATCGGTCGCCCAGAGACGGATACCGCCTTCCGCCCGCCGCACCTCCAGCGCATAGGGAGCCTGCGGGTGGAAGACGGTCTTCCAGTAGAAGCCGTTGCCGCCGAGATACATGAGCCGCCCGCCGCGCGCGACGAAGGCGTCCAGGCCATCGAGCATCTCCGTCGTGTGATACTCGGGATGCTGGCAGGTGATGACCAGCGAATAGGGTTCGAGCAGAGAGACGCCCTCGGCATGCAGGTCGTGATCGGTGATCACGTCATGCGGGATGCCTTTGCGCGTCAGCCAGTCGACGATGTAGCTGTCGACATTGATCCAGTAGCAGCCGGATCCGTACTCCGCCGGATCCATCATCTCGAAATGCTTCACCCGCTTGTCGATCATCGGGCGAAACATGCTGGCCATCGCGACGCCGCTGCCGTCGCTATGGAAGTTGTAGGGCGACAGGCCGAGTTCCAGGTTTTCATCCGGTGTATGCTGGATGGCGCCCCACGCCTCCGCGCGGGCACGGTTGTTGCGTCCCCAGCCCGGCCGCACGTAGTTGCCGTAGACGTGATAACTGACCGTGGGCAGCAGGATCGCGACCTTGGCCTTCTCCGCGCCCTGGGCCGGACGCACGACGAAGGGCACGTTGTCGATCCCATTCGCGCTTTCGAGATGCACGGCGTAGATCCCGGACGGCCAGTCCGTGGGAATCTCGATCGCCAGCGACGGCG
Source organism: uncultured Acetobacteraceae bacterium (assembly GCA_964434345.1). Lineage (GTDB taxonomy): Bacteria > Pseudomonadota > Alphaproteobacteria > CACIAM-22H2 > CACIAM-22H2 > CAIOSQ01. Next base: position 24,259 of record CAYSUY010000016.1, read on the forward strand.
TCCAGCCGACATCGCCGATGTCGTCGTCATGGAAATGGATCGCCCCCCATTCCTCGGGCGCATGGGTCCAGCGATGCTCGCGACCCGACCAGTTCGAACCGGTCATCGCACGCATCGGCAGGTTCTCGAGACGGCCGTTGAACCCATGCGGACCGACATCCGCGACGTCGAGGGTCGGAATGCCGATCGAGAAATCCCAGCAGGCGATCAGGCCGGCGGTCCCGGCGCGCGGCACGGCGCCGCGCTGGGCCAGAAGCGCCGCCGCACGATCGCCGCCGCTCCAGATCGTCGGACGCTCGATCTTGCCATTGTAGTGGCAGGACGGGGGATCCCCGGCCGCGCCGACCAGAGCGGCGATGCAGCCACGCCCGGACCCGAGCGCCGGACCTTCGCCGAAATCGCACGACGCGACCCCCGAATCATCGAACCCCGGATGGATCTCGCGCGGGGCCTGCCCGACCACGAGACGCCGCATGCGCGGATCGACCTCGAGCCAGATGTCGTACCAGGCGCGCTCGATCAGCGTCTTGCCGGTAGCGACACGAATCCGCGCGCCGTCATCCGTCGTCGCGGTCGCGACCACGCCCTCGGCGTCGATCTCGAGGGTCAGCGACGAGCCGCGCGGGCCGTGCCAACTCGCCACCACCTGCCGCCCACCGCCCGGCGTCGTCGGCCAGATGGTCGCGCAGAGCACCAATCCCTTCGTCGCGCCACCACCGAGATCGAGCAGGGGCAATCCGGCCCAGGACCCGAGATGCGTACGCTGCTCCTGGCCGGGATGGCGACCCGCGAGCGGATGATCCATCGCGATCTCGCGATAGCCGGGACCGCGCGGATTGGGATCACCGCACAGGATGCGTGCGAACCGCGCCGTGAAGGTCGTGTCGCCGGCCGAACTCACCATCAGACGGATCGTCTCGCCCGGCTTCGCGCTCCAGCGATCGACATACCCCAGCAACGGATGCATCTCCGCTCCTCCCTGCTCTGTCCCGGCGCGCGACCGGCGCGCGGCGCCTGGGGTCAGTCTGCCACGCGGAACGGCGCGGGAAAGCCTCCTTCGCGCGTGGCTCAGCCCTGGCCGCCCTGCACGCCACGCAGGGCTGCGACGAGGGCCGGCGAGACCTCGATCGCCTCGCGGCCCTGCGGCGCGGCGTAGCGGCCGATGCGCGGCTTGGCGGCACCGAGGCGCACCAGCGCTTCCGCCTGCACCAGGGCGGCGGCCACGCCCTCGACCAGCGGGATCGAACACTGCGGCTGCAGGCGGCGCCCCGCACCCGCCATCACCGCACCGCTGATGATCGCGACCTCGACCCCGTCGCGCATGGCCATGTCGTCGATGGCGGCACAGACCTCGGCATCCACCGCGCGCGCGCCCTCGGGCGTATAGACGGCCCGCGAATCGACGACGCGCCACGCCGCCATCTGCGGCCCGAATCCGTAGCTCTCGATCAACGGCCGATACAGCGCCATCGATCGGTGATCGAAGGTCACGAAGCCGAACCGCCCGCCGAGCTGCCGCGCGGTCAGCAGCGCGGCCTCGGTCATTCCGACGACGGGGATCGACAGCATCTCTCGCCCCGCACGCAAACCGCTGTCCCAGGAAACGGCGATCAGCACCGCGTCGCATCCGGCCGCGTGCCGTGCCATCAGGTCGATCGCCGAATGTTCGCCGATCGCCATCTCGGTCTGGGTGCCGATGACCCGTCCTCCGAAGGTTCCGGTCACGGGGACGATCTCCGTTCCCGGCAGGGCGAGGGACGCGACGGCGTCCGCGACGCGCTGCGTGACGAAGGCCGACGTGTTCGCGTTGAGGACCAGCAATCGCATCGACAGCCTCCCGATCAGGCCCGAGGCATGCGGAACGGCGCGACAGCCTCGAAGGCGCGCGCCGCCCGCATCACCAGCGCATCCGCATAGCGCGCGCCGACGATCTGCAATCCGACAGGCAATCCGCCGGGCGAAAAGCCGCAGGGTACGACCGCCGCGGGCTGCTGCGTGAAGTTGAATGGAAAATGGAAGGGGCTCCAGTCGAGCCACTCGCTCATCCCGCTGCCGGGCGGCACCTCGTGGCCGACCTCGAAGGCCGGTACCGAGATGCTGGGCGTCAGCAGCAGATCGAAGCGCTCGTGGAACGCGTTCATCGCGCGACCCAGCGCGTCGCGCTCCCGCCAGGCCCGCAGCAAGTGCTTGCCCGTCGTGACGTCGCCCTTGGCGCCGAAACGCAGATAGCCGGGATCCATCCAGCCGCGCTTCTCCTCGGGCACCGACTCGATCGTCAGCGCCATGTTCGTGACGTAGAAGACCTCCATGGCGGCCCGGCAATCCGCGATCCCGGGATCGCATTCCTCGACATGCGCGCCGAGTTCCGCGAAGCGTTCCGCCGCGCGCCGCACGGCTGCGGCGACCGCGGGATCGACATCGCGCACATAGCCGAGCGCCGGGCTGAACGCGACCCGCAGCCCCTGGACGCCCGCCTCGAGGCCGACGCGGTAGTCACGGGGATCGGGCGGCGGCGCGAGCCAGTCGCGCGCATCGGGACGCGCCATGACCGAGAGCATCAGCGCCGCATCCTCGACCGTCCGTGTCAGCGGCCCCGTATGCGACTGCATCGGCAAGGCGCCGTAGGGCCAGGCCGGCACGCGGCCAAAGGTCGGCTTGAACCCGAACACGCCGCAGAAGGTCGCCGGCATGCGCACGGATCCGGCGCCGTCCGATCCATGGTGCAGAAAGCCGAGATTGAGCGCGGCGCAGACGCCGGCTCCGGCGCTCGACCCGCCCGACGTCTTGGACAGGTCCCAGGGATTGCGCGTGATGCCCGTCAAGGGCGAGTCGCCGGTGCCCTTCCAGCCGAACTCCGGCATCGTCGTCTTGCCGAGAAGGACCGCGCCGTGCTCCCGCAGCCGCGCAACGGCCGGCGCATCGTCCGTCGCCGGGGCCTCGCTCGTCGTGCGCGACCCCATGCGCCAGCTCCAGCCTTTCACCGGCCACTGGTCCTTGATCGTCGTCGGAACGCCGTCGACCAGGCCCGCCGGCGTGCCGGCCATCCAGCGCGCCTCCGAGGCCCGCGCCGCCGCCAGCGCCTCGTCGTCGGCGCGCACGCAGAACGCGTTGTGGGCAGGGTCCAGCGCATCGATACGCGCCTGGACGGCCTTCGTCACCTCGACCGGCGACAGCTTGCGCGCGCGATAGTGGCGCAGAAGGTCGCTGGCCGTGAGCGTCGCGATGTCCATGGCGCACCTCGGAACGGTAAGGAAGCGTGAGGAGCGCAAGGATAGCCCGGCGCGCCGTCCCGCGCCTCAGAAACGGCCGGCCTGGTAATCGGCGAAGGCCTGCATCACCTCGGCGCGCGTGTTCATGACGAACGGCCCGCCCCAGGCGACGGGCTCGCCGATCGGACGGCCGGCGATGAGGAGGCACCGCGCGCCGGCAGGGCCTGCGACCGCCCCGACCCGATCGCCAGCTCCGAGCGCCGCCACCGAGATCGCCTCGATCGCCGCCCCGTCGCCGACGACCACATGTCCCTCGTAGACGACCAGCATCGCGGAATGGCTCTCCGGCACCGGTTCCTCGAAACGGCCGCCAGGCTGCAGGACGATGTCGAGATACAGGGCATCCACATGCGGCGCCGCGACGGGCCCCACCGTGCCGCCGCTCGTCCGGCCAGCCACGACGATCACCTCTGCGCCGCCGTCGCGCGTCTCGCGGCCCATGCGGGCAGCCGGGAATTCCTGGTAGCCGGGCGACGTCATCTTCAGCCGCGCGGGCAGATTGACCCACAGCTGGAAACCGCGCATCCGGCCTTGCGTCTGCTCCGGCATCTCCGAATGGACGATGCCGCGCCCGGCGCGCATCCACTGCACCCCGCCGGTCTCGATCACGCCGGAATGACCCTTGTTGTCGGCGTGGCGCATGCGCCCCTCGAGCATGTACGTCACGGTCTCGAACCCACGATGCGGATGGTCCGGGAAGCCGGCGAGGTAATCCGCGGCGTCCGCGCTGTCGAAATGATCCAGCATCAGGAAGGGATCCAGCATCTGCAGCCGGCTGGTGCCGACCAGCCGTGCGATGCGCACACCCGCACCCTCCTCCATCGCCTCGCCGCGAACCATCCGTTCGACCTGCCGCATGTCCTGCCTCCCGTGCTGCGCCCGACACCGATTTGCGCGCGCGGCGCATCGTGTCACGGGTTAGCATGAACCGGGCCGCGCGGCGCGGCCAGCACGCAGACCGGACCGACACGCATGACCGAACCGAAGCCAGACCTGCCGGATGGCTGGGACAGCCAGCTCGCCCGCGACCTTGCGGAACTTATCGACGCGGCCGCCGTGCTGGCCGACGGCGGCACGATGGGGGAACTCCCCGACGGGTTCGCGGCCGCGCTGCAGGCCGCCGCGCCCCCGCGGGACAGACCATGACCGGCGCGCCCGACGCCTCGCCGGGTGTGTGCGACCTCGCGGACGCGATCGCGCGTGGCGAGATCTCAGCGACCGCGGCCGTCTCCGGAGCCCTCGCACGCGCGCATGCCTGGCAACCCGCACTCAACGCCTTCGTAGCCATCGACGACGACGATGCGCTCGACGCCGCGCGCGCCGCAGACGCGCGACGCGCCAGCGGTGCCCCGCTGGGCCCGCTGCACGGCGTACCTGTGGCAATCAAGGACATGTTCGACCGCGCGGGGCGCGCGCCGGGCTGTGGCGCGGGGCGCGGAACCGACGCGCCAGCCCTGCGCGACGCAGCGGTCGTCGAGCGCCTCGCCCAGGCCGGAGCGATCGTCATCGGCACGCTCAACATGACCGAGTACGCGCTCGGCCTCACCGGCCACAACGATCATGTCGGTGACTGCCGCAACCCCTGGTCCACGGACCGCGTCACCGGCGGCTCGTCGAGCGGGCCGGCCGCCGCGGTCGCCGCCCGCATCGTCCCCGCCGCGATCGGGTCCGACACCGGCGCCTCCATCCGCATCCCCGCCGCCTGGTGCGGCGTCACCGGGCTCAAGCCCACGCACGGCCTCGTCGATGCCCGCGGCGCGATGCCGATGAGCTTCGCCCTCGATACGATCGGTCCGCTGGCCCCGTCGGCGCGCGATGTCGCGCGATTGCTGGCGGCGCTGGCGCCCGACGCGGCGCTGCGCCGCCCACACCCCGCCTGCAGGTCCGGCCGACTGGACGGCCTCGTCGTCGGGATCATGGGCGGGCAGTTCGCGGATGGCCTCGACATTGCCGTAGCGGACGCGCTGGCCGATGCCGAAGCGGCGCTGCGCGACCTCGGCGCGACCCTAGTCCCGGTCGGCCCGGCGCAGGCGGATCTGGCGCGCCGGTTGCACCGCCTGATGATGGCGGCCGAGGCGGCCGCGCTGCACGACACACGGCTGCGCAGCGCGCCGGATGGCTTCACGGCTGAGGTGCGCTACCGGCTCGAGCTCGGGCGTCGCATTCCCGCCGCGGCCTATCTCGCTGCGGCACGCGGGCGTGCCCGGCTGCTGCGCGCCTTCCTGGCCGACGGGTTCGCGCGATGCGACATCCTTCTGACGGCCCTCGTTCCCCGACCCGCTCCACCGATCGACCGCACACGCTTCGGCGCCCCCGGCTTCGCGCCAGAACTGCTCGCCGACATCCCGCGCCGGACGCAGCCGTTCAGCTATCTCGGACTACCAGCCCTCGCGCTGCCCTGCGGCTTCGCACAGGGGCTGCCGGTCGGCCTGCAGCTCGTCGGCAGGCCGCATGACGAGGCGACGCTGCTGGCGGCGGGCGCGGCGTTCCAGGCCGTGCGGGACTGGCACCTGCGCCAGCCGTCACCCCCCGTCGTCAGGGCGCCGGATGGAACGACGTCGAACGGGCGACCCGCCACGGCTCCATGAAGCGGGGATCGTTGGTACCGCGCAGGATCTCGCCCGGCTCGAGGAATCTGTAGAGCCGGTCGAAGCTCTTGACCTTGTTGGCCGCGATGCGCTGGGAGAAATGATGCGGGCGCAGCTGCGCGGGATGACCGAGCCCGGCCGCCGCGACCACCTCCGCGAGCGCGTGCAGCGTGGAGCGGTGGAACTGGGCGACGCGCTCGGCCTTGTCGGGGACGACCAGCGCGCGCTGGCGCAGGCTGTCCTGGGTCGCGACGCCGACGGGGCAGCGATCGGTATGGCAGCTCTGGGACTGGATGCAGCCGAGCGCGAACATGAAGCCGCGCGCCGCGTTGCACCAGTCGGCGCCCAGCGCCATCGCGCGCGCGATGTCGAAGGCGGTCACGATCTTGCCGCTCGCGCCGATGCGGATCCGCTCGCGCAGTCCGACGCCGACGAGCGCGTTGTGGACGAAGAGCAGCCCCTCGCGCAGCGGCATGCCGACATGGTCGAGGAACTCGAGCGGCGCCGCGCCCGTGCCGCCCTCCGCGCCGTCGACGACGATGAAGTCCGGCGTGGTTCCGGTCTCCAGCATCGCCTTGCAGATCGCGAGGAACTCCCAGCCATGGCCGACGCAGAGCTTGAACCCGACCGGTCGGCCGCCGCTCAGCTGCCGCAGCCGCGCGATGAAGGCCATCATCTCGAGCGGCGTCGAGAAGGCACGGTGATAGGGCGGCGAGACGCAGTCGACGCCCTCGGGAATGCCGCGCGTCGCGGCGATCTCGGCGGAGACCTTGGCGCCGGGAAGGACGCCGCCGTGGCCCGGCTTGGCGCCCTGCGACAGCTTGATCTCGATCATCCTGATCTGCGGCGACGAAACGGTCTCGAGAAAGCGCTCCTCGGAGAAGTTTCCGTCGGGCGCGCGGCACCCGAAATAACCGCTGCCGATCTCCCAGATGATGTCTCCGCCCATCTCGCGGTGATAGGGGCTGAAGCCGCCTTCGCCCGTGTCGTGGGCGAAGCCGCCCATCAGCGCGCCCTTGTTGAGCGCGCGGATCGCGTTGGCGCTGAGCGCGCCGAAGCTCATCGCCGAGATGTTGAAGACCGAGGCCGAGTAGGGCTGCGTGCAATCGGGGCCACCGATCGAGATGCGGAACGGCTCGCTCGCGGGCTCGCGTGCCACCATCGAGTGGTTGAGCCACTCGTAGCCGATCGCGTTGACATCGCGCTGCGTGCCGAACGGCACCTTGTCGAGCTGGCGCTTGGCACGCTGATAGACGATCGAGCGCTGGTCGCGCGCGAAGGGCGTGCCGTCCTTGTCGCTTTCGAGGAAATACTGGCGGATCTCCGGCCTGATGCCTTCGAGCAGGAACCGCAGATGCGCCGAGATGGGGTAGTTACGCAGGACGCTGTGCCGCGTCTGCAGCACGTCGCGCGTGCCGATCGTGGCGAGCGCCGCCGCGATCGCGAGCGGCACAAGGAACATCGCCGACCAGACGGACAGGACGAGGAACGCCACCGTCGCGACCAAGGACAGCACGTAGACCAGATAACGCGGCGCCAGCGCCGCACGGACCAGTTCCATCGCCGCGTTCCCCCCTGGGCACCGGTCGCCGTTCGTCCGGCGATCGGACCGACCTCGATCATGGGATGTTAGCCGAGGCCCGCGCCCCCGCGCAGCACCTGATATCGACGCGATTGGCTGCTTCTCGGCACGCGCCAAGCGGTCCTATACTGTCTCGCGACATCCGCTCGGCTCCGCCGGAGCGGTCCCAAACTGTTCTCGGAGAGTCGATATGGCGATCAAGAAGATCCTCGCGCTCGCGACGGCGCTGGCCATGAGCCTCGGCACGGCGGCCCTGGCGCAGGTCAAGGACACGCTGTCGGTCGACCTGCCCGGTCAGCCGGCGACGCTCGACCCGCATATCCAGTGGGATACGGACAGCTATCACGTCTATCGCAACATCTTCGACAACCTCGTCACGCGCGATCCCTCCGGGAAGATCGTTCCGCAGGTCGCGAGCGCCTGGACGTACCGGACTCCGACCGAGATCGAGTTCACGATCCGCTCGGACATCAAGTTCCACGACGGCTCGCCGCTGACACCCGAAGATGTCGTCTTCAGCGTCAAGCGGATCACCGATCCCGCCTTCAAGAGCCCGCAGCTGACCCAGTTCAACTCGATCATCGATGCGCGGGTCGCGGGGCCGGACAAGGTCCTGCTGGTGACGGAGAAGCCCTATCCGGTCCTGCTCGCCCAGCTCGTCAAGCTGTCGATCGTGCCGAAGGCGCATGTCGAGAAGGTGGGTGCGGAGAAGTTCAATCTCGAGCCGATGGGCAGCGGACCGTACAAGTTCGTGGGCTGGCAGCGCGGCGTGCGCGTGACGCTCGAGGCGAACGATGCCTATTGGCGCGGCAAGCCGGCGATCCGCACCGTGACCTTCCAGAACGTCGCCGACGAAGCCACCCGCATCGCCAACCTCAAGAGCGGCCGCGCCGACATCACCCGCGCGATCAGCCCCGACCAGGCCCAGGCCCTCAAGTCCGAGGCGCGGCTCAAGCTGCTCCCCGTGCCGACCGAGCGCGTCGGCTTCCTGTTCATCAACGCGCAATGGGGGCCGGGCACCGATCTGCGCGTGCGTCGCGCCATCGCCCACGCCATCGACCGCAAGCTGATCGTCGACGCGCTCTATGGCGGCTTCGCGACCCCGGTGGACGTCGTGCTGACCCCGGCGAATTTCGGCTATGTGAGCGGCATCCCCTCCTATCCCTACGACCCGGCGCGCGCGCGGGCGCTGGTCAAGGAGGCCGGCGCGGAAGGCGCGGAGATCGTGTTCGGCACGTCGCCCGCCTATGACCAGCGCCTCGTCCAGGCGCTGCAGCAGATGCTGCAGGAAGTCGGGCTCAAGGTGACGATCCGCATGACCGACCACCCGACCTTCCTCCGGCGCCGCCAGGGCAATCCCGACGAGGCGGGCTCGATCTCGACCGGCCTGTGGTCCTGCGGCTGCCAGGACGCCGATGGCGTGATCAACCCGCTGTTCCGGACCGGCAGCACCTGGGCGAAGTACTCGAATCCGAAATTCGACGTCGCGATCGACGCGGCCCGCGCCACCATCGACGAAGCCGAGCGCCTCCGGCACTACGCGGACGCGCTGCGCATCCTCTATGAGGACGTGCCCGGTGTCGGCATGTTCCAGTACCATGCGATCTACGCGTCGCGGCGCGAGGTGCAGTGGCAGCCGACCGCGGGCGAGTCGTTCGCCGTCTTCGACATGAAGTGGCAGAACTGATCCGCGCACGGCCGCACGGGGTCGCGCGAACCGGCACCACGGCAGCGCCATGAACCGGTATCTGCTGGGCCGCGCGGCCCAGTCGGTTCTCGCCGTCTTCGGCGTGATGACGATCGTCTTCGTCATCATGCGGCTGTCCGGCGATCCGACCCTTCTTCTGGTGCCGGAGGGTGCGACGCGCGAGCAGATCGATGCGCTCCGCGCGCAGCTGGGGTTCGACCGGCCGATCGCGGTGCAGTACGCCGACTATCTCTGGACGCTCGGGCGGCTCGATCTCGGACAATCCGTGGTCCAGCGCCTGCCGGTCTGGCGCATCGTCGGCGAACGCATCCCCTACACCGCCTGGCTGGCGAGCACCGCCCTCGCCTTCTCGGTCGGCATCGGCATCCCGGTCGGGGTCGCGACGGCCGTCTGGCGCGGCACTCTGGTCGAGCGCGCGCTGATGCCGCTGGTGCTCGTCGGCCAGAGCATGCCGACCTTCTGGTCCGGGATCCTGCTGATCATGCTGTTCGGCGTCGGGCTCGGCTGGCTCCCGACATCCGGCGCCGACGACTGGCGCGCGGTGATCATGCCGGCAGTGGCGCTTGGCGGCCTCTCGATGGCGACCTTCGCACGCATCACCCGCACCGCCGTGATGGAAGAGCTTGGCAAAGACTATGTGCGGGCGATCCGTGCCAAGGGCGTCGCGCAGCCGGTGGTCGTGATCCGTCACGTCCTGCGCAACGGGGCCGTGCCCATCGTCACCATCGCGGCGCTCGAGATCGCCAATCTTCTCGCCGGAGCCGTCATCGTCGAGACGGTCTTCGCGTGGCCCGGCATGGGACAGCTTGCCGTGCAGTCGATCCAGGCACGCGATTTCCTCGTGGTGCAGGCCATCGTGCTGCTCGTATCCGTCACCTACGTGCTGCTGAATTTCGCGGCGGACATGCTCTATGGCGTGATCGATCCGCGGATCCGCCTGCGCGGGGGCCCGCGATGAGCCGGATCCGCGCCGCCTTCTCCGCCCCGGGCACCATCGCGATCGCGCCCTTCGCGCTGCTGCTGCTCGTGTTCACGCTGATGGCCCTGCTCGCCCCCGTGCTGGCGCCGCTCGATCCCGCGCGCCAGTCGCTGCTCGCGCGGCTGCGCCCGCCGGGCAGCATGGCCGGCGGCGTCACCTTCTGGCTCGGCACGGACGAGCTCGGCCGCGACCTGCTCAGCCGGGTCGTGCATGGCGCGCGGGCGTCGCTCGCGGTCGCCCTGCTGTCGGTGATCGTATCGGGCGTGATCGGCACCGCGCTGGGCGTCCTGGCCGGATACCGGCGCGGCTGGATCGAGATCGCGATCATGCGCGCGGTCGACGTCATGCTGTCGATTCCGGCGATCCTGCTCGCCATCATCACCGTCGCGGTGCTCGGCCCCGGCTTCCTCAATCTCGTCCTGGTGCTCGGCTTCACGCGCTGGCCGCGCTACACGCGGGTCGCGTATGCCCAGACCCTCGGCCAGGCCGGACTGCCCTACGTCACGGCGGCGCGGCTGGCCGGTGCGCGCATGCCGCGCCTGCTGCTGCGACATATCCTTCCGAACATAGCGGCGCCGCTGGTGGTCGTGGCGACGCTGGAATTCGGGCTGATGATCCTGTTCGAGGCGGGCCTGAGCTTTCTCGGCCTGGGCATCCAGCCGCCGACCCCGAGCTGGGGCTCGATCATGAGCACCGGGCGCAACTATGTCGGCACCGCGTGGTGGATCGCGACCTTCCCTGGCATC
>CAYSUY010000017.1:0-35058 GCA_964434345.1 uncultured Acetobacteraceae bacterium
AGCGACACTGCGATTTTCAGTCGCATGCTCTACCAACTGAGCTACCTGGGCACGGCGCGTCAGCGAGACCGCGCGCTTATAGACAAAGCCGCCCTGGCTGTCCACCGCAAGAACGCACCGCTCATCGCGCCGGATGCGAAATCCCGCTCCCCCGGGACGCGACGTCCTGGGCCCGCAACGCCAGTTCGCAGACCTTGAAGCAATGGTCCTGCGGCATCGCGGTCTCCGTCCGGTCAAAGATGTCCGCGCGCAGGTTGCGGTAATAGGGCAGATCGCAATCCGAGCAGTCGATGTGCCGCATGCCCTTGCCGTCGACCAGAAAGAGATGGTCGATGCCCGACCGGCCGGCGATGTCGACGTATTTGCGCAGTTCGATATAGCCCTCGGTGCCGAGGATCGTCAGTCTCCCATCCCCCCAGGTCGGCAGACCGTCGGGCGTGAACCAGTCGACGCGGAAATAGCCCGACGCCTGCGGGCTGCGCAGCATCACCTCGCCCAGATCCTCGAACTCGGGATCGTCCGGATGGGCCATGTTGGCGACGCGCGCGGCCACGATCTCGGCATCCGTCGAACCCGTGAAGAACAGGAACTGGTCGAATTGATGCGACGCGATGTCGACGAGGATCCCGCCATAGGCGTCACGGCGGAAGAACCAGTCGGGACGCAGCGGCCGGTTCAGCCGATGCGGGCCGAGCCCGGCCGTGTGGATCACCCTGCCGATGGCCCCCGCCGCGACCAATTGCCCCGCGCGCGTCGTCGCGCGCACCTCGAACCGTTCGGTGAAATCCACCGAAAAGATCCGCCCGGTCTCCGCCTGCACCCGCCGGACGGCATCGAGTTGCTCGAAGGTCGTCAGCCCTGGCTTGTCGACCATGAAATCCTTGCCGTGGCGCATCGCCTCGATCGCATGCCCCGCCCGATCGCGCGGTATCGCCGCGCAGGTGATCAGTTGGATGGTCTCGTCCTCGAGCAGACGGCGGCGATCCATCACGCGCGGGATGTGGGGAAAACGCTCCACGAAGCCCTGGAGCGGGAGGACATCCTCGGCCGTCCAGAAGCCCACGCATTCGGCACCGATGTCGAGCAGGCTTTTCACCTGATCATAGATGTGACGGTGATCGAGGCCGATCGCGGCAAAGCGAAGCCTGGGCTCGGAGGACATGATGGACACCCTTTGATCAGAGGATTGCGAGCGGGCTCGGGCCGGAGGGCGGCGGGAAGGCGGCGTCGAGATCCGCCAGATCCTGCGCGGTCAGCACGAGATCCGCCGCCTTGCGGTTCTCGCGCACATGTCGCGCGCGTCCCGCCTTCGGGATGGCGAGGACGCCGTCCTGGGCCAGAAGCCAGGCGAGCGCCACCTGGGCCGGGGTCGCATCATGCCTCCGGGCGACCCGGGCCAGCCCCGGAGCACCGAGCAGCGCCCCCTGCCCCAGCGGCGTGTAGGCCATCAGCGGCAGGGAGTGCTCGCGACACCACGGCAGAAGGTCCCATTCGATGCCGCGTTCGGAAAGGTTGTAGAGGACCTGGTTCGTGACGATCCCGCCGCCCCCTTGTCGTGACCAGAGCCGCTGGGTGCCACGTGCGTCGAAATTGCTGATCCCATAGTCGAGGATCCTGCCCTCGTCCTTGAGCCGCATGAACGCGTCGAGCGTCTCGTCGAGCGGCACCGAACCGGGCCAGTGGAGCAGATAGAGATCGATCCGGTCGGTGCGCAGCCGCTTCAGGCTGCGGGCGCAGGCCTCCGCCATGCGCTTGCGCGACGCGTTCTGCGGATAGCACTTCGACACCAGGAAGACCTGGTCGCGACGCCCCTGGATCGCCTCGCCGACGAGGTCCTCGACGGCGCCCTCTCCGTACATTTCGGCCGTGTCGATGACGGTCATGCCGAGGTCTATGCCAAGCCGCAGCGCTTCTATCGCTTCGGCACGGGCGGCGCCGCGTTCCTCCAATTGCCAGGTGCCCTGGCCAAGCGCAGGCAGGCGCTTCGCGGATGGGAGATCGATCGTCTTCATGCGCGTTCCTCCGCCCGCCCCGGCGCCGCGTCATCCGGCTCCGCGGCGGGGTCGCCTGGGATGCGATATGCCCCCACGAGCCAGCGGCGCAGGTCTTCGTCCTTGCAGCGCGGCGAGCAGAACGGCGCCGTGGCGCGCTGCTGCGGTTGCGCGCAGATGGGGCAGAGCTGCCGTCGCCGGGGCTTCATCGGTCGTCCAATTCGTCGCTGCGGCGCATTTCGTACAATCCGCCGCGCGTCCAGCCAAGCAGTCCGACGCGCCGCCGGTCGATCGCCACCGCAGCTGCGAGTGCATCGGAGACGACGCGCCGCGACGCCTCGCCGGTGCGCAGAAAATCGACCACGATCGTGCCGCGCAGGTCGCGCAGACGGATCTGGCGCGCGATCTCGCGCACGGCGCCGCGATTGACGCGGCCCGCGTCCCCATCGCTGCCGCCATCGACATCGATCGCCGTCAAGGCACGGGTCGTCTCCACGGACAGGCTGCCGCCCCCGGAAAGGGGAACGACCGCGCTCTCCGCGCTCGCGAGTTGCGTGGCGACATCATGCTGATCGAAAAGCGCGGCACCCGGAGCGTCGGCGCATGTCGCCTCGACCCCGCTGGTCGCGAGCGCGTGCAGGATCCGCCGGTCCGCGGCCAGGACGCGACGCGGCCGCGCGCGCAGCAGCGGCATGGCCGCTCGCATCGCCGCGGCCGGCGCATGCAGAACGCACGGCGCGCGTCGTGTATCCGCATCGCGCGCGATGCGCGCCCAGAGTTGCGCGAGCGCGACGACTTCGTCTCGCACGCGTTCCGGGTCTGCACCAACGGCGGCGCTGCGCAGACTGGCCGACAATCCCTCCGGGACGGCGTCGCGCAGCGCACCGAAACGGTCCGCCTCGCCCTCTGCCATGGCCGCTGGAAGCCGCAGCGCCGGCGTCCCACGCCTCAGCACCACGTACTGACCCGCCAGTGCCGGACGGGCACTCGCCCGCGCCGGCTTGCCCGCGCGCGCAGCCGCCGCGATCTGCACCAGGAGCGTATCGCCCTGACGTGGCGGCATCGCACCGAGTTCGAGAGACGCCTCGGCCCCGCCTTCCAGCGCGACGAAGGCAAGCCCAAGGTCAGGACGCGTCTGAGCGACGCGCGCGAGATGAACGGCTCCCGGCTGCACCGCGCCGTCGGCAGGAACAGCGATCCAGTCGAGCAGCCAACCATCCTCTAGCAGGGCACCCCCGATCCCGTCGCCCCAGGGCGCGACGACGAGATCGCGGCTCAAGCCGTCAGCCCCGCGCCGCGCAGAAGCTGCGCGACGACATGCAGGTCGAGCCCGACCACGTTGGCGTAGGAACCCGATATGCACGGCACGAACGCAGCCGCGCGCCCCTGAATCGCATAGCCGCCAGCCTTGCCGCGCCATTCGCCCGACGCAAGATAGGCCGCGCGCTCCTCGGCGGTCAGACGCTTGACGTGCACCACCGTCATGGACAGGCGAAGGATCGGCGCACGTCCGGGAAGCACGAGACAGATACCGCCGAAGACACGGTGGCGGCGGCCCGACAGCAGGACGAGGCACGCGGCAGCGCTCGTCTCGTCTTCGGCCTTGGGTAGGATGCGGCGGCCGCATCCGACGACCGTGTCCGCGGCGAGCACGGCCGCCGTCGGCATACGCGCCGCTACGGCAAGCGCCTTCTCACGCGCAAGGCGGATCGCATGCGCGCGTGGCGTCTCGCGCGGCTGCGGCGTTTCGTCGATATCGGCCGGCAGGACCTGTCCTGGCACCACGCCGATCTGCCGCAACAGATCGAGCCGTCGCGGCGAGGCGGACGCCAGGACCAGCTGGAGCGCGCCGGCGTGTGCGCCGTCGGCGCGCGCGGACACTTACTTGAACCGGAACGTGATACGACCCTTGGAAAGGTCGTAGGGCGTCATTTCGACATTGACCCGATCCCCGGCGAGGACGCGGATCCGGTTCTTGCGCATCTTGCCCGAGGTATGCGCAAGCACCTCGTGGCCATTGTCGAGTTTCACCCGGAACATGGCGTTGGGCAGCAATTCGTTGACCACCCCGGCGAACTCGATCAGGTCTTCTTTCGGCATTGCGGCTCCGTCGGGCCACGGGTTCCGGCCCGCGGCGATACGTCCTTTGTGGGCATTTGACCAACGCCGGCGGCGCGGTCAAGGGGGGAATGGCGACACACGCATGCAAGGGACGCCCGCCGACGGGCCTGGGGCTGCGACCGGCATCGCCACACGCCGTCCTTCGGGCGCCACTGGCACCGGGGATCGGACCACTCATCCGCCCGCCTCTGACGCGTATCCGACGTGCCGCGCGCGACGATCCGGCGTCATAGCTCGGGCAGAGCCGACAACGGGAAACGCGCACGCAGGCGACGCGCGATCTGGTCGCGCACTGTCCGATATGAGGCCAGGGTCGCGTCGCGGCTGCCCTCGGCAAGCGTGGGATCGAAGGTCGGCCAGTATTCGACCTCGCAGGCCATGACGCGTGTCATCTCCACCGCCTTGTGCTGCGCCTCGGGCGACAGCGTCACGACGACGTCGAACGAGGTATCGCCGAGTTCCGCAAAGGTCTTGGCGCGGTGCCGCCCGATCTCGATTCCCAACTCGCGCATGACGACGACGGCGAAGGGATCGACCTCGTGGCTGCGCACACCGACCGAGTCGACATAGACGCGCCGCCCGTGCAGTTGCTTCATGAGCCCTTCCGCCATGGGCGACCGGATCGCATTCCACGTGCAGGCGAACAGGACGCTGCCGGGGAGATGCGAGAGCGGCACGCGGCTAGCGCTCGTCGCCGCGCGTCGGCCGCATCTGCAGCACGCAGACCAGCGTGAACAGGCGGCGCGCAGTGCCGGCGTCGACCGCGACGCGCTCGGCCAGCCGCGTGCGGAGCATGGCGGCACCTTCGTCATGAAGCGCGCGCCGGCCCATGTCGATCGCCTCGATCCGGCTCGGTCCGGCATGCTTGATCGCGTCGTAGTAGCTCTCGCACACCGTGTAGTAGTCGCGGACGATACGACGGAACGGCAACAGGGGCAGCAGCAGGCGCTCGAGCGCGTCGTCGTCCTCCGGACGGATCTCGATCGCAAGGCGGTTGTCCTCGATCGACAGGGTCAAGGCATAGGGACCGCCCGGATGTCCCACGGGGACGAAGCTGTTCTCGTCGAGCAGATCCGCGATCGCGACAAGCCGCTCATGCTCGACCTCGGGGCTGCGTCGCAGCACCGTGCGCTCGTCGAGATCGATGCGCGCGATGCGATGCAGACCGCCCGCCATGGACGCGATGCCGCCTCAGCGCCGCCGCGGCAGGCGCACCGCGATCGAACGCGCATGGGCGCTCAGCCCTTCGGCCTCGGCCAGCGCGATCGCCGGCCCGGCGAGCCCGGCGAGCGAATCCCCATCGGCACCGATGAGGGTGGTGCGCTTCATGAAGTCGAGGACGTTCAGACCGGACGCGAACCGCGCCGTACGCGAGGTCGGCAGGACGTGGCTGGGACCGGCGACATAGTCGCCGAGCGCCTCGGGCGAGTGCCGGCCGAGGAAGATGGCCCCGGCATGACGGATGCGTGCCGCCAGCAGGTCGGGCTCGGCGACGGCAAGCTGGAGATGCTCCGGCGCGAGCCGGTCGACGAGCGGCGCGGCGTCGCGCAGCCGCCGCACGACAACGATCGCGCCGTGGTCGCGCCACGCGGCGGACGCGATCTCCCTGCGCGGAAGCTCGGCGAGCAGCGCATCGACCGCGGCTTCGACACGGGCGGCAAACCCGGGATCATCGGTGATCAGGATCGACTGCGCGACCGGATCATGTTCGGCCTGCGCCATGAGATCGGCGGCGATCCAGGCGGGATCGTTGGCGCCATCGGCGACCACGACCACCTCCGAGGGCCCCGCGATCGAGTCGATCCCGACGCGGCCGAAGACAAGGCGCTTGGCCGCGGCGACATACGCGTTGCCTGGACCGACGATCTTGTCGACCGGCGTCACCGTCCGGGTGCCGAAGGCCAGCGCGGCCACCGCCTGGGCACCGCCCGCGCGATGGATCTCGTCGATGCCCGCCAGTTTCGCCGCCGCAAGCACGAGGGGATCGATCTCGCCGCGCGGCGTCGGTACGACCATCGCGATACGATCGACGCCGGCAACCCGCGCCGGGATCGCGTTCATCAGAACGGAGGACGGATAGGCGTTGCGTCCACCGGGGACGTAGATGCCGACCGACTCGACAGCCGTCCATCGCCAGCCGAGACGAAGACCGGCGCCATCAGTCCAGGCCGCATCGCCCGGCACCTGGCGTCGGTGAAAATGCTCGATGCGTTCGGCCGCGATCTCCAGGGCCTTGCGCGCGCCGGCGGGCACCGCACGCCAGGCAGCCGCGATCTGGCGCGCGGGAATGCGAAGCCCCTGGCGGCCCGGCTCCACGCCATCGAAGCGGCGCGTGTAGTCGAAGAGCGCGACGTCACCGCGTCGCTGGACATCCTCGACGATCGCCGCGGCGACGGCGTCGACCCTGTCCATCGTGTCGCGCGCAGACGCGACCAGGCCTGCGAAGGCGGCGGCGAAGCCACGGGCGCCGGCGACAAGCCTAAGCGGCACGGGCCACCTCCGTGATGCGATCGATCCAGGGCGAGATCTCGGCATGTCGGGTCTTGAGCGCCGCCCGGTTCACGATCAGCCGGGAGGTGATGTCGGCGATCCGCTCGACCTCCACGAGGCCATTTGCCCGGAGGGTGGCACCCGTGGAGACGAGGTCGACGATGCGGGTGCACAGGCCAAGCGCCGGCGCAAGTTCGATCGCGCCGGACAGCCGGATGCACTCCGCCTGGATCCCGCGCCGCGCGAAATACCGGCGCGCGATGTTCGGATATTTGGTCGCGACGACGACATGGCTCCATCGCCGTGGGTCGTCCTGGCCAAGGGTCTCGGCCGGCGCCGCGACCGCGACGCGGCACTGGCCGATGCCGAGGTCGAGCGGCGCATAGATCTCGTCGTAGTCGAATTCCATCAGCACGTCGTTGCCGGCGACCCCGACATGCGCAGCACCGAAAGCCACATAGGTCGCCACGTCGAAGGCGCGGGTGCGGACGATGTCGACCGACGGATCGCTTGTCGCGAAGCGCAGCTGACGCGCGGCGGGATCCGAAAAGGCCGCCTCCGGCACGATCCCGGCGCGCGCGAGCAGCGGCAGGACCTCTGTCAGGATGCGTCCGTTGGGCAGGGCGAAGACGAGCTTGTCGTTGGAGGGCACGGCGGAAACCGTCGGTCGGAGTGGCTTCGGCAACACTGCGCGCGGCCGCGCGCGGCCCGGCTTATAGCGTGTCGTTCCCCGGATGTCGCGGCCGCCACTGCGTCGGCCAGGGATCTCCGAGGTCGCTGAGCCGACAGGTGATACGTGCCCCTTCGAGGCGCAGCGCGGACTTGCCGGCGAATTCCAGCGTCACCGCGTCGGCCTCGACGCGCATGCTGAGCAGTTCCAGCATGCGGGCGCGGTCACGCGGGTCGATGCCACGCCGCCGAACCGCTTCGACGCCGTCGAAGGCGACGCCGCAATTGACGCGCTCGTAGGTGCGACATCCTGTCGCGAAGGTCGCATCGGCCCCTGCGTCGACCACCGCCGGGCCCGCAGGATCGACAGGCGGCATGTCGGCGGTCTCGCCGCAATTCTCCCAGCGGAAGCGATTGGCGACGAGCACGAATCGCTTCTCGCCCGGCACATATTCCATCTCGCCGAGCGGCACGATCGCGTCCTGAAGACAGGCGGAGACGATGTCGAGATCCTCGGCATCCTCGGTACGCAGCTTCAGCGGTCCGGTCATGCGGTGTCCTTGAGCCTCTCGATGTCGGCGCCGCAGGCGGCGAGCTTGTCTTCCAGACGCTCGTACCCGCGATCCAGATGGTAGACCCGATTCACCACGGTCTCGCCACCCGCGGCAAGCCCCGCGATCACGAGGCTCACCGACGCGCGAAGATCCGTCGCCATGACCGGCGCGCCGGTCAGGCGCCGCACGCCGCGCACCATCGCCGACGAACCATGGAGGTTGATGTTGGCGCCCATGCGACGCAGCTCCGGCACATGCATGAAGCGGTTCTCGAAGATCGTCTCGGTGATCATCGAGGCGCCCTCCGCCACGGTCAGCAGGGCCATCATCTGAGCCTGCAGGTCCGTGGCGAAGCCAGGATAGGGCTCGGTCATCACATCGGTGCCCTGAATCGGTCCGTCGCGCCGGACGCGGAACCCGCCGGCGGTCGGTTCCACGGTGATACCTGCCGTCCGCATCGACGCGACGGTCGCCTCGAGAAGATCCATGCGCGTACCGGTCAATTCGACGTCGCCGCCAGTGATGGCCGCCGCCATCGCATAGGTTCCCGTCTCGATGCGGTCGGGCAGGATCGCATGTGTTGTGGCGGCGAGCCGATCGACGCCATGGATCGTCAGACGGTCGCTGCCGATGCCATCGATGCGCGCGCCCATCGCCACCAGGCAATGCGCGAGATCCTCGACCTCGGGCTCGCGCGCCGCGTTCTTCAGGACCGTGGTGCCGCGTGCCAGCGTGGCCGCCATCAGCAGGTTCTCGGTCGCGCCGACGGACACGAAGGGAAACACGATCTCGGCGCCGCGCAGCCCCTGAGGAGCGAGCGCCTCGACATAGCCTTCGGCCAGTTCGATGCGCGCGCCCATCGCCTCGAGGCCCTTGAGGTGGAGGTCGACCGGGCGCGCGCCGATGGCGCAGCCCCCCGGCAGCGAGACCCGCGCCTTGCGCTCGCGCGCGACGAGCGGCCCGAGAACAAGTACCGACGCGCGCATCTTGCGCACGAGATCATAGGGTGCCGTGGTGCTCGTGACGCGCGCGCAGTCGAGCTTCGTCGTGCGGCCGTCGCGCGTGACCACGACGCCCAGCTGTTCAAGCAATGTCGCCAGCGTCGCGATGTCGGCAAGTGCCGGCGTGTTGGTAAGGGTGAGCGGTTCGTCCGCCAGGATCGAGGCCGCCATCAGCGGCAAGGCCGCGTTCTTGGCGCCACCGATGGCGATCTGTCCGGCCAGACGCCGGCCACCGCGTATCCTGATCCTGTCCATATCTGGTCCCGTCCTCGCTGACGCCATCGACGACGCCAGGGAATGCGCGAATAACGGCACGGATATGGCCGACTCGCGGGCGCGACGGGTCGGCCTCTTCTAGCGCCCGGGGAGGTCCCGGCTCAACGTGTCACCGCCGGTCGCCATCCGCGTCGGTTTCGCCCGCGGGCAAGCCAGCGTCTTGCGCATCGGCCGCGCGTGCCCGCGCCTGGGCCTTGCGGCGGCGCAGATTGTCGCGCAGCGCCTGTGCGGCGCGCGCGCGCCGCTCGGTCGCCGCCGCCTCCGCATGCGGCCCCAGGATCTGCTTGTCGTCATGGTCCATGCGTGTCACCCCAGAGGCGGATTGGCGTAGGAATGCCAGAGCAGATGCGCCGCGGCGCCGCGATACGGCCGCCACGGCTCCGTCAGGTCCCGCAGCACGAGCGTGCTCGGCGCCTCGGCGAGACCCTTGAGGCGCTGGTAACCGACCCGCAGCGCGAGGTCGCCGGCCGGGAACGCATCGCCGCGCCCGAGCGCGAACAGCAGATAGATCTCCGCGGTCCAGACCCCGATACCCTTGACCGTGACCAGCGCCGCGATCGCGTCGGCATCGCTCATCCGTCCGACCCTGGCGAGGTCGAGCGCCCCGCTGGTCAGCGCCTCGGCCAGGGCACGCGCATACCCACGCTTCTGGCGCGACAGGCCCCAGCTGCGCATTTCCTCGTCGTCGCGGGCAACGAATGCGGCGGGATCGATCGCGCCGCCCATCCCCTCCTCCAGGCGCCGCCACATGGACGCGGCCGCCTGCACGGACACCTGCTGCCCCAGGATGATGCGCAGCAACGTCGCGAAGCCCGGCGGCCGCGCGCGTTTCGCGGGCGGCCCGATGCGGCGCAATTCGCGGGCGATGTCGGCGTCGCGCGCCGCGAGCGCGGCAAGATCGCGAGACAGGACGAGGCGGGGCATGCCGAGTCCGTTAGCAGACCATGCGCGGCGACGCGAGGCCGGGTTGGGCTTGACCCGCGGCAGGCGGTCGCGAAGATGCCGACATGACCGTGACCTCCGATATCGTGATCGTCGGCGGCGGCGTGATGGGCAGCGCCACCGCCTTCTTTCTTCTCTCCGACCCTGCCTTCGCCGGCCGCGTCACGGTCGTCGAGAAGGATCCCGCCTATCGTTTCGCCAGTTCCGCGCTGTCGGCAAGTTCGATCCGGCAGCAATTCTCGACGCCCCTCAACATCCATCTCTCCCTGTTCGGGATCGCCTTCCTGCGCGAGGTGGAGCGTCATCTCGCCCTTCCCGGCGAGCGGCTCTCGATCGGCCTGCGCGAACCCGGCTACCTGATCATGGCGACCGACGAGAATATCGACCTGCTCCGGCGCAACGTGGCGCTTCAGCGTGCCCACGGCGCGAACACGACGGTCCTGTCGCCGGACGAGACAAAACAGCGTTTCCCCTGGATCGAGACCGACGGCATCGCAGGCGCAGGGTTCGGGCTCACGGGCGAAGGCTCCTTCGACGGGCCCGCGCTCATGCAGGCCTTCCGGCGCAAGGCCATGTCGCTCGGCGCGCGCTATGTCGCCGCGGAGGTCGTCGGCATCGACCGCGCCGGATCGCGCATCACCGGCGTGCGGCTCTCGGATGGCACCGGGATCGCCTGCGGGCAGATGGTACTGGCAGCCGGCCCCTGGTCCGGCGCGGTCGCCGCCCTCGCCGGCATCGATCTGCCTGTGCGCCCGCGCAAGCGCAGCGTCTTCGTCTTCCGGTCGCCAGCGGTGCTGCCGGCCTGCCCACTGGTGATCGATACGAATGGCGTCTGGGTGAGACCGGAGGGCGACGGGTTCCTCGCCGGCGTTTCGCCGCCCGAGCATGAGGATGCCGACGCCGATCCGACGGATTTCGAGATCGATCATCGCTTTTTCGAGGATCCGATCTGGCCGACGATCGCGGCCCGTATCCCCGCCTTCGAGTCGCTCCGGGTCACCGGCGGTTGGGCGGGCCATTACGAGTACAACACGCTGGACCACAACGCCGTCATCGGCCCGCATCCCGACATCCCGAACCTGCAATTCGTGACCGGCTTTTCGGGCCACGGCATGCAGCAATCCGCGGCCGCCGGCCGCGCGGTCGCGGAACATCTCGTCCATGGACGCTACCTGACGATCGACGCGACGGCGTTCGGCTACGAACGCATTCGCGCCGGGCGGCCCATCCGCGAACTGAACGTGATCTGACGCCATCACCGGTTAGGCTTTGACGCTGCGGCGGCGAGCGGCCAAAGTCGCGCCCAACAGAGGAGCCGCCCCATGACACCGCCCGACGGCGAGCCAGCGATCGACCTGTCCCCGCGTGTCGCGGACGAGGTGAAGACGACGACGTGCTACATGTGCGCCTGCCGCTGCGGCATCAAGGTGCATCTGCAGGATGGCCGGATCCGCTACATCGAAGGCAACAAGCGCCACCCGGTGAATCGCGGCGTGCTTTGCGCCAAGGGTTCGGCGGGAATCATGCAGCACAATTCCCCGGCCCGTCTCACCGCGCCTCTTCTGCGCGTCGGTGAAAGAGGAGCCGGCGAGTTCAAGGAGATCTCCTGGGACGAGGCGCTGGCCCTTGCGACGACCTGGCTCGGCGACATCCGCGCCAGCGATCCGCGCAAGCTCGCCTTCTTCACGGGCCGCGATCAGAGCCAGTCCTTCACCGGCTGGTGGGCGGCACAGTTCGGTACGCCGAATTTCGCCGCGCATGGCGGCTTCTGCTCGGTCAACATGGCGGCGGCCGGGCTTTATTCGATCGGCGGCAGCTTCTGGGAGTTCGGCGAACCTGACTGGGAGCACGCGCGCTACCTGCTGATGTTCGGGGTCGCGGAAGATCACGACTCCAACCCCATCAAGATCGGCCTGTCGAAGCTCAAGGCGCGGGGCGCGAAATTCGTCTCGGTCAACCCCGTGCGCACCGGATACTCCGCGGTGGCGGATGAATGGATCGGCATCCGGCCCGGCACCGACGGGCTGCTGGTGATGGCGCTGATCCACGAGATCCTGAAGGCCGACCGCATCGATCTCGATTTCCTGGCGCGCTACACCAACGCCACCTGGCTCGTGGTCCAGGAGCCGGGCAGCGCCAATGACGGGCTCTTCGCGCGCGATCCGGCCGGACGGCCGCTGGCCTGGGACGCGGTGCGCGGCGAGGCGGTCTCGGCGCTGGAAGCCGGAACCAATCCGCGGATCGCGGGTGAAGTCGAGTTGCCCGATTGGGGACGCTGCGTTCCGGTGTTCCACCTGCTCGCCAACCGCTATCTCGACGCCGCCTACGCGCCGGACGCCGTTGCAGAGCGTTGCGGCGTGCCGGCGGCGACGATCCGGCGGATCGCGGCGGAGCTGGTCGAGGCCGCGTTCGAGCAGACGGTGGAGATCGACCAGCCCTGGACGGACTGGGCCGGCCGTCGGCACGAAAAGATGGTGGGGCGCCCGGTATCGTTCCACGCCATGCGGGGCGTCTCGGCGCATTCGAACGGCTTCCAGACCTGCCGCGCGCTGCATGTCCTCCAGATGCTCCTGGGCGCTGTCGACCGCCCCGGCAGCTGGCGCTACAAGGCGCCCTATCCGAAGCCGATGCCGGGCGGCCCGAAGCCGGCGGGCAAGACCGTCGCGCCGAATACGCCGCTCGGTGGCATGCCGCTCGGATTTCCACTCGCTCCCGAGGACCTGCTCGTCGATCAGGCGGGCAAGGCGACGCGCATCGACAAGGCGTATAGCTGGGAAGCACCGCTCTCGGCACACGGGCTCATGCATCTCGTGATCGCCAACGCCCATGCCGGCGATCCCTATCCGATCGACACGCTGTTCATGTTCATGGCGAACATGTCGTGGAACTCGGCGATGAACAGCGCCGGCACCATGCGGATGCTGACCGACAAGACCGAGGATGGCGGCTACCGTATCCCGCGGATCATCTACTCGGACGCCTATTACTCCGAGATGGTCGCCTACGCGGACCTGATCCTCCCCGACACGACCTATCTCGAGCGCTGGGACTGCATCTCGCTGCTCGACCGTCCGATCGGCTCGGCCGAGGGGCCGGGCGACGCCATTCGCCAGCCCGTCGTGAAGCCCGACCGCGACGTCCGCCCGTTCCAGGACGTGCTGCTCGACCTCGGCGCGCGGCTTGGTCTGCCGGGCTTCGTCGATGGCGAGGGGCGCCCGAAATTCCCCGGCGGCTATTCGGACTACATCGCCAACCATGAGCGTCGGCCCGGCATCGGGCCGCTCGCCGGATGGCGCGGCGCCGACGGAGCCTCCCCCGGCAAGGGCGCGGCCAATCCCGACCAGCTCGCGCGCTACATCGAGAATGGCTGCTTCTGGCGCCACCACCTGCCGGAGGAAGCCCTCTATTTCAAGTACGCGAACCGCGCCTATCTCGAGGAAGCGGTCAAGCTGGGCCTGATCGACAAGCCGGATCCGATCGTCCTGCAACTCTATGTTGAGCCATTGCAGCGCTTCCGCCTCGCGGCCCAGGGGCATGGGCTGATCCAGCCGCCGGAGCATCTGCGCGCCCGGGTCGCCACCTATTTCGACCCGCTGCCCACCTGGTACATGCCGTTCGAGGAGGCCGCCGTCGATCGCGAGCATTATCCGATGCACGCGGTCACGCAGCGGCCGATGGCGATGTACCATGCCTGGCACAGCCAGAACGCCTGGCTGCGCCAGATCCATGGCGAAAACCGCCTCTTCGTGAACCGTGCCACCGGCCAGTCCCTCGACATCGCTGACGACGACTGGGTCTGGATCGTGTCGCATCATGGTCGCGTCAAGGCCCAGGTCCGCCTGATGGAAGGCTGCAACCCGGACACGGCGTGGACATGGAACGCCATCGGCAAGCGGTCCGGGGCCTGGAACCTCGACCCGGACGCGCGCGAGAGCACGCACGGCTTCCTGCTCAACCACGCGATCTCGGAATTCCTGCCCGGCCCGGCGCGGGCACCCAATGCCGACCCGATCACCGGGCAGGCCGCTTGGTACGACCTGCGCATCCGGCTCGAGAAATGCGCGCCCGGAGAAGCCGGAGAGACAAGCCCGCGACCGCCTACGGTCGACCGCCCGCCCGGCATGGACCGGGCGCCCCGCATCCTGCGCTACGACGCGAGCAAGCCGCGATGACCAGCTATACCCCACCCGCCGAAGGCGCCCGCAAACTCGGCCTCGTCATCGACCTCGATACCTGCGTCGGGTGCCATGCCTGTGCCGTCAACTGCAAGGAATGGAATACCTCCGGGCATTCCGCGCCACTGACGGATCTCGCGCCCTACTCGCGCGACGCGAGCGGCGTCTGGTTCAACCGTGTGCATGCCTTCGAGGCCGGCAGCGGCGAGGACAGTCGCACGGTGCATTTCCCGCGCTCCTGCCTGCATTGCGAAGAGCCGGCCTGCGTCTCGGTCTGCCCGACCGGCGCCTCCTACAAGCGGGCCGAGGACGGGATCGTGCTCGTGAACGCCGACACCTGTATCGGCTGCAAGCTCTGCTCCTGGGCCTGCCCCTACGGCGCGCGCGAGTTCGACGAGGAAGACGGCGTGATGAAGAAATGCACGCTGTGCGTCGACAAGATCTACAACGAGAACCTCCCCGAGGAGGACCGGGTCCCGGCCTGCGTCTCGACCTGCCCCGCGAACGCGCGGCATTTCGGCGATCTCGGCGACCCCGACTCCAGCGTCTCCCGGATGGTCGCCGAGCGCGGCGGGGTCGAGTTGATGCCCGAACTCGGCTACAAGCCGGTCAACCGCTACCTTCCGCCGCGGCCGAAGAAGACCGGCTGCAGCAACGGAAAATCCGCCGCCCTCGAACCCGCCTTCGATCCCGCAGCCATGCACCCGGCGCTGCGCTGGCTCGACCGCATCCTGTCGCGCTGAGGCTATCGCCGTGCATCCCGCGCTTTCCGTCATCGTCTTCACCACTGCGTCCGGCGCCGGTTATGGCCTCCTGGCGCTGGCCGGCCTGCTCTTCGCGCTCGGGTTGCTGCCGCCGCAGCGCGGGTTCGGCCTCTGCGCCCTCGGCCTTGGCACCATCCTCGTGACCGGCGGCCTGCTCGCATCGACCTCTCATCTCGGGCATCCCGAACGGGCCTGGCGCGCGATCACCCAGGTCCGGACATCCTGGCTGAGCCGCGAGGGCGTCGCGGCGCTGCTCGCCTACATACCGGTCGCGATCTTCGGGATCGGCTGGGTGATCCTTGGCCGCGCCGACCGTCTCGTGCTGATCGCGGCCCTGGCGACCCCGATCCTCGCTGTCGTCACGGTGCACTGCACGGCGATGATCTATCGGTCGCTGAAACCCGTGCATCAATGGTGCAATGGCCATGTCGTGCCGGTCTACCATGTGCTGTCCGTGCTGACTGGCGCGTTGCTGCTGAACGCGCTGCTGCATCTCTGGGGTGGTCAGTCGCGGATCGTCGCCCTGATCGCCATCTTGGCCGCCGCCCTGGGCGCGGCCCTCAAGACGCGCTACTGGCGCTTCGTCGATACGACGCAAGCCGCGTCGACCCCGGAAACGGCGACCGGTCTCTCCGGCATGGGCAAGGTTCGTCTGCTCGAGCCACCGCACACGGGCAGCAACTACCTGATGCGCGAGATGGGGTACCACGTGGCGCGCCGGCACGCCGTCAAGCTGCGGCGGATCGTCCAGATCGCGGCCTTCGCGATCCCGCTCGCCCTGCTCATCCTGGCCAGCCTCTCGCCCCCTATGCCTGCGGCGTTCGCCGCCGTGATCGCAGCCGTGTCAGGGCTTGCCGGAACCCTTGTCGAGCGCTGGCTGTTCTTCGCCGAGGCGAAGCACAGCGTGACGCTCTATTACGGGGCCGATGCCGCCTGAGACGGAGCCGCGCGGAACGGCTGGGTAAGCATCCGGTCGAGCCGCGCCTCCGGCAGATCCCGGAACTCCGTGAGACCGATCGTCATGCCCGTCTGGCCATCGGCCGGCATGGAACGATAGGTCCCGAAGCCCCGGTCCCACCAGGGCAGACAGAACCCGAAATTCGAATCGGTTTCGTCGCGGCGCCAGCTGTGGTGGATGCGATGCATGTCGGGCGTCACCACGACGCGGCGCAGCCACGCCTCCACCCGCGCCGGTATCGCCACGTTGGCGTGATTGAACATGGCGCAGCCATTGAGGAGAACCTCGAAGACCAGTACCGCCACCGCTGGTGCCCCCAGGGCCGCGATCGCCGCGAATTTGATCGCCATCGAGAGCAGGATCTCGAGCGGGTGAAATCGCGTGCCTGACGTCACGTCCAGGTCGGTGTCGGCGTGGTGCATTCGATGCAGCCGCCAGAGCACGGGCACGCGATGGAACACGATGTGCTGTGCCCAGATGATCAGGTCGAGCAGGATCACCGCCGCCGGCACGGCGACCCAGGCCGGTATTCCGAGCGCGGGAAGGATGCCGATGCCACGCCCTTCGATCGCCGCTGCCCAGGCGATCGCGGTCACGGGAAAGACGACACGAACCGCCAGACTGCCGATCAGGACCAGGGCCAGATTGGCGGGCCAGCGGCGTCGGCGCGGTGCGGTGCGCGCACGGCGCGGCGCCATCCACTCCCAGACCAGCATGAGGGCGAGGACGAGCGCGAAAACGGCGAGCCGGACGCCGTTCTGGTGGGTCAGCAGCGTTTCCGTCATGACCATCGGCCGCCTTTCTGCCATCGGCGCCCTCACGAAGGTCGAGCGGGTTGCACAGCCGCGGCCCCTGTGGCATATCCCGCCGCCGTCGCGGCGTGCAACCGTCGTCGACGCAACAGGATGCCGCCGTAGCTCAGTGGTAGAGCACGTCCTTGGTAAGGACGGGGTCGAGTGTTCAATTCACTTCGGCGGCACCATTCTTTCCATCCCTGCGGATCCGTCCGCATCGAGAGCATGGTCTGCGCCGGGCGAATGATCCGCGCGGACAGCCGCACGCGCCACGCGCCTGCTCTTTTCTTGGTCGCCTGATCCAAGGCTCCGGCGCTCCCGCCTCCGACCATCACGCGCCGACCCGCCTCCGTTGGCGGCACAGCCATGCGTCACCGGCATGATCCAGATGGATGATCCTGGATATTTTGGTGGAAATATCAAAAAAATATTTGACTGAATAGCGGTTACAAAGTTGCATCTGATCCGGGTCTCGCCGTCGCCGCAGATCAGGTTTTGATGTCCCCTTGCTCCATGATCGCACTCGCCTCTCCTGACCTGGAAATCCGATGAGGGACCTGCGATGCCGACGCGCGACGAACTCGACGATCTCCTCGCGGTCCCGGCGGCGCCGAACTTCCTGACCTGTGCGACCAACCGCGCCCTTGCCGCGAACTACGCGGCACTCGCGCCGATGGAAGAACTCGATATCGTCTGGGACATTCTCCGCGAAGGCTTCGGACGGGGTTGGGCGGCCTATTATACTGCGGCGGGCGGCGATCGCGGCCTCAGGATCGGGCTTCGCCTGCCCGGCCAGCGCGCCGAATTCGTCGTCGCCAAGGTCCATATGACCAGCCAGGGCATTAAATTTTCATCCAGCCCGGCCTTCAAGAAATTCAACCGGGAGAAAATCCTCTCACCTGGCGGCCGGAAAAGCGCCGCCCTGGAGGAATTTCTGTCCGCGATCCCGGCGCTCCCGGCCCACAGACGCACCGGTCCCTTCTTCGATCAGGCCTATGATCATGGCCGGGTCCTGGCCGCGGCGAGCGGATTGCTGCCCAGGGATCATCCCCCTGGCCGCAGCGCGCCAGACATGTCCGCGCCTCGATCCGGCGCTTGAACCTGCCCTTGCCGCACGCCGCGCCATGCCCCACAAAGCCATGGGTACCGGCCCCGTTGCCAGGACAGCAGGGCTTCGACGGGCGCAGGCGACGGGAGGGGACGGATGAAGATCACCGCGATCGAGACGCTGCACACCGAGGAATTCGCGAACGTCCTCTGGGTCCGGGTCCATACCGATGCGGGCGTGATCGGCCTGGGTGAGACGTTCTATGGCGCGGCATCGGTCGAGGCGCATGTTCACGACACGCTCGCCGGGCGCCTCCTGGGCCGCAATCCGCTGCATATCGAGGCGCTCAACCGCGACATGCTCAACCTCCCGATGGCGCAATCCTCGACCGGCGTCGAGCACCGCGCGGCGTCGGCGGTCGACATCGCGCTGTGGGACCTCTTCGGCAAGGTGTGCGGCCAACCCGTCCACCAGATGCTCGGCGGATTGTGTCGCGACAGGCAGCGCATCTACAACACCTGCGCCGGCTACAAATACGTGCGCTCGAAGAACATCCGCTACGTCTCGAACTGGAACCTAGGGGCCGGTGAAGGCCCCTACGAGGATCTCGACGCCTTCATGAACCGCGCCGACGCGCTGGCCGAGAGCCTGCTCGAGAGCGGTATCGGCGCCATGAAGATCTGGCCCTTCGACCCGCCGGCGATGGAGAACAACGGCCTGTGGATCTCCGCCGCACAGATGAAGACGGCGCTCGAGCCCTTCGAGAAGATCCGTCGCGCTGTCGGCGACCGCATGGAGATCATGGTCGAGTTCCATTCCCTGTGGAACCTGCCGGCGGCCAAGCAGATCGCCCGCGCCCTCGAACCCTACAAGCCGACCTGGTTCGAGGATCCGATCCGCATGAACTCCCCGCAAGCGCTCGCCGAGTATGCCCGCTCGACGGATGTCTGGGTCTGTGCCAGCGAAACGCTTGGCACACGCTGGCCCTACAAGGACATGCTGGAGCGCGACGCCGTCGGCGTCGTGATGGTCGATCTGTGCTGGACCGGCGGGCTCACCGAGGGGCGCAAGATCGCCGCCCTTGCCGAAACCTTCCACCGCCCCTTCGCGCCGCATGACTGCATCGGCCCGGTTGGCTTCGTTGCAGCGGTCCATACCTCGTTCAGCCAGCCCAACACGCTGATCCAGGAATCGGTCCGCGCCTACTACACCGGCTGGTACAAGGACCTCGTCACCGAGTTGCCGGTCATCAGGGACGGCTATGTCCTGCCGATGGAGGGACCGGGCCTCGGTACCGATCTGCGCCCCGCGGTATTCGAGCGTTCCGACCTCAGGGTCCGCCGGACCACGGCGTGACACACCCGTTTGCCGATCGCCCCGCCAGCCGGTGGGGCCAGCGGTCCGGTCTCAGCGGTCGATGCGATACAGACGCGCGGCGTTGTCACGCATCAGCTTGCGATACGGATCCGGTCGCAGGCCGAGTGCGTCGATCTCGCGCCGCGTGCGCGCGAAGGACAGCACGGGATAGTCGGTGCCATACAGCACCTTGTCCTGCCCGTAGGAGTCGATGAACTTCACGAAACTCGCCGGCCAATGCTTCGGCGCATGCGCGTCGGAGCCGATATAGACGTTGGGGTGCTTGTAGGCGACGAACATCATCTCGTCCGCCCAGGGGATCCCGACATGGATCCCGATCAGCTTGAGTTCCGGGAAATCGCAGGCCACGCCGTCGAGGGTCACCGGGCGCCCGACGCTGCGCAACGGCCGATCCTGCGTGTAGACCATCGACTGGCCGACCTGCATCTGGATCGGCACGTCGAGTTCCACGCATTTCGCGTAGAACGGATAGTAGCGCGCGTGATCGGGCGCCAGTTCGAACCAGTGCGGATAGAGATGCGCGCCAACGAAGCCATGGTTGCGTACCGCGCTCTCCAGTTCGCGCACACCCGCCATGCCTTGCGTCGGATCGACGCCGATCAGGCCGCGAAAACGCGTCGGATGCCGCTCCACCGCGCGCGCGACCTCCTCCATCGGGATATGCCAGCTCCCCGAGAGCCCGAGCTGCCCGACCTTGGCGGCCACGAGGAAGGCGATGTCGATCGCCGACTCGTCCATCAGGCGGAGCAGGTCGTCGAGAGTCTCGCGCCGCAACTCGGCTTCGGGCCGCCCAAACTTGCGGTTATGAAACGTGTTGATCCATTGCGGCCGGTGACGCTCGACCTCGAGCGTGTTCAGGTTGCAGACGATGTCGATGGCTGGCAGCGCGCTCATGACCTGCTCTCCGTGTGCGTGTCGTGCCGGCGCGCGGCGCGCGCCACGAGTTGGGCGTGCAGCGCGTCAGGTATCTCGATCCCGTCCACCGCGGCGCGTGCGCGCAGATCGAGGCGCCGAGCCCCCGGGATCCGGGTTCCCGGCTGCTGCAGGATCGCCGCGCACAGCGTCTCGACGCGCGGCCCGAACCCCTCACCCGCGAACCGCGCGGGATCGATCAGCACGAAGAATTGTCCCACACGCGGCGGCGCACCCTCTGCGTCGAAGAAGGAACTGGCCTCGTAGCCAAAATGCGCCCCGGTCAGGGCCGCGGCGAGGATCTCGACCATCAGCACCAGCGCCGCCCCCTTGGCGTCCCCCATCGGCAGCATCGTGCCACCCAGCGCCGCCTTGGCGTCGCGCGTCGGACGGCCCTGCGCGTCCAGCGCCCAGCCCTCGGGGATCGCCTCGCCCTTCTGCGCCGCGACCATCACCTTGCCACGAGCGACCTTGCTGAGGCTGAGATCGATGACGAGCGGCGGTTCGCCGCGCAGGCGTGGGCAGGCAAACGCGATCGGATTGGTACCGAACAGGCCGCGCGTGCCGCCCCACGGTGCGATCGCCGCCGGCGAATTGCCGAACGCCAGGGCGATCAATCCGCGCGCGGCCGGTGCCTCGACGTGATAGCCGGCCATTCCGAAATGATGGGAGTTGGTCACCGCCATCGCCGCGATGCCCATAACCCGCGCCATGCCGCCCACGCGTGGCAAGCCGCGCGCGATCGCCGGATACGCGAAGCCATCGGCGGCATCGACGCGCAGCGCCGCCGGCCCGCATTCGGCGATCACGGGGTCCGCACCCCCGGCGACCTTTCCGGCGGCGACCTGGTCGGCATAGGCGGGAACGCGGCTCAACCCATGTCCTGCCTGACCGTCGGCATCGGCCGCGACCAGTGCACGGGCCACGTCATCGGCATTTCCGGGGGCCGTTCCCGCCGCAACGAGGGCGTCGACAGCGAGGCCGTGAGCCTGCGCGAGCGTAAGCCGCATTGCCTCGCCTCACGCTGCCGCGGCGGGCACGGGTGCCGCCGGATCGATGAGACCTTCATGCCGCAATTCATCCCACAGCGCGGCGGGGATCGGGGTGCGGAGGTGGCCGGCATTGGCCTCGACCTCGGCGGGCGACAGCGCGCCTGGAATGACCGCCGCGACGGCCGGGTGCGCGAGGGGGAACTGGATCGCCGCCGTCGGGAGCGGCACGCCATGGCGCGCGCAGACGGCCTCGAGCCTCCGTGCCTTCGCGACGATGGGCGCTGGCGCCGCCGCGTAGTCGTATTTCGAGTCGGCGCCGACATTGCCGGTCAGGATGCCGGAATTGTAGGGACCGCCGATTACGACGCTGATGTTCTTCTGCTCCGCGAGCGGCATGAAATCGGCCAGCGCACCCTGTTCGAGCAGGGTGTATCGCCCGGCGAGGAGCATGCAGTCGAAATCGCCAGCCCTGGCAAAGCGCGCGCACATCGCGGCTTCGTTCAGCCCGCACCCGATCGCCGCGATCGTCCCGGCGCGTCGCAATTCGTCGAGGGCGCGATAGCCGCCATCCATGACCTCGGCGAAATGCCGGTCGACCATCGCCTGATCGTTGAGCGACCAGAGGTCGACGTCGTGGATGAAGACGATGTCGATGCGGTTGAGTCCGAGGCGCAGATAGGAATGCTCGAGCGAACGCATCACGCCGTCATAGGTGTAATCGAAGCGCGGCGCGAAAGGCAGGCCGTTCGGCCGCAGCCCCTCGATCCGCTCGCCGGGCTGCAGAGGGCGCATCACGCGTCCGATCTTCGTCGACAGGACATAGCTGTCGCGCGGCACGGGGCGCAGCGCGGCACCCAGGCGCAACTCGCTCCGGCCATAGCCGTAGAACGGCGACGTGTCGAAGAAGCCGACGCCGGCCGCCACCGCGGCCTCGACGGTCGCCGTCGCCTGCGCCTCCGGAATGGTCGCGCGGAACCCGCCGATCGGTGCCGCCCCGAAACCGAAGACAGTGACCTCGAGACCTGTCGAACCGATGCGCCGTTTCGTCGTTGGATCCATGATGCCAGCCCCTCCGCCTCGAACCCGTCAAATCGCGATCTCTAGGAAAGCACGAGCGCGGTGCCGGAGGCGAGCAGCAGCATCAGGACGACCTGACGAAACCGGCGCTCGTCGATCCGCGCATAGGCGCGCATGCCGAGGAAGACGCCCAGCGCGAAGGCCGGCAGACCGATCGCCACCCAGCCCAAGGCGACCCTGCCGACGCCGCCGGACAGGGCGAGCGCGGCGAGGCCCCAGAACTGCACCACGACAATGAAGGGCTGGTACACGGCACGCTGCGCGTCGCGACTCCATCCCCGCAGCCCCGCCCAGATCGTCGGCAGCGCTCCGGATAGCCCGGCGAGCCCGCCGAGGACACCGCCGACAAAACCGATCGCGCCATCGGCAAGTCGCCCACCGGCTGTCGGAATCGACAGGCGCGGCGCCGCGAGGCCGTAACTGGCGTACACGACCAGAAAGACGCCGACAGCGTTGCGTACGGTTTCCGGGTCCACGACGTTGAGCAGCCAGGTTCCCAGGGGCACGCCGACGACACCCGGCAACAGGAAGGGCCAGAGGCGACGCGCATCGATCGCCCCGCGGAAGCGCCAGATCGTCACGCCTTGCGCGAGCAGCGACCCGATCATCATCACCGCGACCGCGTCCCGCGGCTCCAGGGCATGCAGGAAGACCGCCGACGTGACGAGGGCGTAGGCGAATCCGGCCAGCCCCGCCGCGAAGCCGCCGGCAAAGGTCCCGAGCAGCAGCACCGCGAGTTGCAGATCGACGCTCACGGGCGGTTCACCGCCCCGCATGCGCGGCGGCTCGGCTGGCGGGCTCCGCCGGTCACAGGATCGTCAAGGTGCGGGTGTCCGGATCGAGCGCGAGGCGTTGACCTGAGACGACCTCGGACGTGATGTCGACGTCGAAGCCGCAGAGCATCGGGATCCCGGCCAGGGCTGCCCCCTGCACGATGATCGGGTTCACCGCATTGAGGACGATCCCCGCCGGACATAGCAGGCGCGCCTTCATCTCGTGCAGCATCCAGGCCGTCGCGACGCCGCCCTTCGCGGCGTCGAGGACGAGGATCCGCCCGGCATAGGGCTGGCCGAACAGCTTGTGCGCGGGACGCGAAAACACTCCGGCGCGGCGGTCGAGATCGTAGCGCGCCGAAAACCCGTCGCGCGCGGCAAGGCACTCCGCCTCGATACGGTCCCCGATCGCGTGGCGAGCGACGAAGGAGCGGCTCATGCGAGCCGCCCGGTCTCGGCAGCGGCCACGCAGGCCTCCATCGACGCGAGCATCGGCACATAGCCATAGCCGCCCAGGATGTTGACCATCTTGGCGCTGTTGGTCACCAGCCGCTTCCACCCGTTTGCCTCGGCGATCTCGCGCGCATAGGACTGGTAGAAGCACATGCCCGAGAACACGGTGCCGCCCGCCGCCTCGATCGCGCCCGAATAGCCCATGCGGTCGGCATCCGGCTTGACCTGCGGGCTCGTCACCGCGAGCAGCGGGATCCGGAAGCGGCGACCAGCGCATAGCCCCGCGAGGTCGCGCAACTCCAGCAGGCTCAGCTGCGGCGCCGAGAACACGACGACATCCACCTCGTCGGTGACGCGGTAGGCGGCCTGAAGGGCGCGGACATCCGGCTCGCCAAGTTCGATCGCCGCCCCCAGATGGGCAGCCAGGGACGGATCGATCCGTGCCTCCGGCGTGATGCCTGCGAGGTGGTACAGGCAGGTCGATCCGAAACTCGCCATCGCCGCGCCGAAATGCTTGAGTTGGTCCGACGTCGGAACCGTCTCCAGCCCCTCCACGAAGGGCACCGCCCAGTAATTCCCCGATCGCGCACCGATGATCGCGCCGAGCGAGCCCCACTCGTTGAGGCTGCGCGGCGTGTAGGATGTGCGAAAACGATGCGTCGGCCGGCGACAGGCATCGAGATGGAACCCGTAGCGGGGAGTGCGGCCCGTCAGCCCAGCGGAGAGCGCCGATGGCCCGCCCTCGAAATTGCTGCGCGCGCCGCAGACGGCGTTCGAATAGATCGCCACGCCGGTGTCGCCGAATGCGACATGTTCCCCGAGGACCGGCGCCATGATCGTCTGGTAGTTGATGCAGGTGTCGGTCATCGTGACGCCCAGCGCCATGAAGGCCGCGATCGCGCGCTCCTCCAGGCTCAGCATCGGCGCCGTCTGACGGAGGATATGCGCCTTCGCGAAATCGGTGCCGCGCGGATCGGTGATGGTCGGGATCCGCACCCGTCGCGCCGTGTCCGGATGAGCCGCCAGCATCTCGAGCCACGCGACCCCGGCCTCGCCGAGGCTCTCCGTGTCGGCCATGATATGGGCCTGCGAGACCCTCACGAGGTCCTGTGCGCCGAAGAACCGGCCGACGCTGATCTGGTGCGCGATCGCGATCTGTCGGACCGGACCGAACTCCCCGGCCAGCATCGCGCGTTCCTCGTCGTCGAGCCTCATGTCACGCCCCCTCCCCGCGCGGCCCTGGCGATCAGGGCCGCCGCCGCGCGCCGCCGGCCGCCGAGACGGACCGGCGGCGCGCACGCTTCAGGCGCTCTGGTAGAGCTTGGTCATCACGAATTCGCGATGGCCAAGCGCCTCGGCACAGGTGAGCCTGCCGTTGCAGGTCCGTACCATGATGTCGATCAGCGCGTCGCCCGCCTGGTCGAGGTTCATCTCGCGGCGCAGGATGCCGGAGACGTCGAGGTCGATGTGCTCGGGCATGAGCCGCGCGGTCTTCGGGTTCGCCGTGAGCTTGATCACCGGCTCGATCGGGTTGCCGATGACGTTGCCCTGGCCGGTCGGGAAGAGATGCACGACGAAGCCGGCCGCGGCCTGCAGCGTCACGCATTCCGCCGCCGCCGAGGACGTGTCCATGAAGTAGAGGCCGGAGCCCTTGCGCGGCTCCTCGGCCGGCGCGAGCACGTCCACGTACTTCGTCCTGTGCCCGATCTTCTGGAAGTTGCCGAAGGCCTTCTCCTCGATCGTCGACAGGCCGCCGGCGATGTTGCCCTTGGTCGGCTGCGACTCCGACAGGTCGTTGGTCTTGTGACGATTGACCACGTCCTGATAGGCGTTGAACACCGCCATGAACTTGTCGGCGACGTCCTTGTTCAGCGCCCGCTTCGCGCACTCGACCTCGGCCCCGGTCAGCTCTGTCGTCTCGCCGAAGCATGTCGTGGCGCCCATCGGGTCGATCTTGTCGATGAGATTGCCGACCGTCGGGCACGAGGCGAGCCCCGACGTCGTGTCGGACTCGCCGCACTTGGTCGAGACCCACAACTCGTCGATCGCGCA
The DNA here is from genome assembly GCA_964434345.1 of uncultured Acetobacteraceae bacterium. Taxonomy (GTDB): domain Bacteria; phylum Pseudomonadota; class Alphaproteobacteria; order CACIAM-22H2; family CACIAM-22H2; genus CAIOSQ01. The sequence goes on from CAYSUY010000017.1 coordinate 25,420, forward strand.
TTCCTCGCGCTGCTTTTCGGTCGCGTCCATGAGGAATTGCTGCGCCCGGCGGCTCGCCATCTCGATGACCTTGAGATCACCGTAGCCCTCGATCGCAAAACCGGCGACGGGTTTGCCGGTCTTGGCGATGCCCTCGACGACCCGCCCGGTCCAGCCCGGTTCGATCCCGATGACGATGACCGCCGCGACGTTCGGGCTGGCGCCCGTTCCGATCAGCGTGCGGAAATGCAGGGCGAGATCCTCGCCGAACTGGAGCCGCCCATAGGCGTGCGGAATCGCCAATGTGCCCTTGATGTTGTTGGCCACGGCTTCGCATGCCGCGTTCGACAGGTCGTCGAGCGGCAGGATGATCACGTGGTTGCGGATGCCGACGCGGCCATTCTCGCGCCGATACCCCATGAACTTGATCTTGCTCGGGTTGCGCGAACGGCGCGAGACGATGGCCGGCGCGGCCTTGCCAGAACTGCGTGCCATGTCACCACCTCTTCGTCTTGATGTTGTGGACATGGACGTGCCGGCCCTTGCCGGTCGCCGCCACGACCTTCCCGATATCGTGCCCGTATTTGAGGATCGTCTCGCCGGGCTTGAGGTCCCGCAGCGCGATCTTGTGGCCGAGAGGCACGGGGTCGAGGGCCTTGACGACGATCGTCCCGTCGCCCTCCATGACCCAGCCGGTCAGACGCTGGCCGGCCTTGACGTCCTCCACGACGACGACGCCGACATTGTCGGCCTTGTCGTGCACGATGAAATGGGTTGTCGGCATGTCGCTCCCTTGCGCGCTGTCCACCGTCTTCGCGACGGCCTCGGCGACCACCCTATGGGCGCAGATGCAGCGCGTCAACGCGGTGCCCGCGCCGGAGGATGTTCACGCGAGGCCGGCATCGACCCGGAAGGATTGCGCGGTGATCGCGGCGCTGTCGTCGGCCGCGAGGAACAGCGCCATGCGCGCGATGTCGGGCGGCTCGACGATGCGGTCGAGGCATTGCTCGCGACGGAACCGCGCCATCGTTTCGTCGGTCCACCACAGAGCGATCTGGCGTTCGGTGCGCGTCGCTCCCGGCACGATCGCGTTGACGCGGATGTTCATCGGTCCGAGTTCGCGCGCCATCGTGCGCGTCAGACCTTCCACCGCCGCCTTCGCGGTCGTGTACCCCACCATTCCCGGCGCCTTGCGCATCCAACTGATCGATCCGAAATTGACGATCGAGCCGCCGCCCGCGGCCGCCATTGCCGGCGCGACCGCCTGCAGCGCGAAGAACTGGTGGCGCAGGTTCACGTCCAGAACGGCGTTCCAGTATTCGGGCGTCACCTCGCGCCAGTCATGGCGATCGTCGCGCGCCGCGTTGTTGACGAGCGCGCGGATCGGTCCGAGTTCGCCCTCCACCCGGGACACCGCCTGGCGCAGCGCCGCGATGTCGCGCAGATCGGCCTCTACGAAAAGCGGCGGCGCGCCGCCCCCCGCCCCGATCTCGTCGCACAGGGCGATGCTCGCCGCCGTCGCGATGTCGAGGAAGGCGACGCGCGCGCCCTGCGCGCAGAAATGCCGGACGATCGACGCCCCGATGCCGGAGCCGCCGCCGGTGATCAGCACGACACGCCCCGCAAGGCTGGGATAGGATGCGAACGCCATGACCTCGTCCTCCTGCTCTTCAGCGCCGCTCCTGGGCCTGCGCGCGGGCGACCTCGCCCTCGACCTGGCCCCGGACAGCGGCGGCATCATCGCCGGTTTCCGCCACGACGACACGCTCCTCATGCGGGCTCCGGACCTTGCCGAGATCGGCGCCCGCAATCCGCGCGGCGGCGCGAGTTGGCCGCTGGTCCCCTATTCGAACCGGATCCGGGACGCCCGTTTCCCATGGCGCGGTCGCATGATCGAACTCGCCCGCGACCATCTCAGCGGCGAGCACGCGATCCACGGCCAGGGCTGGCGACGCCCCTGGCAGGTCGTCGCGGCGAACACGGGGCGGGCCGTGCTGGAACAACGCCACGCGCCTGACGGCTTCTGGCCCTTCGCCTATCGCGCGCGCCAGGATTTTGCCCTGACCGCGGATGGCTTCGCGCTGACGATGAGCGTCGAGAACACCGGCGAGGAGGCGATGCCCGCGGGGCTCGGACATCATCCCTATTTCAGACGCGCGCCCGACACACGGTTGCAGGTCGGCCTCGACGCCATGTGGGAAGGCGACGCGGCGTGCTTTCCGCGCCGCCGCGTGGCGGTGCCGGAGGTCTTCGACTTCCACGCCGCGCGCGCGGTCGATGCCATCGATCTCGACGCCGTGTTCGTCGGATGGACCCGGCCGGCGCGCATCGAATGGCCCGATGCGGGCCTTGCACTCGAGATTTCCGCCGACGCGATCTACGGGCGTCTGGTGGTGTTCATCCCGCCGGGACGGAATGTCTTCGCGGTCGAACCGGTGAGCCACGACACCGATGCGCTCAACCGCGCCCCAGGAGACGACCATGGGCTCGCCTGTCTGGCACCAGGCGAAATCCTCTCGGGCGGCATGACGTTCCGCGTGACCCGGTTGTGACGGCGGCTCAGCCGCCGAAATCCCGCGCCTGGGCGCGCAAGCCGGGGTCCTGGGCCAGCTTGTAGCGCAGGACCCGCTGCGTCGGCCCATAGGGCATGTCCACGACGATCGCCACGTAGCGCGGGACCTTGGCCGGAGCAAGCCGCGCGCGCAGGAATGCGTGCAGCGTCTCGGCCGCGAGCGCCGCGTCCGGCCGCGGCACCACCGCCAGGAGGATATCGTCCTCCCCGAGCTCGGACGGCACCGCCACGGCGGCGGCCTCGGCCACGTCGGGGCAGGCGAGCGCGGCCTGATCGATCTCGGCGGCAGCGACATTCTCGCCGCGCCTGCGGATCATGTCCCGGTCGCGCGCGACGAAGGCGTACAGGCCCGGTTCGACTTCGCGAACGCGGTCGCCGGTCGCGAAATACCCGTCCGCATAGGCCGCCTGCGTCGCCTCGGGCGCCTCGAAATAGCCCTGCATCGCAAGCTCGGTCTTCACGAGCAACGTTCCTGCCTCGCCCGGTCGGACATCGCGTCCGGCCTCGTCGACGACGCGCAGCCTGCCGAGCGCACGGCCATCGGGATGCCGGCAGATGCGCCCCATCGTTCCCACGCGCGGCGGCTCGCCGAAGGGCTGCGCGAGGATCCCGGGAACCTCGGACATGCCGTAGCCCTCGGCGATCCAGCGCACGCCGAATGCCTCGCGAAAGGCCTGCTGGACGTCCGCCGGCATCGGCACGCAGTAGACCCGGTCGAGACGGTGCCCCGGCACGAACTCGGCGCGCGGCCGAAGCGCCAGGATCTTTCCGATCGACCCGAGCATGTTGACCTGGGTCGCACGGCTCGTCGCGACCAGCCGCCAGAAGCGCGACGCGCTGAACCGGCCGCCGAGCACGAGCGTCGCGCCAGCCGCAAGCGCGCCCCCGAGAGAGTAGAACAGCGCGTTCACGTGGAACATCGGGAGGATGCAAAGCATCCGGTCCTCCGGCTGGATCCACTGTCGCTCGACGAACCCCTCCCCGGCCACGACGAAGGTCCGATGTGCATGCATCACGCCCTTGGGTACGCCGGTGGTGCCCGAGGTGAAGAAGACGAGGCAGGTATCCTCCGGGGCCGGCATCGGATGTCCGTCCGCGAGGACGGGCGCATCCGCGTCGCCGGTCAGCGCCCGCACGAGATCGAAACGGGGCACCGGCGATCCGGCAAGCGCCTCGTCCAGCACAGACGCGAGTTCCGGCGCCTGGAGCACGAGACGTGGCTTCGCGCGGGACAGGATCGCCGCCGCCTCGCCGGCGCGCAGGTCCGGATTGACCGGCACGAAGATCGCGCCGAGCCGCACGATCGCGAACAGCGCCCGCACGAGATCGATGCCGGTCGGCCCCATCACCGCCACGCGGTCGCCAAAACGCACGCCCAGCCGCGCGAGGATCGCCGCACCGACCGACACCTGTCGCGCGAAGACCGCATAGGAAATCTCGCGCTCGCCCTCGACCAGGAAGATCCTGTCGCCGGCTGCGGCGACGCGCGCGGCGAGGGTCTGCGGCAGCGTGCGCGGAACGGACGCGTAGCGCGCGAGCGTCGCGGCTGGCCGCAGGGCGGTCGCGCCGGGATCCGGGAGAGCGGTGGTCATGTCGTGCGATCCATAGGTCGTGGTCCCCGCGCGCCTAACGCCGCTGCGCCGCCGGAACCGGTCGCTCCATCAGCAGGATGAGCGCGATCAGAGCGGCGAAGACCAACGTCAGAAGCAGGAACAGATCCGCGAAGCTCATCACCAGCGCCTCGCGTCGGGCGAGCTCGGTCAGGCGTCGGATGGCGATCATCTCGGCCTCGGCCCCCCTCTCCGCGAAACGCGCCCCGAGACGCGCGACGCTCTCGGTCGCGGCCTCGCGCGACCACGACACCGACTCCCGCAACCGCGCGAAATGATGATCGCTGCGCATGCCGAGCATCGTGTTGATCAGCGCCAGCCCCAGCGCACCGCCGAGATTGCGCATGAGATTGTAGAGGCCGGCGGCGTTCTTGAGCCGGTCGAGCGGCAGGGTTCCCAACGCGAGGTTGTTGATGGGGATCATGCAGAACATCAGCGAGCAGCCGCGGCATATCTGGGGCAGCAGCAATTCGTCGAAGCCCCAGTCGCGCGTCAGGGTCGCCATCTGCCAGGTGCTGAGCGCAAAGCCGCCGAAGCCGAACACGAGCATCCAGCGCGGGTCGAGGATCGCCACCAGACGGTTCGCGATCGGCGCCGTCAGCAGCATGCAGATCCCGGTCACGAACATCGTTTCGCCGATCATCAGCGGCGTGTAGCCGCGCACCCGGCTGAGATAGAGCGGGAAGAGATACGTCATGCCGAACAACCCGACGCCCATCGCGAGCGAGAACATCGATCCGAGCGCGAAATTGCCGTTGGCGAAGGCGCGCAGGTCGACGATCGGCTCGTCGGCGAGCAGGACGCGTGCGAAGAACGCCGCACCGGCGAGGGCCGATACCAGGGCAAAGGCGAGCACCGTGTCGCTGTCGAACCAGTCCCGCAGCGGCCCTTCCTCGAGGACGTATTCGAGACAGCCGAGGAACAGCGCCATGAAGACGAGGCCCCACCAGTCGAACTTGCGGAACAGCGCCCAGTTGGGACGATCGTGATCGATCAGCGTCACACCGGCGAGGGCCACCAGGATCCCCGGGACGACATTCACGTAGAAGAGCCAGTGCCAGGAAAACATGTCGGTCAGCCAGCCGCCGACCGTCGGCCCGATCGTCGGCGCGAGCGGCACGACGACCCCCATCAGCGGCATGATCCGCTGCCTCTGGCTCAGCGAAAACATCGCATAGGAGGCCGCGAAGGTGGTCGGGATCATGCCGCCGCCCAGGAAGCCCTGAAGCGCGCGGTACACGACCATCTCCTCGATCGACGTCGCGGTGCCGCAGAGGATCGACGACAGCGTGAAGCCGACCGCGGAGGCCGAAAACATCCAGCGGGTCGAGACGATCCGCGAGAGAAATCCCGACAGCGGGATCATGATGACTTCCGCGATCAGATAGCTGGTCTGGACGTAGGCGATCTCGTCCGCGCTGGCCGCCAGCCCCGCCTGGATCTCCGCGAGCGAGGCCGACACGATCTGGATGTCGAGGATCGCCATGAACATGCCGAAGATCATGGCGAGAAAGGCCAGCAGGCGGCGCGGCGGTATGGGCTCGGACGTCATCGCCGCGGACGCGCCGCGGCCCCGATGCCGGAACCCGGGTCGCGCGTGTCGATCCGGACCACGACCGACAATCCAGGGCGCAGCAATTCCGGCGCAGGCACCGCGTCCGGGAACGACACGCGAACCGGAACACGCTGGACGATCTTGGTGAAATTGCCTGTCGCGTTCTCCGGCGGCAGCAGGCTGAAGACCGCTCCCGAGGCCGGCGAGAAGGATTCGACCCGTCCCTCGAGGCTCTGTCCGGGAAGCGCGTCCACCTCGATCCGCGCAACCTGGCCCGGCTTGAGGCGCGCGAGATGCGTCTCCTTGAAATTCGCGTCGATCCAGAGCCCGGCGACCGGAACCACCGCCGCGATGCGCGCACCGGGCTGCACGAATTCTCCCGGCTGGACCGCCCGGTTGCCGACGATCCCGTCGAAGGGCGCCCGGATCGAAGCGAAATCCCGGTCACGCTCCGCCCGCGCCAGCGCCGTCTCCAGTTCGGGCAGGATGCGCTCCGCCTCGGTGACCTCCGCGCGGGCGACCTCGACGCGCGCCCGTGCCGTCGCGATCGCGGCCTCCGCGGATACCAACGCCGCGGCGCTGCGCTGGCGTTCCGCCTGGGCCTGATCGAGACGGGCACGGCTGGCGTGATCGCGGGCAGCAAGCGCCGCGTAGCGCGACAATTCCGACTGGGCGAGCGTGTCGGCGGCGCGCAGCCCCGCCAGTTCCGCTTCGGCCTGGACGACCACCGCGCGCGCCGTGTCGGCCTGCCGAGCAAGCCGCGCGACCGCGGCGCACTGGGTCGCGATCCTCGCCCGAGCCGCCGCGATCGCGAGCACGATGTCGCCGTCGTCGAGTTGCGCGATCACGTCGCCGGCGTTCACGCGGTCGCCGTTGCGCACCTCGATCGCCACAACATGCCCAGGCAATCGCGTCGCGATGGTGGCGACATCGCCACGCACATAGGCGTCGTCGGTCGAGACGACGTAGCGGCCATCACGCCACCACCGCCATCCGGCATCCGCACCGGCGACAAGCATGCCGAGCAGCACGACGACGAGGACCCATCGCCCGGCGCGGCGCTTGCGCAGGGGGGCGGCGGACGGCCCGGCTGGAGGCGGCTGGCTCGGAGATGGCGCACCCGCGCCTGGAGAAGTCATGGCCGGATCCTAAGCCCGCACACGATGCCGCCGGCGTCGCGATCCGGCACGCCAGACCTGCGTCAGCCGCTCAGGGCCACGATGTCCGGACGTGGGCGCGCAAGAACCGGGTCGCCGGCCATCGCCTGCTCGAGGGCGAGCGCGACGGCGAGCACCTTGGCGTCCCCGCCATGCGGGCCGACGATCTGAAGATGCATCGGGGTCCCGCTTGGCTCGAGACCGCAGGGGATCGAGATCGCGGGATGCCCGGTCAGCGTCACGCCATAGGCGAGCGCGAGCCAGTGGAAATAGGTCCGCATCTTCACGCCGTCGACCTCTTCCGGATAGAGCCGCTCGATCTCGAACGGCGGCACCGTCACCGCGGGACAGATCAGGACGTCATGGGCACGGAAGAACTCCTGGAACGCACGGAAGATCCGGGTCTGGCGCGCATGGGCCCGCGCGACGTCGAGAGCCGAGTAGGAAAGCCCCTGCTCGACATTGGCGACGATGTTCGGCCCCAGGAGGTGGCGTCGCTTCAGATAGTTCTCGTGATGCGAGGCAAGGAAGTTCTGAGCACGGATGACCTCGAAGGCCTCGTCTGCCCCATCCATGTCGGGATCGCGCCAGGCGCATTCGCGGAACCAGCCGCCGATCCGCTTCACACGATCGGCGAAGGCCTCGCGGATGCGGCTGTCGACGACGGCGAAACCGAGATCGGCGGACACGGCGAGCCGCAATCCGGCCAGATCGGCGGGCTCAGGCAGCCGCAGCAGCGCCGGATCGACGCCATGCGCATGCGGATCCGCGCCATCGGAGCGGATCTGTGCCGCGAGCAGGAGTGCCGTGTCGGCGACGTCGCGCCCCATCGGTCCCTGCACCGAGATATTCGTCCAGCCGAGCGGACGTCGCTCGGTCGGCACGGTGCCCGGCGAAACGCGGAAGCCGACGACGCCGCAGAAAGCCGCCGGCGTGCGCAGGGATCCGCCGGTATCGGACCCGGTACAGATCGGCAGCATCGACGCGGCGAGCGCAACCGCCGAACCGCCGGACGAACCGCCGCAGATGCGTGCGAGGTCGAAGGGATTGCGGGTCGGTCCATAGACGGGGTTGTTGGTGTTCGCCCCCGCGCCGAATTCCGGCACGTTGGTCTTGCCGACCACGATCGCGCCGGCTGCGCGACACGCCGCGACCATGCGCTCGTCCTTCGCAGGCACGTGGTCCTTCCAGATCGGAGAGCCCCAGGTCGTGCGCAGCCCCTCTGTCTCGTTGAGGTCCTTCACGCCCAGCGGAAGCCCCTCGAGGAGGCCGAGCGCATCGCCGCGCCGCACACGCTGCTCCGACGCCCACGCCTCGTCCCGCGCGCGGTCGTAACAGGTCGCCGTCACCGCATTCAGCCGCGGGTTCACGCGCGCGATGCGATCGATGCAGGAACCGAGCAGTTCCACCGGAGAGATCCGTCGGGACCCGATCAGACGGCGCAGTTCGACGGCGGACAGATCACAGAGTTCGGCCATGGTTCAGAGCCCCTTTGCCTTCGGATCGTGCCACCAATGCGCGAACGGATTGGAGTGCAGGATCCGCTCGATCGTTTCGTTCGAGACCGGCGGCAGTCCAGACTTGCCGATCACGGCATTCACGTTGCGCAGCCCCGCGATCGACTCGTCGACCTCGGCGAAGGGAAAATCGGTTCCCCAGAAGATCTTGTCGCGATGCGCGATCGTGTATTCCTCGGCGGTCTTCAGAATGTTCCAGAACTGCCAGGGCCGGTAGAACAGCGCCGAAACCTCGCAATAGACGTTCGGCTGCTTGCGCGCGACGATGATGCACTCCTCGTACCAGGGGTGCCCCATATGGGCCATCACCATCTTGAGGTCCGGGTGGCGCCGCGCGACGTCGTCCACATGGATGGCGCGCCCATACTCGGCGATCGAGTTGGCCGCGAAGGTCGTCCCCATATGCATGGTCAGCGGAATGTCATGCCGGACCAGATAGCGGTAGATCGGCTCCATCCGCGGATCGTTGACCGACACGCCGTTGTAGATGGGGCCGAACTTGACGCCCTTGAGCTTGAGATCCTCGATCGCATGGACCAGCAGATCCATGCAATTCGGCATGCGCGGATCGATGCACGCGAAGCCGACGAACTTGTCGGGATACTTGGCGACCGCTGCCGCCGTCACTTCGTCATCGCCATCGACGCCCGCGCTGTCGCCGTAACGCAGCGAGAAGATGATCGCCTTGTCGACATGCGCCATCGCCGCGTGGAGCGTGTCGGCGTCGGCCTTGATGCCGACCGATCCGGGACGCGCGAATTTCGTCTGCGCGCGGAACATCTCCGTGCAGTGACGGTCTTCCCAGACATTGACGTGGCAATCGACGATCATGTTGCGTGTTCTCCCCTGCCCAGTCTGCGCCAGGCCAGCCAGGCGAGCGGAAGGATCCAGATCGCGAGCGTCATCGCCCCGAGGGTCCCTCCGATCGGGCGGCCGAACAGCCCGGTCACGTCGCCGCCGACCTTGATCATCGACAGCAGGAAATTCTCCTCGATCATCTTGCCGAGGACGAGCCCAAGGATCGCGGGCGCGGTCGGGATCCCGTTCTCCTCGAAGAGATATCCGACGATCCCCATCACCAGCATCACCCAGACGTTGAAGAGCGTGTTCTCGATCGCGAAGGACCCGACGACGCAGAACAGCAGGATGATCGGCATCAGCACTTCGCGCGGCACCGACAGGATGCGGCGCGAAGCCTTGATCATCGCCCAGCCGAACGGGATCATCAGCAGGTTGGCGAGGAAGAACA
>CAYSUY010000018.1:0-34327 GCA_964434345.1 uncultured Acetobacteraceae bacterium
AGCAGCCCCCCGCGCCCAGCTGGGGCTCGATGCTCAACGCCGCCCAGCGCTTCCTGGGTCAGGCGCCCTGGATGGCGATCTTCCCGGGTCTCTCGATCTTCGTCGTCGTCCTCGCCTTCAACCTGCTGGGCGACGGCCTCAGGGACGCGCTCGATCCGAAGGGACGATAGACGGCGCAGGACCTCGCGCCGTCCAGATCCCGCCCTCGATCAGCGGCTCGCGGCAGCGGCCCATGCGGTCGCGCGACCATGCGCCTCGTCGCGCTCGGCGGCGGAGAGCTTCGCCCCATGGATGTCGGCCATCCGCGACGCGACCGACAGGAGTTCCGCATCCCCGTGGGGATTCCGCGCGGCGAGCAGGAACCACATCAGGGCCTCGACCGGATCGGCGGGCGAGACCTGCCCGAGCCGGATCATGTCTCCGACCAGGTACATGGCCTGCGGAAAACCCAGCTCCGCAGCCGCCTTGAAGAGCAGGAAGGCAGCCTCGGGATCCGGGCCTTCCTCGGCCAGCTGGAGCAACGCCCCGGCCCGCATCAGGGAGATCGGCTCGCCGTCCTTGCCCGCGCTCAAGAAAAGCTCGATCGCCTTGCCGCGATCGACGGGCACGCCGTGGCCCCGGAGATGCATCATCGCGAGTTCGGAGCGCGCGGGCAGGATCCCGCCGCGATCGGCCTGCTCGAACAGCGCGAAGGCGCGCGCGTAATCGACCTCCGACGCATCGTCCCCGTGATGGTAGATGAGACCGAGCAGGAAAGCCCCGTAGGCATCGCCGGCCTCGGCGGCGTTCTCGAGCCACTCGGCGGCCCCCTCGGTGTCCTGCTCCACGCCGATGCCCATCAGCATCATGTAGCCGATCGCCGCCTGGCACGCGGCCTCGCCCGCATCCGCGCAAGCCTGCCACGCCGCCAGGGCGGTCTCGTAATCGCCGGCGTCGAACGCCGCGGACCCGATGCGACGGCTCGCGGACGCGGATGGATCGCTCGACACCGCCTGCGCGGGCATCGCGGCGCCGGACAGGCCGAGCGCGAGCGCGCCGGCGAAGACCGCGGCGCGAAAATATGTGGTCACCATCGTGGAAATCCTCTCTCGGACCCGCGGCGCGCGGATCGCTGCACGATTGGAATGGAAATTCCCGATGATGGCGGCAGCATGGCGCTTTCCCGGCGCCGCGAAGGACATGCGCGACGCGTGCGGGTTCCCGACGCCACATTGCCTGGCGACGGGAAACGCGGGATTGTCCCGCATCTCACCGCCACGTTCCTGTCGCCACCCCGGTTCAGCGCCCATGACCCGTCCTGCCCTTCCCGTGATCGACCTCGCCGCCTTCGAGGCCGGCGACACCGCGCGGGAGGCGTTCCTTGCCGCGCTCGGCGCCGCGGCACGCGATGTCGGGTTCTTCTATCTCCGCGGCCACGGACTCCCGGACGCGCGCATCCGCTCGATCGTCGATGCGGCCCGGCGCTTCTTCGCCCTGCCCGACGCGCAGAAGATGGCGATCGCCATGGTCAATTCGCCGCATTTCCGCGGCTACACGCGGGCCGGCGGAGAACGCACGCGCGGACGCCCCGACTGGCGCGAGCAGATCGACATCGGCGTGGAGCGGCCCGCGATGCCGCGGCTGCCCGGCGCGCCGGCCTGGACGCGGCTGCCGGGACCGAACCAATGGCCCGACGCCCTGCCGGAGTTCCGGACCCTGACCCTGTCCTGGCTCGACGAGACCGTGGCGGTGCTCCGCCGCCTGCTGCGCGCCTTCGCACTGGCGCTCGGGCAGCCTGCCGACGTCTTCGACGCGATCGTCGGCACGACGCCGAACAATCTCGTGAAGCTGATCCGGTATCCCGGACGCGAGGCGACCGGCGACGACCAGGGGGTCGGTGCCCACAAGGATGGCGGCTTCCTGACCCTGCTGCTGCAGGCGGATCGCGGCGGCCTTCAGGTGGAGGCCGCGGACGGTTCGTGGATCGACGCCGCGCCGATCCCGGGCACCTTCGTCGTCAACATCGGCGAACTGCTCGAGATGGCCTCCGACGGGTACCTGAAGGCGACCGTGCACCGCGTCGTCGCGCCGCCGGCTGGAGCCGACCGCCTGTCCATCGCCGCCTTCCTGCGCGCGGACCTCGACGCCACGATACCGCTGATCGACCTGCCGCCCGCCCTCGCGGCGCTGCGGCGCGGCGTGACGCGCGACCCCGCCAACCCGTTGCTGCGCAATGTCGGCGACAACGTGCTCAAGGGGCGGCTGCGGTCCCACCCGGACGTCGCGGCGCGTCACTACGCGGATCTCGCGGGCGGCACGCCGGCATGATGGCGACCTCCCCGAACGGGGATGGCGAGCCGCAGCGACCTCGGGCAGCGTATCGGTCCCATCGAGAGAGGATCGCCCGCGTGGATCGCCTGCTGATCGTCGACGACGACCCGAACGTGCTCGCCGGTCTCCACCGTGTCGCAGGACGCCATTTCCAGATCGATGGCGTCACCAGCGGCGAGGCGGCGGTGGCGCGGTTGCTCGCCGGCGCGCGCTACGACGCGATCGTGAGCGACATGATGATGACCGGCATCGACGGCATCGTCTTCCTGGAGCGTGCGCGGGAGATCGCGGCCGCGACGCCGCGGATCATGCTGACCGGACATGCCGATCGGACGGTGCTCCTCGATGCCATAAACCGCGCGCATGTGGCGGGCTTCCTGCAGAAGCCGGCACCCGCGGCCGAGCTCATCGCGGCGATACGCCAGGCGATCGCCGATGCCCGGGCCGGCCGCATGACGCCGCCTTCGGCGCTCACGCACAGACAGGACTGGATCGCCGCCGAACTCGCGCGCGCCGATTTCGACGCGCAATTCCGCATCCTTTTTCAGCCGCGGATCTGCGCCGAGACGGGTGCGATGGCGTCGAGCGAGGTGCTCCTGCGCTGGACGCATCCCGTCCAGGGGCCGATCTCGCCGTTGGAATTCATCCCGGTCGCCGAGGCCACCGGCCGGATCGACGACGTGACGGCCTGGGTGCTGCGCCAGGCCGCACGCGGATGGCGCGTTCTCGCCGAAGGCGGACTCGACCTGTCGGTGTCGGTCAACGCCCCGATCTGTACCATCTCGTCGCCACGCTTCGTGGACATGGTCGCAGGCATCCTGAACGAGGAGGGCATGCCGGCGAGCCGGCTCGAGATCGAGATCACCGAAAGCAACCGGCTGGAGAAGGCCGCCGCTGTCCGCGACGTCGTGGACAGCCTGCGCGACATGGGCGCGCGCATCGCGCTCGACGATTTCGGGACCGGATATTCGTTCTTCGAGACGCTGCGCTGGCTCGACATCGACAGCCTGAAGGTCGACAGGTCTTTCGTCATGACGCTCGCCGGACACGGCAGGGGCGGCAAGAACGAGAAGATCGTCGCGTCGATCGTCGATCTGGCGGATTCGCTCCATCTCACGGTGATCGCGGAGGGCGTGGAGACGCGCGAGCAGGTGGATCTGCTCCGCGGCCTGGGGGTGAAGCAGCTGCAGGGCTTCTTCTTCGCGACGCCGATGGCGCCGGAGGAACTCCTGGGCGCCGGTCTGGCCCGCCGCGACCATCGCAGGGCGCGCAGGTTCGGCGACGCGGCCCAAGACGCGGTGGCGTGACCATGTTTCGCGCCGCGAGCGCCTACTCGACGAACCCCGCGGGCGCAGAGGCCGCCGCGGACTGCATCGCGCAGCTCGAACGCGCGGGCGTGACAGACCCGGATTTCGTCCTCGTGCACGCCAATTGCGCGATCGGCCTCGACCTGTTCGGCCGCGCGTTGCACGCGCGCTGGCCCGCGAGCCGGCTGCACGCGGCGACATCCTGCCTCGGCGGCATGACCGACGCTGCGGTCGCCATGGCGACTGATGCCGGCATCGGTCTGCTCGCCATCAGCGATCCCACCGGCGATTACGGCGTCGCGGCGGGGCCGCTCGCGGGCGATGCCCGCGCGACCGGCCAGCGCCTTGCGCGCCAGGCGCTCGCGCGCGCGGGCCGCGCGGGCGAGGTACCCGCGCTGGTTCTCGTCTGCGCGACACCGGGAGACGAGGAGGAGTTCCTGGCCGGTGTCCAGGCCGGGGTCGGGCCGGGTGTGCCGATCATCGGCGGGTCGGCGGCCGACAACGCGATCGCCGGACAGTGGCGCATCCTCGACGCCGGCACTGCCGTGGCGGACGCGGCGGTGGTCAGCGTGCTCTTTCCCAGCGTCACGGTCAGCACCGCTTTCGAAAGCGGCTACGCGCCGAGCGAATGCCGTGGAACGATCACCCGCGCGGCCGGCCGTCGGATCCTCGAGATCGACGGCCAGCCAGCCGCGACCGTCTACGAGCGCTGGACCGAGGGCGCGGTCCACCGGCCGGCTGCGGGCAGCGTCAACATCCTCATGAAATCCGCCCTGACGCCGCTTGGCCGCGTGGCGAGCGTCCTGGAGGACATGCCCCTCTACGTTCTCTCCCATCCGGAGACGATCGTGGCCGACGGATCGATGACGCTCTTCACACGCGTATCCGAGGGCGACGAGGTTGTGCTCATGAAGGGGACGGCGACGACCCTGGTCGGCAGGGCCGGCAGTGTCGTGCGCTCGGCCGCCCTGATCGGCGACATCGATCCGTCGGAGATCTCGGCGCTGGCGATGTATTACTGCGGCGGCTGCATGCTTCAGGTCCGCGACCGGCTCGACGAGATGCGGCAGGCGCTGGCCAGGGAGTTCCCCGGCGTCCCGGCGACCGTCGGGTTCACCTTCGGCGAGCAGGGCTCGCTCGCCCTCGGTTCCGTGCGGCACGGCAACCTGATGATCTCCGCGATCGTCTTCGGGCGCTGAGCCCCGGGCGCGCGATGACGCCATCCAGCGGTCCCGGCGCCGGCGAGGAGACGGCGAAGCGCCAGCACCTCGCGCGCCTTGCGCGCGTCGCCGCCGTCACGTCCAACCTCGTCATCGTCACGGACAGGCGACGGCGCATCGAGTGGGTGAACGACGCCTTCACGCGGACGACGGGATACACCCTCGACGAGGTGCGCGGCCGCCGGCCGGGCGAACTGCTCCAGTTCGAGGGCACCGACGCGGCGACGGTGGCGCGAATCCGCGCCGCGCTGGATGCGCGGCAGCCGGTCCATGCGGAGATCCTGAACCGCGCGAAGTCGGGTCAGTCCTATTGGCTGTCCATCGACATCCAGCCCGTTCTCGACGCGCAAGGCGACCTCGACGGCTTCGTCGCGATCCAGACCGACATCAGCGAAAAGAAGCTCCAGGCCGAGACGCTGGCGCGGTTCGCGGCCGAGGCGGAGCAGGCCCGCGCGACGCTGCTCGCGGCGGTCACGGCCCTGCCCGACGGGTTCGCGCTGTTCGACGCGCAGGGGCGGCTGGTCCTGTGCAACGACCGGTACAAGGCGCTGCATCCGCGATCGAGCGACACCCTCGCGCCCGGCGCGACGCTGGCGTCGATCCTGGAGGCGGAGCTGGCGCGGGGCGAATATCCGGAAGCGCGCGGTCGCGAGCAGGCGTGGCTCGAGGAGCGGCTGCGGGCGGTTCGCGACCGACAGGGATGGGAGACGGAGACCGAGCTTGCGGATGGCCGCTGGGTGCGCAGCGCGAAACTGCGCATCGCCGACGGCCAGATGATCGCCCTGCGCAGCGACATCACCCGCCTCAAGCGCGCCGAGAAGACCGCGGTCGCACAGCGTCTCGCGGCCATGGACGCGTCGCACGACGCCATCGCCATCGCCGGTCCGGATGGCCGTCTCACCCATGTGAACGCGGCGCTCGCGCGGATGTTCGGTGGCGACGGCGACCATGCCTGGCTGGGACGGGAGTGGTCGGAGCTCTGCCACCCCGCCGACCGCGCGACGGTGGCGACGGCCGCGCGCGAGGCCATCGCCGCGCGCGGCGCGTGGCGTGGCTATATGCGGGCGCTCTACGCGAATGGCGCGACGCCGCACCAGGAGGTGTCCCTGACCCGCGCGCCGGACGGCTCCCTCGTCCTGATCGCGCGCGACATCAGCCAGTTGAAGGCCGACCTCCAGGCGGAGATGGCGCTTCACGATCTCCTGATGACCATCGCCTCGCGCTACCTCAACACGCCGGTCGAACAGGTCGACGCGGCGATCGAGGCGGCGCTCGGGCAGCTTGCACGCTTCGTCGGCGCCGACCGCGCCTATCTCTTCGACTACGACTGGGCGGCAGGCACGACGACCAACACCCATGAATGGTGCGGCGACGGGATCGCGCCGCAACGCGAGAGGCTCCAATCCGTGCCGCTGGCAGGGCTCTCCGCCTGGACGGATACCCATCGCGAGGGGCGGAGCGTCCACGTCCCCGACGTCGCGGAGCTTCCGGCCGACGGCCAGCTGCGCCAGCTTCTCGAACCGCAGGGCATCAAGAGCTGCGTCGCGATCCCGATCATGGACGGAACGCGATGCGAGGGCTTCCTCGGTTTCGATTCCGTTCGGCGCCGCTACGCCTACAGCCATCGCGAGCGGCTGCTGCTCACCTTCTTTTCCGAGATCTCGCGCAGCCTGCGGAACCGTGCGCGGCTGGAGACCCTCTCGCGCGACGTGAGCGAGAGACTTCGCCACGAGGAAGAGCGACGGCGGCTGCAGGACCTCGTCACCCGCGAACGCGTCGCGCACGACGCACGGCTCGAACGCACGCTCGTGGAGCTGAAGCGGCTCCACGACCGCGACCGGCAGATGCGCGCGGCGAGCGAGATGGTGGTGCGCGCGCTGCGCAGCCTGAGCGAGGTCGAGGATCCCGCCGATGGTCCCGTCCGGCTGCTGGCCCAGCTCGCCGAGGCGATGGAGACGCCCTACGCCGCGCTGCTGCCGCGCGATACGGACGATGCGCCGATCTGCGCCGACCATGCGGCATGGTGGCGCGCGGTGCAGCGTCAGGCCGGGGTGATCGACTATCTCGCCGAACGTCCGAGCCGCATGATCGCGGACGTCTCGGCGGCCGCGATCCTGGCGCCGCTCGCAGCCCTGCCCGGGCTGCGCTGGATGGCGAGCGCGCGGATAGAGCCATCGCTGCCCGGCCATCTGCTGGTCGTGGCGGGCGCGCGAAGCGCGGGTCTCGACCAGGGCAGGCTGCAGCTCTTCCAGCGCTTCGTGCCGCTCCTGGCCGAAGCCCTGAGACGGCGGCGCGACTCGATCAGGGCGCGCAAGCTGGAACAGGATCTCCAGCAGGCGCAGAAACTCGAGGCGCTGGGCATGCTGGCCGGCAGCATCGCGCACGAGATCAACACGCCGATGCAGTACATCGGCGACAATCTGCAATTCCTGCGCGACGCGTTCCACGATCTGCTCCGTCCGGCCGCCATGGGCGGCGCCGCGGACCTCGCCGGGGGATCCGAGGCAGTCGATCTGCTCGCCGAGATCCCGGACGCCCTCGACCAGTCGCTCACCGGCTGCCAGCGCATCGCCGAGATCGTCGCCGCCGTCCGCACCTTCGCCTATCCGGACCTTGCGCAGGACGAGGATGTCGACCTGCGCGCCGTGCTCGAGCATTGCCTGATCATCACGCGCAGCACCTGGAAGCACGAGATCGACGTCGCCCTGACCTGTGCGCCGGATGTTCCCATGGTCCGTGGTGGACCCGGCCAGATCAGCCAGGTCTTCGTCAATCTCATCACGAACGCCTGCCATGCCGTGCGCGACGCGCGCGCGGCGCCGGGCCTCGTGCGGATCTCGCTCGGCGCGGAGGGGGATTTCGCGGTCGTGCATGTCGACGACAACGGTTCGGGCGTGCCGCCGGGCCTGCGCGAGCGCATCTTCGACCATTTCTTCACGACCAAGGAGGTCGGCAAGGGAACCGGCCAGGGCCTCGGCATCAGCCGCAGGATCGTCGAACGCTATCGCGGCCGGCTGGCGCTCGGCGATTCGCCGCTCGGCGGCGCGCGGTTCACGGTGACGCTTCCCGTCTGCGGATAGCGGCCGGGCCGCGCGAGCGCTACTGGCCGGCGTTGCGCAGGACGACGCGCACGAGATCCGCCTGACGCGATACCCCGACCTTGGCGAACACGGCCTTGAGGTAGGTCTTCGCCGAGTTGACGGTCCAGCCCTCGGCGGCGGCCGCGTCCTCGAGCGCGAGCCCGCGCGCGAGCGCGGCCGCGAGACGGCTTTCGGACGGCGTCAGTCCGAACATGCCGCGCAGCAGGTTCGGATCGACGGCCGGGTCGTCGTCGGCCGCGAAGAGATAGAGGCAGATCAGCGGCTCCGCGCCATCCTCGTCCGGGACGCGTGGTCGTACCACGACCCGCAGCGGGCCATGGTCGCGTGTCTCGATCGTCAGCGCGTCGGGGGTTCCCGCGTCGCGCGCCGTCCTGATCGCCGCGTGAAGGCGGCGCGTGGCGTCCGCGGAACTCGCGCGGCAGGTGCCCGTGTTCTCGACGAGGATTCCGTCGCGCCGCGCCAGCAAGGTTCCGGCGCGCTGATTCGTGAACTGGACCTGGCCGCGCGGGCCGAGCACGATCACGCCGGATTTCAGCTGGTCGATCGCGGCCTTCGCGGAGGGATCGCCGCCCGATGCCGTTGCGGCCGCGTCGCGGCTGCGCAATGCGGCGGTCACCGCCGCGACGAGAACCGGGGTCGGGCACGGCTTGACGAGATAGCGGAAGATCCGTCCGACGTTGATCGAGGAAATTGCGAGATCGAAATCGGTCGACCCGGAAAGGACGATCGTGCGCGTCTGCGCGTGCCGCTCGGCCAGCGCCGCCGCGAGATCGATCCCGTTCAGTGCGGGCATGCGGATGTCGACGACGACGACATCGGCGGGGTCGGCGAGCAGCGCCGCCAGCGCCGCCCTGGGATCACCGTGGAAGGACATGTCCCAATCGAGGCCGGACCGGCGCAACGCCCGGCGCAACCCGGCGAGCAGGTCCGCGTCATCGTCGACGAAGGCCACGCGCGCGCGACGCGCGGGCGGCGACGTCGTGGCCGGGAGGCCATCCTCCCCCTGGGTGATCCCCGGAAATGCGGCCCCGGCGGGGCTCTTCGTCTGCGCCATGGGTTTGCGTGCGATAGCCTCGGCCGCCAGGGCGGGAAATCCGGGCGCGGCCCTGTGTCCAGGATCCTCGGTACCGCGAACGCGGTTAACGAATTCCTAAGCCGGCGCCGCCTCGGCCGGAACCGGCGCATCGGCGGCAAGCAGACCCTCGGCCTTCAGATCCGACCACAGACGCGCCGGGATGGGGCGCGCCAGCGAGGCGACGTTGCGGGCGACCTCCTCGGCGGATACCGCGCCCAGGACGACAGAGGCTACGGCGGGGTGGGCCATGGCGAAGCGCAGCGCCGCGTCGGGCAGGGCCACCGCATGCGCCCGGCACACGGCCTCGATGCGGCGCACGCGCGCCATGATCTCCGGCGGTGCGGGCCGGTAATTGTAGCGCGCGCCCTCGACGGCACCGGTGGCGAGGATCCCGGAATTGTAGACGCCGCCCAGGATCACCCCGATGCGCTTGCGCAGCGCCAGCGGCAGGAAGCCCTCCGCGCCGCCCTGCTCGAGCAGCGAATAACGGCCGGCCATGAGGACCGTGTCGAAATCGCCGGCCTCGGCGAAGCGCACGCAGGTCTCCGCCTCGTTGATCCCGACGCCGATCGCCTTGACGACGCCCTCGGCGCGCAGGCGGTCCAGCGCGCGATAGGCGCCGTCCATCGCCTCCTTGAACCGCGCCTCGAAGCCGTCGCCATGGGTCCAGACATCGACGTCGTGGATCAGCAGGATGTCGATGCGGTCGACGCCCAGACGCAGGAGCGACTGCTCGAAGGCGCGCAGCGCGCCATCATACGAATAGTCGAAGGACGCGCGATGCGGCACGCCGCCCGCGAAACCCGGCGAGATCACGCCCGCGGGCGGCGGGTCGGGCCGGCGGCGCGGATCCATCACGCGGCCGATCTTCGTCGACAGCACCACGCCCGCGCCCGGCTGGCGGCGAAGCCCGGCGCCCAGGCGCAGTTCCGACAGGCCGTTGCCGTAATGCGGGGACGTGTCGAACAGCGTCATGCCCGCCGCACGCGCCGCGGCGACGGCCGCCACCGCCACGCCCTCGTCCAGCCGGGCGTAGAGATCGCCCAGCGGCGCGGCACCGAAACCCAGCACGGACACGGGCAGGCCGGTTCGGCCAAGGGGACGGCTCTCGATCATCGCTCTCGCTCCTTCGCGGTCACGTCCGGAGCCTATCCCGGGACGCCGTCGATCGCCAAAGCCCGCCGCCGCATCAAGGCCGGATGCGGAACCACGCGACATAGAGGGCGGGCAGGAAGAACAGCGTGAGCAGCGTCGCGACGGCGAGACCGCCCATGATCGCGTAGGCCATCGGCCCCCAGAACACGGTGGGCGCGATCGGCGCCATGCCCAGGATCGCCGCCGCGGCGGTCAGGAGGATGGGGCGGAAGCGGTGCGTCGTCGCCTCGATCACCGCGTCCCAGGGCGCGCGGCCATGCGCCCGCTCGGTCTCGATCTGGTCGATCAGGATCACCGAGTTGCGCACGATCATGCCGATCAGGGCCAGGACACCGAGGATGGCGACGAAGCCCAGCGGCTTGCCCGCCAGCAGCAATGCCGCCACGACGCCCACCAGACCCAGCGGCGCGACGCTGAGCACCAGGAACAGGCGCTGGAAACTCCGCAGCTGCACCATCAGGATCGTCAGCATCAGGATCAGCATGACCGGCACGACCGCGGCGACGGAGGCCTGGGACTTGGCGCTCTCCTCGATCGTGCCGCCGATCGTCACGGCATAACCCGCCGGCAGCGTCGCGTTGAGGGCCGCGATCCGGCCGGAGAGGTCCCGGGCGACGCTCGCGGGAAGGGCGCCCGGCGAGAGATCCGCCTGGACGAGCAGCATCGGCTGACGGTCTCGCTGCCAGACGATGGGGAATTCCTGCTCGTAGGCGATGGCGGCGAACTGGCCCAGCGGAACGACGCGCCCGTTGGGCAGCGCGACCTGCAGCGAGCGCAGCGTCGCGGGCGAGGCGCGTTCGGACGCCTCGGCGCGCACGACGACGTCGACGAGATAGATGTCGTCGCGCAGCTGCGTCACCGTGCTGCCGCTCATCACCGCGTTCAGGATCTGGGCGAGATCGCGCGAGCCGAGCCCGAGCAGCCGCGCCTGATCCTGGTCGACGGCGACGCGCAGGACCCGCGCCGGCTCGCCCCAGCTGTAGTTGAGCTGCCGGGTCACGGGAGACGCGGCGACGATCTCCGCCGTGGCCTGCGCGATCTCGCGCAGCCGCACGATGTCGGGTCCGGTGACGCGATATTGCAGCGGCCAGCCGACCGGCGGCCCCATCTCCAGCGGCGAGACACGTGCGACGGCCTGCGGCAGCTCCGTCTCCACAAACGTCTCCAGTCGCTTGCGCAGCCGCTCGCGGGCGTCGAGATCGCGGGCAACGATCACCAGCTGCGAGATGGAGTCGTTCTGCAGCTGGACGTCGAGAGGAAGATAGAACCGCACCGCGCCGCGGCCGACATAGGTGCTCCAGCGCGCGACGTCCGGATCGTCGCGCAGCGCCGCGTCGATGCGCGACGCCGCCTCGCGGCTGGCATGGATCGAGGCGTTCTGCGCCAGCTTCACGTCGACCAGCAATTCGGGCCGGTCCGAGGCGGGAAAGAATTGCTGCGGCACGTAGCGCATGCCCCACAGCGCGGCGGCGAACAGGCCCAGCGCCGCGAGGATCGTGGCCCAGCGCGCGCGCAGCGCCAGCACCAGCAGCGCGCGGAAGCCGCGCATCAAAGGTCCGGGCGCGGCCGCATGGGCGTGTCCCGGCTTCGCGCCGAGCATCCAGACGCCGAGCAGCGGCGTGAACACGACCGCGACCACCCAGGACGCGACAAGCGCGATCGCCACCACGGCGAAGATCGAGAAGGTGTACTCGCCGGCCGAGCTGCGCGCGAAGCCGATCGGGACGAAGCCCGCCACGGTCACCAGCGTGCCGGTCAGCATCGGAAACGCCGTCGAGGTATAGGCGAAGGTCGCGGCGGCGAGCTTGCTGTCGCCCTGTTCCAGGCGCGTGATCATCGTCTCCACGGTGATCATCGCATCGTCGACCAGCAGCCCCAGCGCGATGATCAGCGCGCCCAGGGAGATGCGCTGGAGGTCGATGCCCGCCATCTCCATGGCGACGAAGGTGATGGCCAGGACCAGCGGTATCGACACCGCGACGACCGCACCGGCGCGTAGGCCGAGGCTGACGAAACTGACCGCGAGCACGATCGCGATCGCCTCCCAGAGCGCCTTCATGAACTCGGCGACGGCGGTCTTGACCGTCTCCGGCTGCGCCGCCACCAGCTTGGGTTCGATGCCGACGGGCAGGTCGGCGACGATCATGGCCATCGCACGCTCGATGTTCGCCCCCAGGGCCAGGATATCGCCACCGTCGCGCATCGCGATGGCAAGGCCGATCGCGGGCTTTCCGTCGACGCGGAACATCGGCTGCGGCGGGTCGGCGTAGTCGCGACGGACCGTGGCGATATCGCCGATCCGCACGAAACGCCCGTCGACCGCGAAATTGACGGCGAGGATGTCGGCCTCCGAGCGGAACGCGCCGGAGACGCGCAGCAGCAACGTCTCGTCGCCGGTCGTGACCCGGCCCGCGGGTGCGACCGCGTTCTGGCGCTGCAGCGCGGCGATCAACGCGCCGGTGTCCAGGCCGAGCCCGGCAAGGCGCGCGGTCGAGAATTCGATATGGATGCGCTCGTCCTGGGCGCCGACGACATCGATCTTGGAGATTTCGGGCAGGCGCAGCAGCCGGGCGCGCACCGCGTCGACATGGTCGCGCAATTCGCGATGGGTGAATCCGTCGGCGGTGAAGCCGTAGACGATGCCGAACGTGTCTCCGAACTCGTCGTTGAAACCCGGCCCGACGAGGCCATCGGGCAGCGTGCCACGGATGTCGCCGACCTTCTTGCGCACCTGGTACCAGATGCCGGGTACGGCGGCGGCGGGCGTCGTGCCCTTGAGATTGACGAAGATCGTCGCCTGGCCAGGCGTCGTGTAGCTGCGCAGGAAATCGAGGTTGGGCGTCTCCTGCAGCTTGCGCTCCAGGCGCTCGGTGACCTGCCGCAGCGTATCGTCGAGGCTGGCCCCTGGCCATGCCGCCTGAACGACCATGGTCTTGATGGTGAAGGCCGGATCCTCGGCGCGGCCGAGCCGGAAATACGACGCGATGCCGGCGACGACGACGACCAGCATGAAGTAGGCGACCAGGGACCGCTGCCCGATCGCCCATTCGGAAAGGTTGAAGCGCTTCACGGCGCGTTCCCCAGCAACCTTACCTTCTGGCCGTTATGGAGGACCTGGGCGCCCGCGGTGACGACGACGTCGCCGGTCTCGAGGCCCTGGGCGACGATGACGCTGGACGGATCGTAGCGCGCGACCTCGACCTGACGCGTCGCGACCGTGCCGCGCGCGGTATCGACGACCCAGACCGCGGGCCGGCCCTCGGATGTGGTGAGCGCGCTCGCCGGGATCTCGACGCCCGCCGACGCGGCGAGCCGCACGCTGCCGGTCACCGTCGCGCCGAGCAGCATGGCGGGCGGCGGCTCGGTGAGGCCCACCTTGACCTGATAGGTCCGCGTCACCGGATCGGCCTGGGGCGCGACCTCGCGCACGCGACCGGTGGTGCGGATGCGCGGATCGTCGGTCAGCGCGATGTCGATCAACGGGTCGCGCGGCCCGATGCGGATGAGCTGCGCAGGAACGTCGAAGACCGCGTCGCGCCCCTCGCGCCGCGCGACCTGCACGATCGCCTGGCCGGCGCGCACGACCTCGCCGGGCTCGGCGCCCTTGGCGGTCACCGTGCCGGCGGCGTCGGCGACGAGGCGCGTGTAACTCAGCTGGTCCTGGGCGGTACGCAGCTGCGCCTGGGCGGAATCGACCTGGGCCTGGGCGCTTTCCATCGCCTGGCGCGCCTGATCGAGCTGGGCACGCGTCGTGTAGCCTTGCCCGATCAGGCTCTGCTGCCGGGTATGCGCGCTGGTCGTCTGGACAAGGACCGCCCGCGCCGCCGTCAGCGCGGCCTGGGCCGAGCGCAGGGCATTCTGCTGGTTCTCCGGATCGAGGGTCGCGATCGCCTGGCCGGGCGTCACGGCGTCGCCGACATTGACCAGGCGCGCGGCGAGGCGTCCATCCATGCGGAACGCGAAGCTGACCTCGTTCTGCGCCTTGATCTGGCCGGTCAGCGACACGCGTTCGCCCTCGGCCCGTCGCTCGACGGTCACGGTGCGGACCGGCCGCGGCGCGGGCGGCGCGGGCGGCGGCGGCGGCTCGCAGCCCGACAGGACCGTCAGGACGGCCGCGGCCATCGACAGGCGTGCACGCATCGAAATGTCCCCCGCGTCTCTCGGCGCCTCTATCGCACCGCAATGGATGTTTCGCATGCGGCAAGGCGCTGTCAATTCGCTTCGATTCGACGCGGACGATCCGCGCGGTATAAAACACCGGTCGCGTCGGGTACGCTGCGGTCGCAGTCGATGCGTGCGGCGGGGGCCGCGCAGTCCAGGGGAAGGGACGAGAGATGAGCGAGACGACGGCGCAGGACGCGCCGGTACCAGGCTTTGCCGAGATCCGCGCGGCGATCGCGCGCATTCCGCGCGTCGATATCGCGATCCGGAACACGCCGCTGATCGAGGCGCCTAACCTCGCGCGTGTCCTTGGCGGGCCGCGAATCTTCGTCAAGCGCGACGACCTGACCGGCGTCGCCTTCGGCGGCAACAAGCTTCGCAACCTCGAATTCCGCCTCGCACGCACGATGCAGGAGAACCCCGACGTGGTGATCGTCGGTCTGGACCTGCAATCGAATTCCGCGCGCCAGACGGTCGGGGCCTGCAACAAGCTGGGTCTCGACACGATCCTCGTCCTCGAGGGCGCGCGCCCCAACCAGGTGCAGGGCAACCTGCTGGTCGATTATCTGCTCGGCGCCGAGGTCCATTTCGCGCGCGACCGCGCCGACCAGCGCCGGCTGCTCGACCAGATCGCCGCCGAGCAGCGCGCCAAGGGCAGGCGTCCGCACATCCTCAACGACAATCCGATGTTCGACGTCGCCTCGGCCATCGCCTATCTCGAGACGATGATGGAGATGCTCGAGCAGCTCGCCGCGCTCGGCGTCAGGCCGACCGCGTTCTACATGTCCTCGAGCGGCAAGGGCGCCGCCGGGTTCGAGATCGCCCGCAAGCTCTTCGGCGGGTTCGCCATTCACTGCGTGACCGCGACGAGCGAGTTCGACGTCCCGAACCGCACGGCGAAGATCGCCAACGAGACCTGCGAGGCGCTTGGGCTGTCCTTGCGCCTGGGGCCCGAGGACATCACCAATTTCACCGGCTTCGTGGGCGAACGCTACGGCGTCCCGAGCGAAGCCGGCAACGAGGCCACCCGCCTCTTCGCGCGCCACGAAGGCATCGTCCTCGACCCGATCTATACCGGCAAGGCGGCGTCGGGCATGGTCGCGCATATCCGCGACGGTCGCTTCACCAGGGACGACGTGGTGGTCTTCGTCCATACGGGCGGATCGCCCGCCATCTTCACATGGAACCAGCTCTGGGCGGATGGCGCAGGCGCCACGCCCTGAGCCAACGCCCGACGTACCGAACCGGAAGGATTTCACGATGCATCGCAGGACCGCGCTCTCGCTTCTCTCGACCGCCGCCGCCGCCGCGCCCTTCGCGGGCTGGCGCGAGGCGCTCGCCCAGGCCGCGCCCGGCCGTACGCTCACCTACGGCCAGAGCACCCGCGTCACCGCGCTCGACCCGGCGCAGGGCGCCTTCGCGACCTATCCCGGCGGTTACGAGGTCGGGTATTGCATGTTCGACAGGCTGGTCGATTTCGACGCCGATCTGCGGATCGTGCCGGGCCTCGCCACGCGATGGGAGGTGGCGGCCGACGTCACGTCGGTGCGCTTCACGCTGCGCAAAGGCGTGGTCTTCCACGACGGCACGCCGTTCGACGCCGCGGCCGTGAAGTTCAACGTCGAACGGATGATGGACCGCGAGCGTACGCCGACCAACCGGCCGCTCTGGGATGTCGTCGCCGGGGCCGACATCGTCGACGCGGAGACCGTGATCGTCCGAACCAAGGGGCCGTTCTCCCAGATCCTGAACAGCTTCGCGCATGGCTCGGGCTCGATGGTGTCGCCCGCCTCCGTCGCCAAGCACGGCGAGAAGGGCGTGGCGCAGAACCCGGTCGGCGCCGGTCCCTTCATGCTCGAGAGCTTCGTGCCCGGGCAGGAGGTGGTCCTCAAGGCCTTCGACGGCTACTGGGGCGGCAAGCCGGCGACCGACCGGCTGGTCTTCAAGTTCATCGCCGAGGCGGCGACGCGCATCGCGGCGCTGCGGACGGGATCGGTCGACATCGTCGACAGCGTCCCGGTCCAGCTCGTCGCCGGGCTCAAGCGCGAAGCCACCCTCGACGTCATCGCGCGTCCTGGTCTGCGCCCGCTCGGCCTCGCGATCAATCTCTCCGCCGCTCCCTTCGACGACGTGCGGGTGCGCCAGGCTCTCAACCACGCCGTGCCGGTCAGGCAGATCGCCGAGCGCGTATTCTTCGGCTTCGCCAAGGCCTCCGATTCGCCGCTCGCCTTCGACACGCAGGGCTACAAGCGCGCCGGCGAGTACGAGTATTCGCCGGACAAGGCCAAGGCCCTGCTCGCCCAGGCCGGCTGGACGCCCGGCGCGGGCGGCAAGCTGCAGAAGGGCGGCCAGTCGCTGAAGCTGCGCATGCTGGCCTCGGAAGGCCTGTTCCCCGGCGACGTCTCGATCGCCGAGATCTGCCAACGCGCCTTCCAGCAGATCGGCATCGAGGCCGAGATCCGCAAGGTCGAGGGCGGCGCCTATTGGGGCGAGTTGCGGCGCGAGCGCAAGGCGCTCGATTTCGACGTCGCCTTCTTCGGCTTCAATCCCTCGAACGCCTCCGGCCTCTATCACCTCGAATCGCTGTTCAAGTCGAATGCCGACGACAACGGCAAGCTCGACGTCTGGAACATCGGCCGCTATCGCAACGTCCGCGTCGACGACCTGCTCGCGAAGGCCAACGCGACGGCCGATCTCGCCGGCCAGAACGCGCTGCTGGGCGAGGTGCAGAAAATCGTGTGGGACGACGCACCCTATGTCTGGCTGCATGTGAACGAGAACGTGACCGCCATTCGCAAGGGCGTGAAGGGCGTCGAGGTCTGGCCGATCGTCTTCACCATCCCGCGCCGCGCCGGCACCTGACGCGATGGTCCGCCCATCCCCGTCCGCGCGGACGGGGATGGGCGTGACGCGCGCCACGCCATCCACGCCCGTTCATGATCGGCTTCGTCCTCGTACGGCTCGCCCGGATGCCGCTGATCGCGTTCGGCGTCCTGACGATCATCTTCGTGATCTTCAAGGCCGTGCCCGGCGACGAAGCCCAGATGATGGCCGGGGCCACGGCAAGCCAGGCCGACATAGACCTGCTGCGCACGCGGCTCGGCCTCGATCGCCCGCTGTTCGAGCAATACGCCACCCGCATGCTCGGGTTGCTTTCCGGAGATTTCGGCTACTCCTCCACGTTCCGCGGCAATCCGCTGCCGCATATCCTGTCGCGGCTTCCGGCGACGCTCGCGCTCGCCACGTCGGCGATCCTGGTGACGATCCTCATCGGCATCCCGGCAGGCGTGATCGCCGCGTCGCGCCAGGGCAGCGGCGTCGACCTCGCCATATCCTGCGCCGTGGTGACGCTCCTGGCGGTGCCCAATTTCTGGCTCGGCCTTGTCCTGATCATGCTGCTGTCGGTGGAGTGGGGGCTGTTGCCCAGCTTCGGCTTCGCCGGTTGGGCTTCGCTCGCGATGCCGACCGCGGCGCTCTCGGCGCGGCTGATCGCGCTGGTGGCGCGGATGACGCGCGGCGTGGTGATCGAGGAACTCGCCAAGGACTATGTCCGCACCGCGCGCGCCAAGGGCGTCGGCGGGGTCGCGATCGTCAGCCGCCATGTCCTGCGCAACGCGATGATCCCGACGGTGACCGTGATCGGCCTGCAGATGGGGTATCTGCTCGGCGGCTCCGTCGTGGTCGAGCGGCTCTTCGCCTGGCCCGGTCTCGGAGACCTGATGGTCAACGCCATCGGTGCGCGCGACTTCACCCTCGTCCAGGCGATCACCATCGTCTTCGTCCTCGGCTTCCTCGTCATCAACCTGATCGTCGAACTGCTCTACGCGGCGATCAACCCGCGGCTGCGCCATGGCTGAAGCCACGCGCGCACGCCGCCAGCGCAACCTGCCGCTCCTCCTCGGGGGAAGCCTGCTCGCGGTCTACGCGGTGATCGCGGTGTTCGCGCCCTGGATCGCACCGCAGGACCCCAATGCGCAGGACCTGCTGGCGGTACTGGAACGTCCATCCGCCGCGCATTGGCTCGGCACCGACCAGATCGGCCGCGACATGCTCTCGCGGCTGATCGTCGGAACGCGGTTCACCCTCGCCGCCGCCCTGCTGTCGGTGGCGATCGCCGGCGCGATCGGCGTGACTCTCGGCCTCGTGGCGGGCTATTCGGGCGGGCGCGTCGATGCCGCGATCACCGGTGTCGTCGACCTGCTGCTGACGATCCCCAATCTCATCCTGGCCATCGCCGTGGCGAGCGTGATCGGCGCCGGTCTGGCCGGGCTCGTGATCGCGACCACGGCCAGCTTCGTGCCGCCCCTGGCCCGGCTGGTGCGCGGTCGCGTGCTCGAGATCCGTCAGGAGGATTTCATCGCCGCGGCGATCTCGTCGGGCACGCGGCGCGCGCGCATCCTTGGCCGCCATATCCTTCCCAACGCCGTCACCGTGATCGTCATCGAGACCAGCCTGCTCGCCGGCCAGGCCGTCCTGGTCGGCGCGGCGCTCGGCTTCCTTGGCCTCGGCGTCCAGCCTCCCGCCCCAGAATGGGGCACCATGCTTGGCGCGGGCCGCGAATTCATCGAGGTCGCGCCCCATCTCGTTCTCGTTCCTGGCCTCGCCATCACCCTTCTGGTCTTCGCCTTCAACATGCTCGGCGACGGCCTGCGCGACCGTCTCGATCCGAAATTCCGCAACTGAGGAACGCCTCCATGTCCGATGCGACAGACTTCGAGATCATCGATTGCCACGGCCATATCTTCCCGCCGCTTGCGGAGGCCTGCGGCTTTCCCGACGCGGCGACGCATCTGCGCCATCAGCAGCGGGCGATGCATGTCCATGGCAACCAGCCCTACCGGCGCGCGCGCGACCACGCCCTCGTGACCGACCGGCCGCTCTGGAAGGCAGACGACCCCTCGATGGCCGGGCGTGCCCTCGACACGAATTTCCGCGTCGGCCGCAACGGGCGCTTCGAATGGGAGCATCGTGGCGAGACCCAGTACGTGCAGTTCCTGCCGCCCTACATGCATGACAATTCGGCGCCGCCCGACGCGATGGTCGTCGACATGGACTATTCGGGCATCCGCACGGTCGTACTGCAGAACGACCATATCTACGGCGACCTCGCGCCCTACTTCGCCGAGGCCGCGGCGCGCTTCCCGGGCCGCTTCATCGGCCTCGCCCAGGTGGACGAGCCCTTCGCCTATCGCGACGACCAGCTCGCCAAGCTCGAGCGCGAGGTGACGACGCTGGGCATGCGGGGGCTCTATTTCACGATGACCGCGTTCTGCGGCAACGGCTACGCGCATTTCCCCGACGAGCCGCTGTTCGATCCGCTCTGGCGCCTCGTCGCGAAGCTGAAGCTGCCGGTGTTCTGGGTGCATTCGGCGAAATCGCCGGCGGGCACGTATCTCGACGAGATGAACCGCCTCGCGCGCATCGTCGACCGCCATCCCGGGATCCGGCATGTCCTCGTCCATGGCGTCCCGACCAGCATCTACTGCGACGCGGCGGATCGTCTCGCCATTCCCGAGGAGATCTGCCGCCTGCTCGATGGTGGCCAGGTCTTCTCGGAGGTGCTCTACCCGATCGCCTGGGGCGGTCGCATGCCCTATCCCTATGCGCGCGCCCTGACGCATATCCGCCAGCTCTACGACCGGTTCGGCGCGAGCCAGCTCTGCTGGGGCTCCGACATGCCGAATGTCGGGCGCTACTGCACGTATCGCCAGTCCCTCACCTATGTGTGGGACCAGTGCGATTTCCTCGCGCCGGCCGATCGTCGCCGGATCTTCCGCGAGAACACGCTGGGGCTGTTCGGCCTCGGCGCGGGCTGAGGCGCGACGTCAGGCGAAGCCGGGTGGCGCGACGAAGCCGCGCCACTCGCGCTCGAGAAGCCGCGCGAAGCGGATCGTCGTGTGGTCGCGGTACTGCGCGGACATGATCTGCACGCCCACCGGCAGGCCGTCCTTCGTCTGACCCGCGGGCGCCACGGTCGCGGGCAGGTAGCAGACGCCGCCGAGGCCGGCCCAGAACATCTGCTCGGTGCCGGGCTGCCGGCCGCCATTGACGTCCAGCATGCGCTCCCAGCGCTCGCCCGTCTGATCGTGCGGAAAGGCGGCGGTCGTCGCGGTCGGACAGAGGATCACGTCCCACGCGGCGAAGAACGCGTCCCATGCCAGCCGCATGCGGTGGCGCTGCTCATTGACGCGCAGCCAGTCGCGATGGAACAGCGTATTGCCGCGCAGCATGCGCGCGCGATAGCTCTCGTCGTCCGGCGCGAGGCGGCCCGCCTCCTCGACCATGCGCGCCAGCGCCGCGTCGGTGATCCGCGCCGAGGTGGCCGCACGCAACAGCGCGATGTATACGCGCATCAGGGCGTCGAAATCGATCGCCGGACGCGCCGTCAAGCTCACCTTCGCCCCGCTGCGCCGCAGGAAGGCGGCGAGCTTCGAGAGCTCGTCGCGCACCGATGCGTCGACCTCCGCGTTGCGGTCGTCGAGCATCACCGCGACGCGGAACTCCCGAAGCGACCGGCGCGTGTCGCGCGGCAGGGCGAGGCGCCAGCCACGCCCGTCGATCGCATCAGGCCCCGCCATCGCGTCGAGGGCGAGCGCGAGGTCGCCCGCGCCACGCGCCATGGGCCCGATCGCCGAGATGTCGGACGTCGCGACAATCCCGGGCAGGGCGTGGCCGCGCGGGCTCGCGACGCCCCAGCTCGGCTTGTGTCCGTAGACGCCGCAATAATGCGCGGGGTTGCGGATCGAGGCGCCGATGTCGGAGCCGGCCTCGAGACCCGTCAGCCCCGCTGCGAGCGCCGCCGCCGAGCCGCCGGAGGATCCGCCAGGCCCACGCGACAGGTCCCAGGGATTGTTGGTCGTGCCATGGATGGCGTTGAAGGTCTGCCAGTCCGCGAGCATCAGCGGCACGTTGGTCTTGCCGAAGACGATGGCCCCCGCCGCCTCGAGCCGCTGCACCGCGAGCGCATCGGCGGCGGCGACATTGTCCTCGAGCGCCGGATCGCCCCAGCTGGTCCGCATGCCCGCGACGTCGAAGCTCTCCTTGATGGTCATCGGCACGCCGAGCAGCGGCCGGCCCCTGACGCCCGCGGCGAGCGCGCGGTCCGCGGCGCGCGCGCGTCTGCGGGCCCGCTCGATCGCCAGTTCGACGACGGCGTTGAGGCGCGGATTATGCGTCGCGATGCGCTTCAGATAGAGGTCGAGCAACTCGCGTGCGGAGATCTTCCGCGCGCGCAGCGCCGCGGCGAGGCTGGTGGCCGTGCGGAAGGGCAGATCGGTCGCTTGCATGGCGCGGTCTCCGGTCGAGGCAACGATGCGCCGAGCATCCCACGCTTTGCCCCGCCATGGCAGGGTCCGACGCGGCGAGGCGAGGCGCGTCACAGACGCGAAAGCGGCACTACCTCTCCGCCGGACATCTCGATCCGCGCGCGGATCGCCCGCGCGATGCCGACCGCCCCATCGGTGTCGCCATGGACCAGGATTGACGCGACGCCGATGCGCAGGATCTCGCCCTCGATCGTGACGACGCTGCGATCGTCGAGCACGCGCGCGACGCGGTCCAGGATCGCCGCCTCGTCCGTCACCACCGCACCAGGCAGGCG
This sequence comes from uncultured Acetobacteraceae bacterium, assembly GCA_964434345.1. Lineage (GTDB taxonomy): Bacteria > Pseudomonadota > Alphaproteobacteria > CACIAM-22H2 > CACIAM-22H2 > CAIOSQ01. The sequence continues at coordinate 21,930 of CAYSUY010000018.1, forward strand.
TCGCGGCACCAGCTGACCTGTGCGGTCATAGGCACGGTCGGCGAGGAACAGGCCATGGGTCGCGAGACCACCGGCATCGGCGGCGCGTTCGAGCGCGGTATTCGAAAGCACCAGAAGCTTGATGCGAGGATCGAAGGCTCGAACCGCGCGCACCAGGACCTGCGCGGTCTCGCGATCGGCGCACACGATGTTGCCAAGCGCCCCATGGGCGTTGACATGGGTTATGCGATGGCCGGCGGCGCGCGCGATGCCCTCGAGCGCGCCGAGCTGATAGACGATGTGAAGCTCCAGCTCGCGCGGTTCGATCGCCATCGCACGGCGACCGAAGCCGGCGAGGTCTGGAAAGCTGACATGCGCCCCGAGATCGACGCCGCTCGCCAGGGCCGCGCGCACGGTACGATCCATGACGACCGGATCGCCGGCGTGATAACCACAGGCGACGTTCGCGGACGTCACGATTCTCAGCATCGCAGCGTCGTCGCCCATGCTCCAAGCGCCGAAGCCTTCGCCGAGATCCGAATTGAGGTCGATCCTCATGGCGCCAGTCCCAGGGCTGCAAGGTCGGCGAGCGACACGTAATCGGCGACGGGATCGCCGTGGCCCGTCGCAGCGCCCGGTGCGCTGCGAAAGCACAGAACAAGGCCGGGTTCGGGCATGACGATCGGCACGAGGATTGGGCCGGCCGCGATCAGGCACAAGATCGCGCCGGCCCCCAGCACCTGGCCGGGCCGCGCCAGATCCGTCCGCCGCGACGGATGACGGCGCAGAAAGCACCCGGGATGCGGCGCGCGCAATGTCACGCCCATGCGACGGCCATCGATCTCGAGGAGTACGCCCTCGGCATGCGGCACGGCGGTCATGCGCCCTCTCCCCCGCAGATCCGCCCCCGCCAGAGTTCGATCCACATGCGAGTGCGCGCGCGATAGGCGGCGAACGCATCCTCGGCGAGCAGGGCTGTCGCGTAGTCGACGCGCAGAAAGGCCAATGCGGCACCCAGCGGCGCCTGTGCCACGCGCCAGAGATCGGCGGCGATCACGACGCCAGCCTTCGGATAGCCGCCGGCCGTGAAGGCGTCGGCAAGCTGGATGATCGGCGTGCCGCCATCGGGCGCCTGGATCGTGCCCGGAAGCAGGCCATGCGAGCGCATTTCGCGTGGGACCGCGAGCCGCAGCACGGGTCCGGCGAGCCGGTATCCGGCGCGGTTGCTCTGCGCGGAGATTCGCCACCGTGTCCCCCAGAATGCGTCGCGCGAGGCGTCGTCCAGCGCGTCATGCTCGGCAGCCGGCAGCACCCGGACATGGGTCACTTCGGGTGTGTCGCCGGGCAGCGCCAGGACCGCGCGCGGCGGCTCCAGGGCAAAGTATCCGGAAAAGGCCTCGCCAGTGCGCCCGATCGGCAGAACATCGCCACGACGCAGGACGCGCCCCTCGTGGCCGCCAAATCCGCTGCGCAGATGAGTGCTGCGCGAACCGAGGACGACCGGGACGTCGATCCCGCCCTGGACCGCGACATAGCTGTACGTCCCGGTATCGGGACGTGCCAGGCGCAACTCCGCGCCCGGCTCGGCGAGGAAGGTCGAATCGGGCAGCAACGCGCGGCCATCGAGCGTGGCCGGCGCGTCGGCGCCGACGATCGCCGCACGCGTCGCTGTGATGAAGCGCAGCCGCAACTCCGTGCCGGGCACCTCGATCGCCGCAAGACCGGCGCCGTTGCCGCACAGAAGATTGGCGCGCTCCAGCGCCAGGGCGTCCATGGCGCCCGACGCGCCGACGCCGATGCGCCGCCACCCGGACCGGCCGCCATCCTGGATCGTAGCCTGGCTGTCGTCGTCGAGGATCTCGATCACGGCAGGATCCTAGCGATCCGGAAACGGACGATGTCGCCGGGTTCGAGCAGCGCCGGTGTGTCCGCCGCATGATCGAAGAACCTGATGTGGGTATGGCCAATCGTATGCCACCCGCTCGGTCCGGCCGAGGCTGACACGCCCGTCTGCCAGCCGCCGATCGACACCGCCCCGCCGGGGATCGAGAGGCGGGGCACCTTGCGCCGCGGCATGAACAGACGCGGGTCCACGGTCCCCAGATAGGCGTATCCCGGATGGCTTCCGAGCGCGAACACCGTATAGTCGCGCCCGGCATGGATCGAGGCGATCTCCTCGCGCGGCATGCCCGCCTCCCCGGCCATGAAATCGAGGTCTGGTCCCCCCTCGCCGCCATAGACCACGTCGAACTCGAAGAGGCGACCACGGCCCGCCTCCTCGGCGCCTGCGTCCCATGCCTCGCGCAACGCGGCCTCGACCGCCGCCAGATCGCGCGGCGGCGCGCCGAAAACGAGCAACAGGTTGGTCATGCCCGGCACCGCCTCGGCGACCCAATCCCAGGCGGCGGCGCGCCGAGCCAGGCTCCAGATCCGTCGCTGCCGCGCGAGATCGAAGTCGCCAGGTGCCTCGAAGAGGAGGCCGGAGACGCCGAGCAGGCTGATGCGGGGGGCAGCGGGCGCCTCATCCATCGCGACGCTCCGCAAGACCGCGCTCCAGGTGATGGATGTCGACCCCGCCGATGACGAAATCCGGATCGGCGATCAGTGTCCGCAGCAACGGAAGATTTGTCGAGATGCCGCCGATCCTGGTCTCGTCCAGCGCCTGACGCATCCGGGCAAGCGCCTGGGCGCGCGTCGCGCCGCGCGCGACGATCTTGGCGACCAGGGAGTCGTAATGTGGCGGCACGCGCGTTCCTGCGCACAAATGGCTGTCGACACGGATGCCCGGCCCGCCTGGAGGGCTCCAGGACCCGACCATGCCAGGCGACGGAGCGAACGTGTCCGGATCCTCCGCGTTGACCCGGCACTCGATCGCGTGTCCATCGGTGCGAATATCGTCCTGGCGGATGGACAGTCTTTCGCCCCGCGCGACGCGCAGCTGCTCGACCACGATGTCGATGCCCGTCGTCTCCTCGGTGACAGGATGCTCGACCTGCAGGCGGGTATTCATCTCGATAAAGGCGAAGGCGCCGTCCTGGTAGAGGAACTCGAAGGTCCCCGCGCCACGGTAGCCGATCCGCCGGCATGCGTCCGCGCAACGCGCACCGATCGCCGCGATCTCCCCGGGAGCCAGTCCAGGGGGCGGTGCCTCCTCGACCAGCTTCTGATGGCGCCGCTGCAGCGAACAATCGCGTGCGCCAAGCCACAACGCAGCGCCGTGATCGTCGCAGAGCACCTGGACCTCCACATGGCGGGGATGGGCGAGGAAACGCTCGAGATAAAGCGCCGGATCGCCGAAGGCCTGCATTGCCTCCTGGCGGGTCAGGGCGACGCTGTCGGCGAGCGACGCGGCGTCGCGCACGACGCGCATGCCGCGACCGCCGCCGCCGCCCGCGGCCTTGACGATGACCGGAAAGCCGACATGCCGCGCGATCCGCGCCACCGCCTCGGGATCTTCGGGCAGCGCGCCCTCCGAACCGGGAACGCAGGGCACACCCGCCGCCTGCATGGCCGCCTTGGCCGCGATCTTGTCGCCCATGATCCGGATCGCCTGTGGCGGCGGACCGACGAAGACCAGCCCGGCGGCTGCGACGCGCGCGGCGAACGCCGCGTTCTCGGCGAGGAAGCCGTAGCCAGGATGGATGGCGCCCGCGCCGGTGGCCAGCGCCGCGGACAGCAGCGCCGCCTGATCGCGATAGCTCCGCGCCGCGACGGCAGGTCCGATGCAGATCGCCATATCGGCGAGCGCGAGATGCGGGGCGTCGCGATCCGCGTCGGAGTAGGCTGCGACGACGCGCAACCCCAGCGCCCGGCAGGCCCGCAGGATGCGCAGCGCGATCTCCCCGCGATTGGCGATCAGGACGCTGTCGAACACGGGGCTACCCGTCATCCACGGTCGGGTCCACACGGAGCAGCGCCTGGCCGCGCGCGACCTCGTCGCCGGCCGCGACGAAGATCGCGGCAACGCGGCCCGCCGTCGGCGCGGTCACTGGATGGAAGACCTTCATCGCCTCGACGAGGCAGACACGCTGGCCCGCCGCGACGAGGTCGCCGGCGCGCACGAAGGGCGGCGCGTCCGGCGCCGGAGTCAGGTGGACGATCCCGAAGCATGGCGCATGCACCGCGTCGTCCGGCGCCGAGACGACGGGTTCGGGCGCCGGATCCGCGCGCGCGGAGTCGGCGAAAGGCAGGATGCGGAAAACCCGGCCATCCTCCGCGCCGACGAAGGCTTCGTGTCGCGTCATGGCGCGTCGGATCAGATCCTGAAGGCGCGCGAGGTCCATGGGCCGCTCATCGGCTCAGCAGGTAGTCCGGCAGCCAGAGCACGATCTGCGGGAACAACGCGAGCAGGACCACGAAAAGCATCATGATCAGAAGATAGGGCAGGGTGACGCGGGTCAGGTAGGACATGCTCTGGCCGCTGATGCTCTGGATCACCGACAGGTTGAAGGCGACCGGCGGCGTGATCTGTGCCATCTCGACGACCAGCACCATGAAGATGCCGAACCAGACCTTGTCGAAACCCGCGGCCGTGACCAGGGGTAGAACCACCGGCAGCGTCGTCGCGATCATCGAGAACCCCTCGAGCGCCGTGCCGAGGATCAGATAGAGCAGCATCAGAGCGAGGATCAGCTGCAGCGGCGACAGGTTCCAGTCGCGCACGACCGCTGCAACCGCGTCGGGCACGCCGAGCGCCGCCGTGACGTTGCCGAGCACGGCAGCACCTACGATGATCAGCGCCATCATGCTGCAGGCCTGGATCGAGCCGACCGCGACGTCGCGCAGCGCCCGGCGCGTGAGCGCGCCCTGCGACGCGGCGATCGCGGCGGCCCCGACGACGCCGAGCGCGGCAGCCTCGGTCGGCGTCGCGATCCCGCCATACATAGAGCCGAGTACGCACAGGATCAGGAACATGGCGGGACCGAGCTCGCGCAGCGCGGCGATCCGCACACGCATGCCGACATGGCGCATCGCGCGCTCGGATTCCGGAACCAGATCCCGCCGGATCGTGGTGTGGATCATGATCCAGCCGCTGAAGCACGCTGCCAGGAGGATCCCCGGGATCACGCCGGCTGTGAAGAGGCGCAGGACGGATTCCTCGGCCAGAACGCCATAGATGATCATCACTGTCGAGGGTGGGATCAGGAAGCCGAGCGTGCCGGCACCGGCAAGGCTGCCGGTCGCGATGTCCGGAGAGTAGCCGCGGCGCAAGAGCTCGGTCAGCGTCATGCGCCCGACCACCTGGGTAGTGGCGGCCGACGATCCGGAGATCGCGGCGAAGATCGAACAGGCGATGACGTTCACGTGCAGGAGCCGGCCCGGCAGCAATCCGGCCCAGGGCGCGAGCCCGGCGAACAGGCTGCGCGACAGGCGCGTGCGGAACAAGAACTCGCCCATGAGGACGAAGAGCGGAAGCGCCACCAGTTCCGACGACGTCATGATGTTGTAGACGTGCTGCGGCAGAAGACGCGTCACCGGAATGTCGGTGAAGATCCAGGCGAGCAGCATCGCGGTCGCGGCGAGTGCGACGCCGATCCAGGCGCCGACCGCGAGGATAGCGAAGAGGAGCCCGAACAGGGCGGCGAAGATCGCGCTCATTCGGGCAGCGTCGCGACGCCGAGAGTCTTGTCCTCGAGCGGCGCGCCGATCAGGGCGGCGATGAACCGGACAACCATCTGCATCGCCAGCACCACCGCGCCGAGCGCAAGCGCGGTCTGCGGGATCCAGAGCGGCGTGAAGCTCTCGGAAGAGCGCTGGTCGTAGGTGAAGGCCTGAAGCGCAAAGCGCAGCATCGCCCAGGCGAGGACGAGCGCAAAGACCGCGCCGATCGCCGCGGCGGCGACCTCGCATACACGCGCCGCACGGCCGCCGCGCCATCCGAGCAGCAACTCGACCCGCACATGCATGCCCGCGCGCAGGGTCATGCCGGTCCCGAGCATGAACGCCGCGCCCATCAGATACGCACTGTATTCCCAGGCGAATCCGATGCTGCTGGGAAATGCCGACGACAGGCGCGACAACACGCCCACGACGATTTCGCACAGGACCAGGGCGAGCAGAGCCGCCAGACAGGCCGCCGCCGCCCAGGTCGCGACGGTCGCGATCCGGTCGGCGACGGTCTGGAGGGCAGCAAAGGAGCCGCTCGTCCCGTCCTGTCCGCGCAAGGCCATCCCGGTGCGTGCCGGCTCAGGCGCGGCCGGTCGCCGCGAGATAGCCCGTGAACACCGGCCGCAGCGCCGGCACGCGGTCGAGGAACTGACCGGTCAGCGGGGCGGCCATCTTCCACATATCGGCGGCCATCTGATCGGAGACCGGCACGACCTCCATGCCGTTGGAGCGCAGGACGGCGACGCTCTTGGCGTCGTCCTCCGCGGAGACCGTCCAGAATTCCGGCTCCAGCGTGCGCGCGATCTCCTCGATCGCCTTCTGGCTTGCCGGCGAGATCTTTCTCCAGCTGTCGAGGTTGATGTTGATCATGTTGCACGACCAGGTGTGGTTGGTCGGATAGGCGAATTTCATGAACTCCCAAAACTTTGCGTCGACGGCCGTCGCGGCGGAGGTCGCGACCGCGTCGACGCGGCCGGAGGCCAATGCGGGAATGAGTTCGCCGAAGGGAATCTGGACCCCGGCCATGCCGACCGCGTTGCAGGTGTCGACGGTATGCTTGTCGGCGCCGCGGATCTTGATGCCGCGCAGTCCAGCCACGTCGGACACCTTCACCTTCAGGAACATGTACTGGAAGGGCGACGGAACCATGTACAGGATCTTCTGGTTGAAGCGCGCCGCCGATTTCTCGAATTCCGGTCGGAGAAACCTGTGGAGGGTGCGCAGTTCGTCCTGCGACTTAACCAGGAACGGCACGCCCTCGGCACCGAAGATCGGCTCGTCGCCGACCTGCTGGGCAGTCAGGATGTCGGCGGCGGGCACGAGGCCGTCCCGCACCGCGCGCAGCTGCTCCGGGCCCTTGAAGCCGAGCGAACCGCCAGGACGGACGGCGAAGGCGATGTCGCCGCCCGTGGCTTTCTCGACGGCCTCGGCGAAGCGCCGCGCGTTGCGGACCTGGAAATTCGTGTCCGGCAGGATGCTCGACAGGTTGAGGGTCGTAGCCGCGCGCGCGGGGTCGAGACCGGTGGCGGCGAGGGCCGTGCCGGCCGCGCCGGCCTGCAGCAGGGTGCGACGTGAGATGGACATGCTTGCCTCCTTCTGGGGTATGTCTGGACTTGGCGCCGGAGCGGCGCGGCTAGCCGGAGCGGCGCTCGAAATTGAGGCCGCCGGGGACCTGGAATGTCGGCAGGATCTCGATATGGCCGATATTGACGTGGCGGGGGGTCTCGAGCGCGTAGGCGATCGCACCGACGATGTCTTCGACCTGCAGGGATTCGAAACCGTCGTAGAACTCGCGCTGCGCGCGCTCCATGTCGCCGATGACCTTGCCGAAGATCTCGGTCTCGACGCGGCCCGGGCAGATCTCGGTGACGCGCACGCGTCGGCCGTAGGCCGCGACGCGCATCTGCTGCGAGGCCATGTGCAGCGCCGCCTTGGTGGCGTGATAAACGGTGTTGCCGGAGAAATTGTAGACCCCAGCGATCGATCCGATGTTGACGATGTGGCCGCGATCGCGTGCAACCATGCCAGGCATCGCGAGGCGGGCGAGGTGCAGCACCGCGGCGATGTTGACGCCGACCTGCTCGTCGATTCCGAACCGGTCGGTCGACAGGATGTCACCGGCGCGCGAGACGCCGGCATTGTTCACGAGGATGTCGACGTCGCGCAGCGCGTCCAGGCGCTCGAGCGCGTCGGTGTCTCGGATGTCGAGCGCATGAGGGACGCAGCCGGTCCGCTCGGCGAGCGCCGCCAGTCGGTCGGCGTTGCGGGCCACGACGTGGACAACGATGCCGTGTTCCGCGAGCCAGGTCGCGATCGCGGCACCGATCCCTCCTGACGCCCCGGTCACCAGGGCGGTCTTGTAGTCGGACAGCACCGTCTCATCCCCCGCGTCGTCACGCTCGACAGGTACGACGGTGGATCAGGCGAGCCGGTGACACAAAGACCGCTTTGGTCTAGCGTCATAAGTTCCATGCATGGATCGCGAGGCGCAGGGATTCGATGGACACACGCAGGCTACGCTCCTTCGTGAAGATCGTCGACACGGGTAGCCTGACCCGGGCCGCGGCCATCCTGCACATCGCCCAACCCGCGCTGAGCCAACAGGTGGCGGCGCTCGAGGCCCAGTTCGGACAGCGACTGCTGATCCGGTCGAAGCGCGGCGTCGCGCCGACCGAGGCGGGGCGGGCGCTCTACCGTCATGCCCAGCTGATCCTGCGGCAGGTGGCACAGGCGCAGTCCGACGTGTCGCAATCGGGCAGCCAGCTTTCGGGCCTCGTCTCGATCGGGCTCGCTCCCTACAGCACCGGCGGGGAACTCGCTCTGCCCCTTCTGCGTCTCGTGCGGGCGCGCTATCCGCGCATCGTGCTCCATATCAACGAGAATTTCGGCGGCGTGATCAGCGAGATGGTCATGACGGGCCGCATGGACATGGCCGTCATCTACGAGCCGGGCGCGATCCGCGGGGTGACCTTCAAGCCGCTTTTCGAGGAGGCGCTTGTCCTCGCCGTACCGGCCTCATTCGCGATCGCCGGGACCGGTCAGGCCACGGTTCCGTTGACCGCGCTCGCCAGCGTGCCGCTGATGCTGCCGAGCCGGATCCACACCATCCGGCAGGTCGTGGAACAGGCCTTTGCCCGCGCACGCATCGAGCCCACGCTGACGGCGGAGATCGAGTCTGTGGCCACGCTTGGCAGTGCGCTCGCGACAGGACTTGGCGCGACGATCCTGCCCTGGTCGGCGGCACGACGCGTCGCGGGCGAGGCGGATGTCGCGCTGCGCCGGATCGTCAGGCCCGAGATCCGCGTCAAGGTATCGCTGTGCACGGCGGACCAGCTCGCGATCTCGGACGCCGCGCTGGCTGTGCGGGATCTGGTGTTCGAGCTGGTGGATGCCCTGCCCGCCGATGGCAACGAAGGGCGCGCACGTCTGCACGTGCGGCCCGGACCCGATGCGCAAGGGGCGTGACGACGCGGGGCCAGTTGGCGTTTACTGGTCATCGCGCAATTGCATGTTTGGGAAAGGATCCGAAATGTCGGCAGGCGAGAGAATGCGTGCGTATCTGAAGGAGCCGGGGCTCGTCGTGATGCCAGCGGTCTGGGACGGGCTGAGCGCGAAACTCGCCGCGGCCGCCGGATTCCGGACGGCCTTCCTGTCGGGTTCCTGCGTCGCCGCCAGCCGGCTCGGAGGCCCGGATCTCGATCTCGTGTCCTTCGGCGAGATGGCGGATTCGCTCGCGATGGTGCGCAACGCGGCGCCGCAGACAATGGTGCTCGCCGATGGCGATCACGGCTATGGCAACGCGATGAACGTGCAGCGCACGGTCGCGACCTACGGGCGCGCGGGGGCCGCCGCCGTCCTGATCGAGGACAAGGTGACGCCGCGCGCACTCACCGCGGCGGGCAAGCCCTGCCTTCCCTTCGAGGAGGCGCGCATGAAGATCCGCGCCGCGGTCGCCGCGGCGAAGGAGAGTGGCATCCTCGTGATGGCACGCACCGATTGCCGGCCGACCCAGGGGATCGACGAGGCGGTGGCGCGGATCGAGATGTTCTGCGACGAAGGCGCCGACATCCTGTTCCTGGACTCGCCGGCCGATGCGGCGGAAATCCAGCGCGCGGTCGCCGCTGCGCGCGGTCGGCCGTCTTTCGCCGTTCTGTCGCCCGGCGCGCCGCGTGCAATCCCGTCGCAGTCCGAGGCCGCGGCGCTGGGGCTCAAGATCGCGACCTACCCGACCGGCATGTTGTCTCCGGCCATCGCGGGCATGCAGGACGGCCTTGCCGCCATTGCGGCGGGCGGCGCCGCAGCGGCGAGCGCGCTGCCGACAAAGGCTTTTCGCGAAGTCCTCGGCTACGACGCCTATGACGCTCAGGCCAAGCCCTATGTCACCGACGCCTGACGCGCGAATGGTGGCCGGGCGCGCGAGGGGCGCATCTCAGCGCAGCCCCTCGCAGAAGGTCCGGATGCGCGCACAGCCTTCGCGCAGGCTGTCGAGGTCGGTCGCGTAGGAGAGCCGAAAATACGGACTCATGCCATAGGCGGCGCCCTGCACCGTGGCGACGTGCTGCTCCTCGAGGAGGGCCGCGACGAAAGTGCTGTCGTCAGCGATCGCGCGGCCTCCGGCACTCGTGCGACCGATGCAACCGGCGATGTTCGGGAACACGTAGAATGCGCCCTGCGGCATGTGGCAGGTGATGCCCGGCGCCGCGCGCAGCCATCCCACCACCGCGTCGCGGCGCCGCGCATACTCGGCGGCGCGCGCCGCAAGGAAATCCTGCGGGCCGTCGAGCGCCGCGACGGCGGCGGCCTGGCTCACGGTCGTGATGCCGCCGGTCGCCTGGCCGTGGACGTTGTTCATCGCCGCGATCAGGGGTTTCGGACCGCCTGCGTAGCCGACACGCCACCCGGTCATGGCATAGGCCTTCGAGGCACCGTTGACCGTCAGCGTGCGGTCCTTCAGTCGTGGCTCGACCTCGGCGAGCGTGGAAAACGCGAGCCCGTCGTAGATCAGGTGCTCGTAGATATCGTCGGTCAGGATCCACACACGCGGATGTCGCAGCAGGACGTCCGCGAGGGCGCGCATCTCTGCGCGCGTGCAGACCGCGCCCGTAGGGTTGTTCGGAAAGTTGAGGATCAGCCAGCGCGTGCGCGGCGTGATCGCCGCGTCGAGATCCTCGGGCCGGAGCTTGAACCCGTTGTTCTCGGGGCAGGCGACCGGCACCGGCACGCCCTCTGCGAACTTGACGATGTCGGCATACGTGATCCATCCCGGCGACGGGATCACGACCTCGTCGCCGGGATCGCAGGCGGCGAGCAACGCGTTGAATATGATCTGCTTGCCTCCGTTGGCGACCAGGATCTCGTCGAGCGCATAGTCGAGCCCGTTGTCGCGCCTGAACTTCGCCTGGACAGCGCGCTTGAGTACGGGCGAACCCGATTGCGCGGGGTATTTGGTGTCGCCGGCGAGCGCCGCGCGATGCGCGGCCTCGATCGCGTGCGGGGGTGTCGGAAAATCCGGCTCTCCCGAGGACAAGCCGATGACCTTGATCCCCGACGCCCGCAGGTCGCGGGCGCGGTCCGTCATCGCCGCAGACGCGGAGACCTTTACTTCCCTGAGACGCCTTGCCGCTTGGAACATGGTCGCCTTCCGCGTTTCATGGTGTCGAACCCGGCGACCTTTACGCGATGTCGCGTCCGCAAGCCAAGCGGCACGCGGCCGCCCGGGTCGCATGCCGGTCGGAGAGATCATGCCGGCTCCGCCCCGTTTCGTATGGTGACGCCTTGACGAACAGCCGTCGCCTGGTCGTCCTTGTCGCCGCCGCCATCGCGGCGGTGGCGGAGCTCTTCCATGCCGGCCGCGCCTGGGCGTCGGACGACGCGACGGTGACGCGTCTGCTGGGCGCGTTCGACGCGCTGGTCTTCTGGGACGACGGGCGGACGCTGGTCGACGCGCGCAAATGGCGCACCATGCTGCGCGTGCAACTCGACGGCGCGCCGAGCGCGGACGAGGCACGCATGACGATGGCCGCGATCGCCGCGGCGGCACAGGTGGCCGGGCTCGCGATGGAGCGGGTCGCCGCGGACGGCAATTTCATCGTCCGGTTCGACCGTGACGCCGGCTACGTGGTGAATGGCCGGCGCGCCGGCTGCTACGCCACCACCGGCGCGACCTTGCGCGGCGAGATCCGCGAGGCGCGGCTCTTCGTCGACCGCACGCAGCGCAACCTTCGGCGCTGCATCACCCACGAGGTGATGCATGGCTTCGGCTTCCCCGGCCATCCCGAGGGCGTCGATTCGATCCTCGCGGTCGGCCCATCGCAGCGGCGCGACAGCTTCGCCGAGGCCGATCTCGTCGCGCTCGCGACGCTCTACGACGACAGGATGCGGGCCGGCGCCACCTACCTGCCCGGGCTGTTGTCCGCACGGCAGATCATCGCCGAGCGCGTCGGGGCCGTGGCGCCGGGCGGATCCGTCGAGCATCTCGCGCGCGGCCATCTCGCGCAGGCCGTGTCCAGGCTCCACGCGCGCGCCGAGGGTGGCGACGCGCCGGCGCAGCGCCTACTCGGCATCGCGCATTACCTTGCCCAGGCGGTGCCGCGCGACGATGCGGCGGCCGTCGCGTGGTGGCGCGCGGCGGCGGCGCGGCAGGACGTCGCCGCCACGTTCTGGCTCGGCGAGGCCGCGCTTGCGGGCCGCGGCGCTCCGGCCGATCCGGTGGATGCGCAGACCCACCACGCGATGGCCGCGGCGCGCGGCCATGTGGCGGCGATGGTCCGCACCGCGCAAGCGCTGGAGCAGGGCCGCGGCGTCGCCCGCGA
>CAYSUY010000019.1:0-33918 GCA_964434345.1 uncultured Acetobacteraceae bacterium
TCGCGGTCGCGCTGGCGGCGTTTCCGCGACATCGCACTCGCCTACTCGCTGTTCGTCAGGATCGTCCCGCCGACCGTGTTCATCATCCCCTATTTTCTCGGCGCGCGGCTTCTGGGCGTCAACGACACCTGGTGGGTGCTGATCGTCGCCTATGCCAATCTCAACATCCCTCTGGTGATGTGGTCGCTCTGGAGCTTCTTCAACGACATTCCGATCGAACTCGACGAAGCGGCGCGCATCGACGGCGCGGGCCCCTGGCAGGTCTTCCTGCGGGTCATCCTGCCGGTCGCCGCGCCCGGCCTGGCCGCGACAGCGATCCTGACCTTCATCATGGCCTGGAACGAATTCCTGATGGCGCTGGTCCTGACCAGCCGCGAAGCACGGACGCTTCCGGTCGCCATCGTCGGCTTCCTGGCCTACGAGGGCGCGGACTGGGGACTGGTATCGTCCGGATCGGTGCTCGTCATGGCGCCGATCGTGCTGTTCACCTTCCTGATCCGGAAATATCTGGTGAAGGGTCTGGTCGGCGGCGCAGTAAAGGCGTGAGCGTCGACTGATCCGGCCGGCTCAGACTGCGTCGGCCATCGTCACCAGCGTCCGCGCGAGGACACGCGCACCCGCCGCAAGATCGCCGGGTTCCGCACTTTCGGCTTCGTTGTGGCTGATCCCACCGCGACAGGGGACGAAGATCATCCCGGCGGGACAGAGGCGCGCGAGATGCATCGCGTCGTGACCGGCATGGGAAAGCAGGTCCATGCGGGCGAGTCCAAGCTGATCGGCACTCCGGCGGATCAGATCCATGACCGGCGCGGCAAACGCGATCGGAGCGCGGGTCGTCATGGTGGTGACGAATGCCGCGCACGGCATGGCCTCGGCCGCAATGGCGGCGCGGATACGCCCTTCGCTCTCGTCCAGCACCGTTTGCACTGGGTGGTTCAGGTTGATCGTGAAGACGACCCGGCCCGGTACGATCCCAGGACCGTTCGGATGGACGTCGAAACGGCCAACGGTGAATCGAATGCTGTCGGCTTCATCCGCGAGATCCCGGGCGAGCACGGTCACGATCCGCGCGGCTGCGAGCAGCGCATCCTTGCGGGTCTGTCGTGGTGTGGCGGCGGCATGCGCCTCCTCGCCGACGATGTCGACCAGGAAGCGCCGATGCCCCTGGACACCGTCCACCACCCCTATCGTCGCGCCTGCCGACTCGAGCCGAGGCCCTTGTTCGATATGCGCCTCGACGTAACCGTCGATCGGGAAGCCCGGAATACCGCGCAACCGCGCGTCCGGGGTCGAAGACAGGATATCCGCCACCGCGGCAGCCATCCGGATGCCCGAACGATCCTCGACGTCCAGCATCTCACGCAGGTCAAGAACCCCGGAGAAGACGGCCGAACCCATGGCCCCTGGCTGAAAGCGGTTACCCTCCTCGTTGGTCCACGCGGCGACCTCCAGGGGACGGCGTGTGACGATACCCCGGTCTTCAAGGGCTTCCAGAACCTCGAAGCCCGCGAGCACGCCGTAGATCCCGTCGAATCGCCCCCCGGTCGGTTGCGTGTCCATATGCGATCCGGTCAGGATCGGCCGCGCGTCCAGGTCAGTTCCAGCCCGTCGTATGAACAGATTGCCGATAGCGTCAACCGCGATCGTGAACCCCCGCCGGCGCGCCCATGACGCGAGCAGGGCGCGCGCCGCACCATCCTCCGGTGAAAGCGCCGGTCGGTTCACCCCGCCTCTCGGCGTAGCACCGATCGCAGCCATCTCGACATGACGGCGCCAGAGCCGCGCCTCGTCGATGCCACGAGCCGCATCAAGAACCGACCCGTCATTCATCAGCGAACTCCTCGGAAACGATACGCTCGTACATCCTGAACGAGCGTGCCGTCTTGGTCCCGTCGCGGTCAAGGCACGCCCACAGGGGAACCGGTTTCTGGCGGCTTCAGAACACCGACGCTATTGTCGCGCGCGACTTGACAGCAGCCTATGCGGGGGCGATCGGATGCAAACTTGCCAATCCTGCGAACTTCTGGTCGCTGGCGGCCATGTGTTGACCATGGAAACGGGCGCACCCGAATTCCGCGACGGCGCCGTCGCCGTCACAAAGGGCAGGATCGTCGCTGTCGGCACGCGTGCGGAACTCGCGACGCGCTTCGTACCCGACGACACGATCGACGCGACCGGATGCGCCATTCTCCCTGGCCTCGTGGATGCCTACGCTCATGCTGGCCATGGCATGATCCGTGGACTTTTCCATCCCCAGGCCGGATGGCCTGCCTACCCTCTCTACTGGCATCACACCGAACCGGAATGGTGGCGCGCCGAGGCAGATCTCGCCGCCCTCGAGCGAGTGATGGCCGGCGTGACGACCGGGCTTTCGGTGATCGGGGCGACGCCGGCGCGCGCGGACGACGCGATCTTCGCGGATCTGAACGCCCAGGCTTATCTCGACGCGGGACTTTCCCTCGTCATCGGCATCGGACCGCCCGATCCGGTTTTCCCGCATCTTGCCGTTCCGATGTCCGGTCGATTTCCCGCGTCGGGCGAATGGATCGAGCGGCGCTTCACCGAAGCCGACGCCCTGCGGGTTTCGCGCGACGTCATCCGTCGCTGGAACGGCGCCGGCGATGGCAGGATCAGCGTTGCGCTCGCACCGCCCTATCTCCTCGGTCGCCATGTCATGCATCAGCGCCAGCCACATCGCCTCCCAGACGTCACGGACGTGCCCGAGATGCTCGCCCATGCGCGCCTGATGCGCGACGTCGCCGATGAACACGGCGTGCTGATACAGACCCATGTCTTCGCCGGATCAGTGGCCTTCGCCCTGCGCCATTTCGGGCCCGGCGAAGTCGCGCGCCTACTCCGCGGGCCGGTGATCGCCGCGCATGCCAATGGGTTGGCACCGGACGAGATCGCCATCCTGGGCGAGCACGGATGCGGGATCGCGACGGTCGCCTTCACCCACGAAAATCTCTGGTACGGCATGGCGCCGATCCCGGCTCTGATCCGGGCCGGATGCAAGGTGGCGATCACGACGGACGGGGCTGCTCCTTACGCCTCCCTCGATCCATGGCGCGAGTTGTCGCGCACCGCCTGGAACCAGTGGACGGCCGCGGGCACGCAATCCGTCATGCCGCCCGAGACCCTGCTGCGCATGATCACGATTGACGCCGCGCGTGCGCTCGCGCTCGACCATCGCGTCGGCTCTCTCGCACCCGGAAAGGATGCGGATCTGATCGTTCTGGATCTCGATGCTCCTCATTTCGGGGCGGTGCATGATCTGCCGACAAGCCTGGCTCTCTACGCGACCGCATCGGACATACGCGATGTGATTGCCAAAGGGCGGCCGCTGCTGCGCGGGCGGCGGCCTCTTCGCGTCGACGCACCGGCGATCCTGGCTTCTGCGCGCCACCACGCGCGCCGCGCCGTCGAGCGCATCGACCTGGCTCCCTATGGCCGCGGCGCCACGCCATGGTCGGGCGCGCCGGAATGGCAAAGGCCCTGACCGGACGCCGCGGATCTGCACACGCTCCTGCCACGGCCGGCGCGCCTTGCGCCGCACCGGCCGCGGGGGCGATCGTTCAGGCTGCTGCCGCGCGGCCAGGGCGCGCCGCCTCTATGATCGACACAAGTTCCGAAGACGTGCGCGCGACGATCAGGCCGCCATCGGTCATCCGCTGAAGAGCGTCGTAATGGGCCAGATGGGTCGACGAGGCGCACCCATCGCTGACGAGAGTCGTGAAGAACCCCTTGTCGGCGGCGACACGCGCGGTCAGTTCGACGCAGCCCTCGGTGACCATGCCGGCGAAAAGCAGCCGGTCACGCCCGAGATTGCGCAGGACGCTCTCCAGCGGGGTCGAATTGAAGGTCCCTGCGGTGGTCTTGTCGATGATGATCTCGTCGCCCTGCGGCGCGACATCCTCCATGAACTCGTAATCCATCGGAATGGTGTTGCGGGCCTTGGTCTCGCGGGCCAGCGACCGCGCGCCGTCGCGGCAGTCGTTGGTCAGGTACTTGACGCGGACATGGATGACCTCGATCCCCGCGGCGCGGCAGGAATCCTGCAGCCTGCGCACGTTGGGGAGGATCTCCTGGACGAACTCAAAGCGCTCCTTGAGCGCCCACGGCTTGCCCTGGTCACGGGCGAGCCGCCCCATCAGGCCTTCGGGATGCGCGCACCCCTTGTGAAGGTCGATGACGATGAAGGCGGTGCGTGACGGATCGAAGGCGGGTTCCTTCGGGGTCGGCACGAGCTGGTAGTAGGGGTCGTAGGCCATGGCATCCTCCTCGATGCGTCGTCAGGGTTGGCCGGTCCACCGCCCGGCCGCGGTCTCGTGATGATGGCACGCGACGGATTGCTCGTCCGAAACCGGTGTCAGCTCCGGCCTTTCCGACCGGCATCGCGCGGTCGCGATCGGGCAACGCGTGTGGAAATGGCAGCCCGACGGCGGATCGAGCGGCGAAGGGGGCTCGCCGCCGATCGCCACCGTATCGCTGCGTCGGCCCGGATCGGGCCGCGGCGCCGCGCGCAGCAAGCCCTGGGTGTAGGGATGACGCGGCGCGCCGAAAAGGGTCCGGCGCGATCCGATCTCGACGATACGTCCCAGATACATCACACCGACCCGCGTGCTGACGTAACGAACCACCGCCAGATCGTGCGCGATGAACAGCATCGTCAAGTCGAAACGCGCCCGCAGATCGAGCAGCAGATTCATGATCTGCGCCTGGACCGAGACGTCGACGGCGGAGACCGGCTCGTCCGCGACGATGAAGGCTGGCCGCACGGAAAGCGCCCGGGCGATGCCGATGCGCTGACGCTGTCCGCCGCTGAAATCGCGCGGATAGCGGTCTGCATGGCCCGCCGACAGGCCTACCAGTTCGAGCAGTTCGCGGACTTTCGCGTCGATCTCCGGGCTTGGGCAGATACGATGGACCGTGAGCGCCTCGGACAGGGTCTGACGCACGGTCATGCGCGGATTGAGCGAGGAATACGGATCCTGGAATATCATCTGGAGATCGCGTCTCGCCTCCAGCATGCGCGCCTTCGAGAAACCTACGAGATCCTCCCCGCGATAGAGGATGGCGCCGGAGGTCGGCTCGACCAGACGCAAGATCGAACGGCCGAGGGTCGTCTTACCCGAGCCGGACTCGCCCACGAGGCTGACAATCTCGCCCTTGCGGATCGCCAGCGACACCGAATCGACAGCGGCAAGCCGCGGCGCAGGCGCACCCGTCAGGCGCCGCAGGACAGATCCGCGCGGATGATAGACCTTCGAAAGATCACGGATGTCGAGCAGCGGCGCGTCAGCTGCGAGCTCAGCCTGGGCGGGCATCGTCGCCTCCTGGCGGCAGGCGGCGCACGAGCGCATCATGGCGGATGCAGGCCGAGTAGTGTCGTGGCGCCACCTCCCGCAACGGGAACGACCCTGAGCGGCATCTTTCCTCGGCGAGCGGGCAGCGCGGATGGAACCGGCAGCCCTCGGGCGGATCCGCGAGATCCGGCGGGCCACCAGGAATCGGCGCCAGCCGGGTGTCCTCCTCGGCCAGATCGACGCTGGGCACGCAGTCGAGCAGACCGGCCGTGTAAGGATGGCGCGGCTGGCGGAACATCGCCTCTGTATCTGCCAATTCCACCAGCCGCCCGGAATACATCACGGCCACACGCTGGCAGTTCTGCGCGACCACGCCCATGTCATGCGTGACCAGCAGCACCGCGAGGCGCAATTCGCGCTGGAGCCGGGCAAGAAGTTTCAGGATCTGGTCCTGCACGGTCACGTCCAGCGCCGTGGTCGGCTCGTCGGCCAGGATGACCCGCGGCGCACAGGCCAGCGCGGCCGCGATGACCACGCGCTGGCACATACCGCCTGAAAATTCGTGCGGATAGTCATCTATGCGGCGCTCCGGCGACGGAATGCCGACTTTCCGCATGAGGTCGATGGCGCGTGCGCGCGCCTCGGCGCGCGAGGCCACGACGCGGTGCTCCAGCATCGCCTCGGCGATCTGCGTCCCGACCGGCAGCACCGGATTGAGCGCGGCGATGGCGTCCTGGACGATCATTGCGATCTGACGGCCGCAGATTGCGTTGAGGTCCCGGTCCGACAGGCCGGTCAGATCCGTCCCATCGAACAGGATGCGTCCGGACATGTGGCCGGGCGAGGTCGGCGGTAGCCGCAGGATCGACCGGCAGACCATGCTCTTGCCGGAACCGCTCTCGCCGACCAGGCCGAAGCACTCGCCGTCGGCCAGCGCGAAAGAAACCCCGTCAACGACGGTCAGGATCCCGCGCCGCGTCTGGATACGCGTCGTCAGGTCCCTGACCTCGAGTATCGCGGTCATCGAGATCCCTCCCCTCGCAGCAGGTCGGCCACGCCGTCCCCGAAAAGACTGAGGGCAAGTCCAACGAGGACGATCGCGAAACCGGGTAGGGTCACCATCCACCAGGCCGTGAAAATGAAGCTGCGACCTTCCGCGATCATCGTACCCCAGGTCGGTTGCGGCGGAGGAAGACCAAGTCCGAGGAAGCTCAGCGTCACTGTAGACAGTATCACCAGGACCATCGAGGTCATCGCGAAGATCACGGTCGGCGTGATGACGTTCGGAAGGATGTGGCGCAGCAGGATACGCGCATCGACATATCCAAGGGCGCGTGCGGCCAGAACGTAGTCGCTCTTGCGCGCCACAAGAACCTCGGCCCGCACGATCCGCGCATAGATGCTCCAGCCACTTAGCGTCAGGGCGATATACATCGATGTGGTCCCCGGACCGAGAACCGCGATGACGCCGATCGCCATGATCAGGAACGGGAAGGCGGTGAAGGTATCGACCGTTCGCATCACGATCGTGTCGACGATGCCCCCGAGATAGCCGGCGATGGCCCCCAGGATCGATCCGATGATCCAGGGGAAGAGGACGCACAGGAAGCCGATCCGGATATCGGTCTTGGCAGCGTGCAAAACGCGCGAAAAGACATCTCGGCCGTAGTTGTCGGTGCCAAAGGGATGAATCCAACTGGGTGGTCGCAGCGTGTTGCGAAGGTTCTGGGTGATCGGATCGTAAGGGGTGATCCAGGTCGCAAAGATGCTGGCCAGGAGGATCGCCAGGATCAACCCGCCGCCGATGAGAAGCGTCCCGCGACGGCCGATCGCGCGCACGAACGCGCCGCGCGGCGCCAGGGGACCGAGAGGGTTCGCACCCATCCGAGACGGAACTTCAGGTGCGGGCCCGTTACTCATAGGTCACCCGGGGATCGAGGAAGGCGTAGACCATGTCGGTGATCAGATTGATGCAGATGACTAGCAGTCCAAATACGAGGGCGATCCCCTGTATGACCGGATAGTCACGCGCGTCGACCGAACTGATGATCAGGGAGCCCAGGCCCGGCACGTTGAAAACGTTCTCGATCACCACCGAGCCACCCATCAGCCAGCCGATATTGACGCCGAGAATGGTGACGGTTGCCATCAACCCGTTGCGCAAAACGTGGCGCCGGACGAGCTTGGCCCTCGGCAAGCCCTTGGTGCGCGCGAACTCGACGTGCGGGGCGTGCATGACCTCGAGGATCGTGGCGCGCAACGTGCGCATCAGCGTCGGTCCGAGATGTAGCGCGATCGTCAGGGCCGGCAGGAAGAGATGCCAGAGCCGTTCGCCGAAATCCTCGCCGTAGCCGGCGACCGGGAAGAGCGGCAGGATGACCGCGAACAGGATCAGCAGGTTCAGCCCCAGCCAGAAATACGGCATGGCGAGAGCCAGCGTCGTCACGGAACGGATCGCCTGATCAAGCGGGCTGTTGACGCGCAGCGCAGAGACGATCGCCAGCGGGACCGACAGCAACAGGGACAGCAGCACCGCGTAGAGGGTCAGCGAGGCAGTCGCGGGCAGCCGTTCGAACACGACCTCCAGCACCGGCCGACGATAGACCAGGGAGTCGCCCAGACGGCCGCTGGCGACATCGCCGAGGAAGATCGCGAATTGACGCCAGAGCGGCTGGTCGAGTCCGAGATCGACGCGTAACGCCGCCAACGTCTCTGGGGTCGCATAGGCACCCAACATCACTGTAGCCGGATCACCGGGGATCAGGCGCACGAACAGGAAGACGACGACGACGATCCCGAAGAGAACAGGGACAAGTTGAAACAGCCGCCGCGAGACGAAGCCGGGAAGGTTCATCGCCCGCCCCCGCCGTCGGCAATGGCGAGGAGCCGATCGACGTCTTGTCCGTGGATCCCGCCGGCGTTCAGGCGCCGCACCGTGTCGTCATGGGCCGCCCGGCTCGACGATGCGCACGCATCGGTCACCAGAGTTGTCGCATAGCCCCGATCCGCGGCATCGCGCAACGTCAGTTCGACGCTGCCCTCGGTCGACACGCCGCAGATCCAGAGCCGATCGCGACCGAGATTGCGCAGGATCTGGTCGATAGGCGTCGAGTTGAACGCGCTGACGCTGCTGCAATCGATCACGATCTCGTCGACGGCCGGCGTCAGAGGTTCGACGAAGTCGTAGTCGAGCGTCTTCAGCGGCGTCACGTCAAGACGATCGAACATGTCACGGCGGCGGTCTCGTGCGTCCTGCGTGTGAAAAGCGGTCCGCACATGCAGGGGTTCGATGCCGGTCCGGCGGCACGCGTCAAGCAGCGTCCACATCTTGGGTATGGCTCCGGCGATGCAGGCGAAGCGTTCCGCAAAAAGCCCGGAACGTCCATGGTCGCTTGCCAGACGGCCCAACCATCCGTCGGGATGCGACCAGAGCTTCTGCATACCGACGATCAGAGCCGCCGTCCGACTAGGATCGAAAGCCGGCTCCACGGACGCACGCGCCAATTGCCAGTAAGGATCCTGGATCATCATTCTTGCCTCCGTCCGCGTGGCCACCCCGCCGCACCCTGGATGCAAGGTACGACGGGACGCCAAGGGACCGAACGGCTTACTGGCTTTTCCAGACCTCCCAGAACCGATAGACCCGGGTCGGGAAGATCGCGAAGTTGCGCACATTTGTACGCGTCGCGTAGGCCACCGACGGATGGAAAAGGTATAACTGCGGCGCCTCCGACATCGCGATGCGCTGGAAATCGCGATACAGCGCAGTCCGCTTTGCCACGTCCTGCTCGCCTTCCGCGGCCTTCGACAGCCGGACGAGTTCTTCGTTGCGATATCCGGAGAAGGCAGAGTCGGTTCCACCCTCCTCCCGCGACCAGAAGTCGAAGGGGATGTTCATGGCCGGATCGATGACGGTATTCGAGCCGAGCTTGTAGAACATGTCGAACTGACCGCTCGAGCGCAGTTGGAGGATCGTACCCGCCTCGGTTGGCTGGACCTGGATGCGGATACCGATCTTCGCCAGCTGATCGGCGACGATAACCGCGGTCTGGTTCGCCATCTCGTCGCCGCTCGGCACCACGACCCGGGCGGTGAAGCCCTGCGGAAAACCGCTCTCGGCGATCAGACGCTTGGCCTTCTCCAGGTCGTGCTTGACCCCAAACTCCGCGGTATGGAACAGCAGACCCGGTCCGTAGAACGGTGACTGGACCGGCTCGCCGTTGCCGAAGAGCAACGCATCGACCATCGCCTGACGATCGAGCGCATGCAGCATCGCCTGACGCACCTTGACGTCGGCAAATGGAGGAAACGCCCTCACATTCGGCACGAAGGACGAACTTGCGTAGAGGGTAACCATCTGCGCGTTGATGCCCGGCACGCCGCGCAGGCCGCGGAACTGATTGTGCGGAACGCTGAGCGCCACGTCGATCTGGCCAGCCCGCAGTTGCAGCACCGCTGCGTTCTCGTCCGCGACGACGCGTAGTTCGACCTCATCGAGATAGGGGCGTTCGCTCTCCCAGTAATGGGGATTGCGCTTCAACGTCACCGATTGCCCCTTGACCCAGCGGTCCAGGCAGTACGGACCGCTGCCGAGAGGTTTCTGGCCCATCTCCTGCGCGCCTACGCGTTCAGTATACGCTTTCGAGATGACACCCGATCCCCAAAGCGTCAGGTAACTTACGAAGGCCACGTTCGGGCGGGACAGGCTGATGCGCAATGTCCGCGGATCGAGCGCCTCGACGACCGGATTGGCTGGAAACTGCCAGGTCACCCGGCTGTCGCGCTCCATCGCCCGGTCGATCGAGAACTTCACGTCGTCAGCGGTTATCGGCGAACCGTCGCAGAATTTGGCATTGGCACGCAGCTTGAACGTGTAGATCCGCGAGTCGGGGCTCAGGTCCCACGACTCCGCGAGATAGGGGCGCAGTTCCTTTCCGTCGGGCGAGTTCTGGATCAATGTCGCGTAGATCTGATACTGGGCCTGGATCGTGTTGGTGTCGTTGGTGAACTTGGTGTCCCAGACAGAGATGTCGGCGGGGCGCGCCACGACGAGACGACCACCCTTTCGCGGTGTCTCGGCCCCCTGGGCACGTGCCTCCGGAACCGCGAAGCTGGCTGTTCCTGCGAGACCGGCGACAATGGAGACCAAGGACCCGAGAAGCCGCATAGACCAGGTTTTTCTCATTTTCATGACGTCGCACTCCCCTGTGGTTGTTTCTCTTTTTGCGATCGCGGTATATGCGCCTGGGGATGCCGGGAGATCGATATGCGTGCGGAGATCCAGGCAAATTTCATGTCGTCACGCCAACCCATGCTCGCGACATGATCGCGTCCGGGTGGTTCTATGACCGGCGTCAGCGCGCAAGATCGATCCATCGCCGCTCTCGGCTCGAGCGCACGACCGCGTCCAGGACGAGCTGATTGCGCCATCCATCATGGAAGGTCGCCCCCTCGCGCGGCGATCTACCGGTGCGGATGGCGTCCGTCAGTTCGCGCAGCAGTCCGACCACCGAGACGTTCCAGATGCCGGGGTTCAGTCCTGGCAGCGAGGCGTTCGGATCAGGTACCTGAACCTCTTCGAAGCCGCCGCCGGCCCGCGCGAGGCGCAGCTTCTCCCCCGTATTCTCCAGCAGCAGCGTGCCTTCGCTGCCGAAGATCTGGGTCGTATTGTCGAGCCCGTGCCGGGCGACCGCACTGATGAACACCTGAACCAGCGCGCCGCTCGCCATCTCCAGCGTGAAGTGGCAGAGATCGTCGGCATCGGCGCACCATGCGGCTCCGGTCTTGCGGTCGATCCGGTCCGGCACCATCGTGCGCAGCTGACCGTCGACAGCGCTGACCTCGCCCAGCCACCAGCGCAGCAGATCGACCTGATGCGACCCGTTGGCGCCCAGCCTGCCGCCGCCATCGGCCGCACACGACCACCAATCGCCGATCGGGCGCGACGCGGGGTCTCCCCATGAGGCGACGACATTCGACACGTTGACGTGCCGCACCTGTCCGATCGTGCCTGCGGCGAGCAGATCCTTCACTTTTCTGCGGTTGGGGTTGAACCGCAGTTCATGGTCGATCATGTGGACCCGCCCGAGCGCTTCTGCGCGATCCAGCATCGCGCGCGCCTCGTCGGCGTTCATCGCAGTCGGCTTCTCGCACAGCACATGGGCGCCCGAGTCGAGCGCGGCCAGGGCCATCTCGGCATGGGTTGCGGTGGGCGTGGCGATGCAGACGAGATCGAACCTGTGCCGCGCGAGCATGGCGCGCCAGTCGTCATAGGCGTGTGCGATCCCGAACGCGTCGGCTGCAGCCTTCGCGCTCGCCATGCGGGCGCTTGCGATCGCCACGACGTCGGCGCCATCGACATGTCTAAACGCCGGCAGGTAGGCGGCCTTGGCGAAACTTGCACCGATGATCCCGACCTTCATTTGACACCCCTTCGTCTCTCGCCGACCAGACGGCGCAATTCCGAGCGTTCGTGAGCAAAGCGCATGCGTGCGCTGGCGATGTCCCCGATAGCGACATCCAGAGGAGGACCACCGCGCTTCAAACCTGGGACGATCCGCTCGAAGATCTCGCGCCTGCGCCGGCCGCGTGTCGAACTCGGCAATTGCATCAGCAGTTGGTTGAAATCGAGCATCGACGCGTCATCAAACACCGCATCCCAGGCATCACGCTCCGGACCATAGTCGAAGGCCGCCGCAGCCGGGCGTTTCGCCTGGATCTCGGCACGCCGACGCTTGGTTGCGTCGTCATCGACGAAATCTCCAGCGATCACCACGCCGTAATCTTCGAAGGCCGCCCGGACGCTCACGTAACCTGCCTGAACGTCGGCCAGGACCGTCGCGACCGGACGGTCGAGTGGATCCCCGAAGCCGCCACCGCCCGGCGTCATGATCGTTATGACATCTCCCGCGCGGGCGACGAACATGTCGAGCTTGCCGACATTGCGTTCCTGGGGGGTCCCGGCGTTGACCAGGACGAGTGCGGTTGCGCCGGGCCTGCCTCCGGCCATTCCCCATGGCCGGAACACGAAGCGCTCCATGCCGCGGCCGAGGACGGCGCTGCCGTCCCGCACGATCCGCACGCTGAACACCACGCCGGTGCCGCCGCGCCATCTGCCGGCACCCCCGGAATCGGGCCGCAACGCGTAATCGACGATGATCGCCGCCGATTCCTCCTCGGTCTTCTCGATCGGCGTGTTGCGCTGGTTGGCCAGGCTCGAATCGCGCCCGTCCACGCCGTCGGCTCCGTCGCGAGCACCCGTACCGCCTACGAGGGACTGGAGAACCATGACATTGCGCGCGCCAGTCGCCGGGTCCTGCTCCACAAGGACCGAAGGGATCACCACGCCGCCACTCGGCGCGGGCATCAAACCGGGACGAGCCTTCGTAAGCGCTCCGACGAGCGTCTCGTTGATCCGGATCGCGGTCGCGGCACGCACGCCGACGGCAGCGGGAGGCTCTGGATTGACGATCGTCCCCAGGGGCGCTTCGACCGTGATGTTCTCGAACATGCCGTAATTGAGCGGGATCGTCTTGTCGTGGCTGAAGACGAAATGCATCAGCTTGAGGGTCAGCCAGACATGGCGACGCCCCCCGGTCGGCACGTTGTACGCCGCGTCGACCTGCGGGTCGGAGCCCGTGAAATCCAGATGCACCAGACCGTCCCGTGCCGTCATCCTGCAACGGACGCGCACCGGGACCGGCGAATTGAAGTCGTCGTCGAGATAGTCCCAAAAGACATGGTCGCCGTCCGGGATCAGGCGCTGGACCTGCCGCGCCTTTGCGGCGGCGTAGGAGACCAGATCGCTCTGCGCCTGCATCACCATGTCGACGCCATGAGTGGCGATCAATTCGCGCACCCGCCGCTCGCCGACCTGCAAGGCGGCGAGCATCGCGTTGATATCGCCGAGATTTGCGTCCGGCGTGCGGCTGTTTGAGCGATAGAGCGTCAGGAAATCGGCGTTGATCACGCCAGCCTTCAACAACTTCATCGGCGGGATCTGGAACCCTTCCTGGAAGAGATCCGAGAAACGGGGTGAAATCGACGACGGAACGCCACCGCCGATATCGGCCGAATGAATGAAATCCCAGGCATGCGCCACGATCCTTCCGTCATGGAAGATCGGCATGACCAGATGCAGGTCGGGCATATGGGTGGAAAGCCCGGCGCTGGCATAGGGATGATTCGTGATGATCACGTCCCCCGGGACGAGATCGCCGATCGCCGCGACCGACGGACCGACATCGCTGTCGAGGAAGCCCGACACGCCGAGAACCTTGGGATACGCGAAGAAGCGACCCGACGGACTGGCGAGCGCGGTGCCGAAATCGCCGGCTTCCTTTACATAGGTCGTGCGTGCCGAACGTTGCAGCGTGATCGCCATCTCTTCGGCGATGGCGGTGAATTTGTGGAAGAAGATTTCGAGCTGGACGGTGTCGAGCGCGAGGGTGGGCTGCGGCGACGGATTCATCGACGTTTCTCCCGGGTCACGTGCAGCGTTCCGATTGCATCCGCCTCGCAGCGCCAGCCGTCGAGAATTAGGGTCGTCGTATCCTGCTGCTCTATGATCGCGGGTCCGAGGACCACGGCGCCGGCGCCGAAATCGGCACGGTCATAGACTAGGGCGTCGTGGGGTCTACCGGCGCGCCAGATCACGCGCTTGCCCCGGGCGCGCGGCCGGGCGGCACCCACCTGCGGGAACCGCACCGGCGGGACCTTGCCGATGACGCCCAGGCGCACGGTCGTCACCTGCACCGGTGACGCAGTGTCGCTGAAGCCATAAAGCCGCAGGTGCTCGGCATGAAAGGCGGCGCACCAGCGCGCCGGATCAAGCGAATCTTCGGGAGCCGGGATATCAAGTTCGAAGGCCTGGCCGGGATAGCGCATGTCCGCGGACAGCACGAGACGATGCGCACCTACGATCGCGCCTTCCCGCCCGATCCAGGCCAGCGCATCCGCACGCAGGCGCGAGACGGCCGCTTCGATGGCCGGCCACCCGTCGCTGTCCTCGGCAAGCAGTCCCGGAGCGGCGATCAGGTGGCGTGCGGTCTGCGCGTAATCGCGACGCACATCGGCAAGCACGGCTCCAAGTGCGCAGAAAGCGCCCGGCGTCGTGGGCACGAGAACCGCATCGAGCCGGGCCTCCTCGGCAAGCAGGATCGCGTGCGTCGGACCGGCACCGCCATAGGCGACGAGGGAGAATTCACGCGGATCAGCACCGGCGGTGGCAAGCAGCTTGGTGACCTCGGTCGCCATCTTGGCGCTGGCGACACGC
Source organism: uncultured Acetobacteraceae bacterium (assembly GCA_964434345.1). GTDB lineage: Bacteria > Pseudomonadota > Alphaproteobacteria > CACIAM-22H2 > CACIAM-22H2 > CAIOSQ01. The sequence continues at coordinate 14,581 of CAYSUY010000019.1, forward strand.
AATGCTGCTTCTGCCGCCGCAATCGGGCCGTCCAGCCCCAGACGGGTAGCTATCGCGCCGAGCGCAAGCAGCGCGGCTTCGCGATCGAGACGCATGCGACCACCGAGGAAACGGTCGGGATCGATGATCCCGGTCGCGAGATAGCAATCCGTGATTGCAGGGGCGGTGCCGCCGCGTCCATACGACACCGGTCCGGGATCGGCGCCTGCCGACAGCGGGCCAACCTTCAGGAAGCCCTGGTCGTCCACCCAGAGAACCGATCCACCGCCGGCGCCGATCGCCCCGACATTGACGACCGGCATGATCAGCGGGAAATCCCCGACGAAAGTGGCGGTCGTGAATTCCGGCGCGCCATCGCGCACGATCGAAATGTCTGCGCTTGTCCCGCCCATGTCGAATGTCAGAAGCTTGCGCCGTCCTGCCACATCGCCGACGCGCACCGAAGCCACGACCCCCGACGCAGGCCCCGAAAGCACGGTGTCGATGGGACGTTCGCGGGCAGTCTCAAGACTGAGAGTTCCCCCGTTGTTCGCCGTGATGTAGATCGGTGCGGCGATCCCGTTGCCGGATATGCGCGCCTCGAGCCGGTCGAAATAGCTGCGCATGAGCGGATGAATGTACGCGTTCAGTCCGGCGACGAGGCAGCGTTCGTATTCCCGCACCTCGGGCCACACGACGCCCGACTCGGTGACGAGAACCCCGGGCAGCGCCTCGCGCAGCAGGTCCGCGACGGCGATCTCCAGCGTCGGATCGCGATAGGAATTGAGGAGCATCACCGCAACAGCATCGACATCCCTGGCACGCAGGGATTTCGCGATCTCGGCTATCTCCGACGGGTCGACGGGCGCGATGACGGTTCCGTCGGAACGCATCCGCGCCGATGTCTCGAAGACGAGGTCACGTCTGATCAACGGCGCCTCGCGCGGCGCCGTTACATCATATGAACTCGGGAGCCGGATGCGGGCAATCTCCAGCACGTCGCGATTGCCGCGCGATACGATCAGGGCGAGCCTTGCACCGCGCCGCTGGATGATCGCATTGAGGCCGATCGTCGTCCCATGGACCACCAGCTCGACATCCGACGGGGCCACGGCGTTCGCCTGGAGCATCGATCTCGCGCCGCGCTCGACGGCGAGCGACGGATCGCCAGGCACAGATGGTTCTTTGTGCAGAACCAAGCCGCCGTCCCTCATGTCGGCGAGAATGAAATCCGTGAATGTGCCGCCGACATCGATACCCATGCGGAACCTAGGGGGCATCACAGATCCTCCGCGGCGGCGACGCGTCGCCGATTGATGGTCATCACGACACCAGTTCGATCGGTTCCGGAAGGTCGGCGCGGATCGTGTCGCCCGGACCGCCTTCCGCGAGATGCGGCGCCCGCGGCCACAAGACCGTGAAATGCCCCGCACGATCGAGCACGGTCGCACCTGCATGCCAAGTTCCCGGAGCGTACGCGACGCCCACGGTTCCGGACAGCAGGAAGGCATGGACCGCCCGCGGATCCGGCCCGCCATCCGGAAGTTTACCAGCCACCACGACGATATATCGCGCGACATCGAATGGCAGAAAAGCCTGCCAGGACCGGGGATGCTGCTCGAGGCTCGCGATGCGGGTAGGGAGCGTCGAAGCCCGGACATGGTTGACGTGAGCACGAGCGACCGCGCCGGCATTTCCACCCGTGTCGAGTGCGAAGCCGAGGTCCAGGCGATCTCCGGAAACGAGAGGCGGACGGATCCAACGGCCGAACGGAGCGAATTCGGCATCGGAGGGAGGCGAGAGACGCACACATGACCGCATCGCGGACACTCAATCGCACCGCGGGGTGGATGGAGTCCCCGATGCAGGATGGCGCGCGATCCAGTGCCGCGCGATGTCCGCACGCCGACAGATCCAGACATCGCCGACCGCGAGGACGTGGTCGACGAAGCGCACGAGACCTGCTATGCGCGCCGGATGTCCGATCAGCCTGGGATGAAGGCCAATCGACATCATTTTCGGCGTCCGTGCTCCCTCGGCATGCAGTACGTCAAAGCTGTCGCGCAGCAACGCATGGAAATCGGCACCGGTGAACATCCCCGCCGTCAGCTTGACGTCATTGGTGACCAGCGAATAAGGCAGGACAAGGTGCGGCTTGCCGACGACGTCGGTCCAATACGGGAGCTCGTCATTGTAGGCGTCGCTATCATAAAGAAAACCGCCTTCCTCGACCAGCAGACGGCGTGTCGCCAGAGACGGGGCGTATCGGCAGTACCAGCCGAGCGGTCGTTCCCCCATCGTGCGCTGGATTGACGAGACCGCCATACGGATCTGTTCGCGCTCGGTTGCCTCGTCGAGGCGATAATGTTCGATCCAGCGCCAGCCATGGCAACACACATCCCAACCGTGGCGCGCCATGAACTCGGCCGCAACAGGGTTGCGCTCCAGCGACAAAGCGCAGCCGAAGACGGTCATCGGCAGACCGCGCTCGGCGAAAAGTCGCGCTACTCGCCAGAAACCGACGCGCGCCCCGTATTCGTACATGCTCTCCGCAGCAAGGTCCCGCTGGCCGACGGGAACGCGCGGCGCGGAAACCTCGGTGAGCGCGCTTTCCGACCGGCCATCCCCGTCACCAATCGAATATTCCGACCCTTCCTCGTAGTTCATCACGAAATTCACGGCGATCCGTGCGCCGCCAGGCCAGTCGGCATGGGGCGGTTCGGCACCATAACCGACGAAGTCGCGCTCATGTACGTGGGACGGGTCGCTCGGCGTCAACATCGCCAGTTTCCTCTCTGGACCTCGGCAGGATCACCGGGCGGCCAGTGGCCGCCCGGATCGACCCCACGCTCAGTCGCGCAGTCCGGTCACCTTGTTGAAGAAGCAACACCAGTCACCGACCGTGACATTGGGCAAGGCGCGCAAGCCGAAGATCATGCCGTCGGCCGGAGCCTTGAGCACCGCGAGTTCGTCGCCGAACAGGTTGACGATGCGCGCGATCACGGCGTCTTTCTTCATCGGCTTCAGGAACTCGATCGAAGGTTCGGGAAGGAACAGGCCCGAGGCCGGTGCGAGCAGCGCCTGCTGCGATCCCTTCGTACGATTGCCGTCGTATCGAGCCCTGCCGGGCAGGATCTTGTAATGGCGCATGACGTTGAGGACCGCATCGGCAAGCTTGCGCCCGACTTCGGCGAAAGCCTTGGGCGAGGTGGCCGGGCGGCCGCCAAGCTCGACGGTGATCCCGACCTTGCCGATCTCTGCCATCACCGCCATCGGGTTGCCCTTCGGGTTCGGGGACGACATGATGCACCCCCAGCCAGGGCCCATAGCCGTCGCGAGTTCGACCGATTCCGGACGCTCGTCGACGAAGATCGCTTCCGCGAGATAGGAATGCGCTCCGCCCGAGTGGATCGACAATTCGAGATCGGCGACCTTGCGAAGCCACTCGGCGTGGGCCCAGGCGATGCGCTCGGTGAGATAGCCGTTCTCGCGGCCGGGATAGATCCGGTTCATGTCGTGGCTGAACGTGTCCAGCGGATTGCCGCGGCAAGCCGCTTCGTAGGCGAGCACGTTCATCGCCGGCACCAGGACGAGAGTGCCCGACATCTTGGCGGGATCGACCTCGCGCAGGACAATCTGACAGGCGAGCGTGCCCTCGGGTTCGTCACCATGGATGGCGCTGTCGACCCATAGGACCGGGCCAGGCGAGCTGCCATTCACGACCACGACCGGGATCTCGACGACGGATCCGCCGGCAAGGGCCACGGTGGGGATCGCTCCGCGCGCGATCTTGCCGGGGGCCGCCTTTGCGGTTCCGACCTGAACCGTCTTCGCCTTGGGCGGCGCCACAGCGGAAGCGCTCCGGGGCTTGACCTTAGCTTTGCTGGACATCATCAGATCCCCTTCACCTGCTCGTAGTGCTTGAGTTCCTCGGGCGTGTACACCTGCATGAACTCGATCTCGATTCCGCCCGCATCGTTGTCCAGGAACGCGACATAGCCTTCGGGATGAGGATGCGATCCCTTGATACCGCCGCAGCCCTTGCACCCCCGCAGTTGGGCACCGTTCGCCTGCGCGTGGGCAAGCGCCTTGTCGATGTCGTCAACGGCGTAGCAGATGTGATGCAGACCTTCGCCACCGCGCTCGGCGATCCAGGCGTCGAAGCGACCGCCCGGATCCATGGACTGGCAGAGCTGGTACTCGATACCGCCGAGGTCGAACAAGGCGACACGGTTCCGTGACTTCTGATACTCCATGATCCGCGATTCGCCGGGCACGCACAGGAACCGGGAATAGGAATCTAGAGCCTTGGCGGCATCGCGCACGGCGAAGGCCATGTGCTTGATGCCGACCACGTTGGGATTGTCGGATCGGACAGGCGTGCTGGAGTGAGCGCTCATCGTATTCTCCTTGCTATGCGGTTCTATGCGGTCTTCCGTTCGGCCCGGATCGCGGCGACGACTTCGGCCATGCGTCGCGCGGCTTCCTCGATCTTCGGCACCGGCTGCAGGATCGAGATCCGGACATAGTCGTCCGTGTGGTCGCCGAATTGCGAGCCAGGGAAGATCATGACCCGTCCATCCTTCAGAAGCCGAAGGCAGAACTCCGACGCCGGGATTCCCAGGGACGCGACCTCGGCGTAGATGTAGAAGGCGCCGTTAGACTTGACGTAGCCCAGCCCCATGCGATCGAGCGCGGCCATCATGGCCTTGCGACGCAGATCGTATTCCCGGCGGGCTGCTTCGACGCAATCTTGTGGTCCAGTGATCGCCGCGAGGGCCGCATACTGGCTCGGTGCCGGCGCACAGATCGCGAAACCGTAATGGACCTCGGCCATCGGCACCACCAGTTGGCGGGGACCAGCGAAGTAGCCGACACGCCATCCAGTCATCGCATAGGCCTTGGAGAAGCCATCGACCGTGATCGTGCGCTCCTTCATGCCCGGAAGCGCGGCGACAGGCTGAACCCGGGCGTTGTCATAAACGAGCCTGCCATAGATCTCGTCGGAGATGACGAGCAGGTCGTGCTTGACGGCGAGCGCCGCGAGCTTCGCGATCTCCGAAGGTGGGATCACCATCCCCGTCGGGTTCGACGGATTGATGAGACAGAGCATCCTCGTCCGGGGGGTGATCGCCTTCTCGACTGCTTCCGCCGAGAGCGCGAAGCCGTCCGACGCATAGGTCGGAACCGCGACGGTCCGGCCTTCCGCGAGCTCGATCGCCTGATGATAGGCGTTATAGCCAGGAGACGGCACGATGACCTCGTCTCCCGGATCCAGGAAAGACAGCATCGCAACGAAGATCGATTCCTGCGCTCCCGCCGTTACGACGATCTCGTCGGGCGTGTAGTCGGCTCCGCCGCTGGACCGGATGAAGTCGGCGATCGCCTTGCGCAGCTGAGGCAAACCTTGCGGATGCGTGTAGTGTGTCGCGCCCGACGCGACCGCTTTCTGGGCGGCCTCGATCACATGCGCCGGGGTGTCGAGATCCGGGTCGCCACGCCCCATCGCGATCACGTCCTTCAGGCCGGCGGCCATCTCGAGCATGCGCGTGCGCAGCGAGGATTCCTTGATCGTCACGCGCTTGGCGAAACGAGCGGCTGCTGTGGTCACGGAAATCTCCTCATCTTTCGGCAGTTCATCGCCGATCCTTTGCCTTCGGATCGAGTACCTGACTGAGCCGATCGCCGATCAGGTTGACCGACATAACGACCAGAAACAGTGCAAGCCCCGGAAAGATCATCATCCAGGGCGCATAGCGCATGAACTCGCGTCCGCTTGAGAGCATTGCTCCCCATTCCGGGGTCGGCGGCTGCGCACCGAGGCCGAGAAAGGACAGCGTCGCCGTCGACAGGATCGCATTGCCCAGGTCGAGCGTCCCGAGCACGACGAGCGTCGGCGTAACGTTCGGCAGGAGATGACGCGCCATGATGCGCAGGTCGGAGGCTCCGAGCGCGCGCGCCGCCTCGACATAGAGCTGCTCGCGCACCACCAGCGTCGCGCCCCGGACCACGCGGGCGAAGCGCGGAACGCCGGCGATCGCCACCGCGAAGACCACATTCACCAGGCCGACCCCGAGCACCGACACGATCATGATCGCCAGGACGATCGCCGGAAAACCGAGAAGAACGTCGAGGAAACGACAACCCCAGGCGTCGATCCTGCCGCCGACGAAACCCAGGAAGACGCCGATCGCGCTGCCGAGGAACAGTGCGAGCAGGACGGTGGCGATCCCCAGCGAGATGGAATAGCGACCGCCGGCAACCACCCGCGAGAAAATATCCCGCCCATGTATGTCGACGCCGAAGAAATGCTCCACGCCGGGCGGAGACAACCGCATCCCCACATCCGTGTCGTTCCAGTCGTAGGGGGCGATGACCGGGGCGAAGATCGCGGCGAGCACGAGGGCGAAGAACACGATCGTGCCGATCATCGCGCCCGGGTGCAGAAACAGACGCGATAGGAAGCGCACCGCCGGGTGGCGCGCGCGTCCACGCGATTTAGGGGCGACCGCGCCGGCGCTGGTCATGATCGCTCCAGCCGGACGCGTGGATCGATCGCTGCATAGACGATGTCGATCAACACGTTGATGAAGACATAGGCGGCGGTCTTGTAGACGACGAGCGCCTGGACGAGCGGCATGTCCTTGGTGAGGACCGCATCGACAAGCATGGTTCCCAGGCCAGGTCGCGCGAAGACGTTCTCGGTCACGACGGCGCCGCCGATCAGAAGGGCGAATTGGATGCCGAGCAACGTCACCGGCGGGATCATGGCGTTTCGCAGAGCGTGCTTGAGAACGACTTTCGCAGGGGGCAACCCCTTGGCCCGCGCCGTACGGATATAGTCCTGCCCCATCGCCTCGATGATCGAAGCCCTGACAAGCCGCGCGAAGCCGCCGGCGATGAACAGCCCCACCGTGATCGACGGCAGAATGAGCGCCGAGAATCCTCGGCCGGTGATCGGCACCACCATCAGCACGGTGCCAAATACGTATATGAGCAGCATGCCGATCCAGAAGCTTGGCAGCGACACGCCCACCAGTGCCAGCGCCATGCAGACGCTGTCGACCACGGTGTTGGGTCGAATTCCAGCGAGGATTCCCAGCACTATCCCCAACGCGAGACCGACCATGAGCCCGCCGATGGCCAGTTCGATGGTGGGCCACATCTGCTCGAGGATCATCTCGCCGACCGGACGACGCGACCTGAAGCTTTCGCCGAGGTCGCCCTGGACCGCACGCACCAAGAACCGGACATACCGCTCCGCCACGGGCCGGTCGAGACCGAGCCGTTCGCGCTCGCGCTGACGCACCTCTTCAGATGCCGGCACGCCCGCCAACATAAGGTTGACGGGATCTCCAGGAATGACCTGGAGTACCACGAACACCAGCGTCCAGGTGAAGGCCAGGACGGGCACAACGCTGAGCAGGCGGGTGAGGAAATACTGCATCTGCCGTCAACCGGGTAAGCGGCGGCCCACCCGAAGGCGGGCCGCCGCTCCGAATCATGCCGTCGGGCGCGCCTCGTGGAAGCGGATCTGCCAGTTGCCGCGCGCGAAGCGCAGCCCGGACACCCGCGCAGAGTGCACGGCGGTCTGCACCTGATCATGGATCGGCAGGAAGATCGCCCGGTCCATGATGTCCTTCTGCAGGTCGCGATAGAGCGTGCTGCGTTCGGCGGCCGTCGTCGCCGCAGCGGCACGCTCGATCATTCCGTCGAGCGCTGGATCGTTCACACGGGCCCAGTTGAACTTGAACTTCCCGGGCTCGGGAATATTCGAGGAATGGAAGGGAACGCGCAGGATGCCAGGATCGTTCGAAACCCAGCGTACGACCGCCATCTCGTACTGGTTGGTCATCAGGATCTCGTCCTGGCGCTGCTTCAGGACGTTCTCGACGACGATGTCGAACCCGACCCGCCGGGCTTCGGCCTGGAGCGCGACGGCGACATCCGGAAGGAGCAGCGACGGGAAGAATGCACGCAGCGGTTGCCCTTCCTTGACGCGAATGCCATTGGGCCCCATGCGCCAGCCAGCTTCCTCGAGTAGCCGCTCAGCGCGCGGTCGATCGAAGCGATAGTATTGTTCCGCGCCATTCCAGTAGAGCGGCGTGGTCGACGCCAGCGGCCCGTATGCGGGATTGATGATGCCGAAATAAAGGTTCTGCGCCAGACGCACGCGATCGATGGCGTACATGAAGGCCTGGCGGACGCGGATGTCGTTGAAGGGCGGGCGCGAAGTATTGAGGCTGGCGCCAAAGGACAATCCCGCCGCGACGCCTACCATCGCGCGGAAGCGGCCGGAATCGTTGAGGCGGCGGGTGTCCAGAGCAGGAAGAATGTCGGCGACCTGGACCTCACCCGCCTCGAGCGCGGCAACCCGAGTCGCGTTGTTTGGGATGAAGCGGTGAACGATGCGCTGGATGTTCGAGGGGCCCTGCACGGTCGACCATGATGGCGCCCAGGCGTAGTCCGGGTTGCGCTCGAGGATGACCTCGCGACCGCGATCCCAGGACACGAAACGGAACGGTCCGGTGCCGACCGGCGCCTGCGCGAATCCAGTGTTGCCCAGGCGCTGCGCGGCCGTCGGGCTGACGATCGACATCTCGTTTTCAGTGAGCGCGTCGATCGCGCCTGCGTTCGGCGCCCGATAATGAACGCGCACCTCGTGCGCGCCGAGGATCTCCGTGCGTTCATAAGGCCCGATCATGTCGACCGCGCCCTGCGATCCCGTCGCCGGATCAACGATCGAGTCGAAGGTGTACTTGACGGCCTCGGCGTTGAATGGCGTTCCATCGTGGAAGCGCACTCCCTCGCGCAGCTTCAGATGGAGCGAGCGGCCATTGGGCGCCAGTTCCCATGCGGTAGCCAAGCCCGGCGATAGATTGCCCTTCTCGTCCGACATGATCAGCTGGTCGAAGACCTGGACGATGATCTGCTCCTCGTGACGAGACTGAGTCACGCGCGGATCGTAGGTCACGTCGCTGTTCGAATCGTCGGCCCAGACCAGGGTCGAACCCTGGGCCTGCGACCGTCCGATCGACGGGGCGGAGATGGTGCCAAGCGCCGCTGCGGCGCCCTTAATCGCGTTTCTACGGGTCGACCTCATATCCTGTCTCCTGTTCGCGTTGGCTATTTCGTTGCTTATCACCCCGGGCGCGACGCCCACGCGGGGCGAAATCGCTGGGTTTTCTCCGCCGCATCGATGCGAGCGTCCTGACCCGCGACGAGGCATGGCCGACGAGACTTGGGTGGAGCCGGTGTCGCCCGCGCGAATCGCAAACCCATCATGCGGCTCCCCTCGCACGCAGTTCGACCGTAAGATCCCATGCGCGCACATACGTGTCGTTGAGCCCGGCAGCGTCCTGAAGGGCGAGATGGACGAAAGCCGGAGTGATTTCGGCCGGATCCTTCCAGATCCGTCGCTGCTCTGCTCCGTAGGTCGTCTCGCTCATCGCCGTATGGACAGGATGGCCGGGCGTGATGGTGTTGACCGAGACGTTGTAGGGCTTCATTTCAATCGCCAGCGCGCGCGAAAGGCCTTCGATTCCGAACTTTGAAGCGCAATAGGCGGTCTCGTCCATCCCGCCACGCACGCCCGCGTTGGACGAGACATTGATGATTGCGCCGGCGCGTCGCGCCTTCATGCCGGGAGCGACGGCCCGCGCGCACAGGAAGGGTCCGCGCAGGTTGACCGCCATGAGATGGTCCCAATCCTCGACCGAGGTCGCCTCAATCGGCTTGAAAAAGATCACACCGGCGTTGTTGACAAGCACGTCGATACGTCCGGACCGCGCTTCGATCTCCGCGAGGGTCCGTTCGACGTCGGCCGGCCGTCCCAGATCAAGCGTCCAGGGTGTCGCGATGCCTGCCGTGACGGTCTCAAGCTCGTCGCCGATCCGGTCGATAGCGTGCACGTCTGCGCCCTCCTGGGCGAAGCGCTGGACGACAGCGCGACCAATGCCGCGCGCAGCCCCCGTCACGACGCATACCTTTCCGGCAAGCCTTCGCATCATGTGGCGACACGGCCTCCGTCGACCAGCAATCCCACGCCGGTAATGAAAGAGGACTGGTCGGAGGCGAGAAAGAGAACGGCTTCGGCGATCTCGTCGCCGGTTCCCATGCGCCCCACCGGCGTCACCGCCATCGAGCGCTCCAGCCAGGCATCCGCATCGGCCGCGCGCGCCTTGTTGCGGAGGTTCATGTCGGTGTCGATCACGCCCGGATTGATCGCGTTGACCCGGATGTTCCGCTTTGCATATTCGATCGCGAGCACCCGCGTGAGCGACATCACCGCGCCTTTCGACGCAGCATACGAGATGTTGCCGCCGACATTCGCGAATGCGGAGACCGAGGAGTTGTTGACGATCGTGCCGCCCCCCGCCCTAAGCAGCGCGGGAATCGCGTGTTTGCACCCGAAGAACGTCCCCTTGAGGTTGATCCCGATCACGCGATCGAACAACGCCTCCGTCACATCGGTCGATGCCGTGACCGGCTGTTCGATCCCGGCATTGTTGAAGATCGTGTCGAGTTTGCCGAAGCGCGTCTCCGCATGAGCGACCAGACCCGCGACGTCGGCTTCGACCGCGACGTCGCACCGTCGATACGCGATACGACCGCCGAAAGTCGCGGCTTCAGCCTCGAGCCTAGCCCCAGCGGCATCGTCGACGTCGCCGACCACCACCGACGCGCCTTCGCGCGCGAAACGCAAGGCCGTCGAGCGGCCCATCCCGTTCGCGCCGCCGGTGACGATTGCCACCTTGTCCTTGAACCGCAATCCCACGCTCACCCGCACGCTCCCGCTTTGCTTCGGCTCCGGATACGCGGCCGCCACGCCGGCGCCTCCGTCGTGACAGGATGCTAAGGGTTGTATACTTGTCACACAATCGTTTTCTATTATCATATGACCAAACGTCGGAGGCACATGCGGGACCTGTCCGAGGAAGTCGTTCTGTCCGTTTCTGGGCTGGCGACGCATTTCCCCACCGAGGACGGCGTGGTCCGTTCGGTCGACGATGTCGATTTCGAACTGCGCCGCGGCGAGACCATCGCGATTGTCGGCGAATCCGGGTCGGGCAAGACGATCGGGTGCCTGTCGCTGCTTCGGCTGGTCGACGCGCCGGGACGAATCGTCTCTGGTAGCGCGCTGTTCCGGCGCAAGAATGGGGCCGTCGTCGACCTCGTCTCCGCGGACGAGCAGACCTTGCGCGCCGTGCGTGGCAACGACATCGCGATGATCTTCCAGGAACCGATGACCAGCCTCAACCCGCTCTACACCGTCGGGGACCAGATCGCCGAGGTGGTCGAGCAGCATCGGGGCGCCAACCGGCGGGACGCATGGAACGTCGCCGTCGAATCGCTGCGCGCGGTCGGTATCGCCGACCCGGAAACGCGCGCCCATGACCATCCGCACAGCATGTCCGGCGGCATGCGGCAGCGAGTGATGATCGCGATGGCGCTCGCGTGCAGACCGGTCGTGCTGATCGCCGACGAGCCGACCACGGCGCTCGACGTCACCATCCAGGCTCAGATCCTCGATCTGATGCGCGGTCTCAAGGCGTCGGCCGCCGGGATGAGCATCGTGTTCGTCACCCACAACATGGGCGTGGTTGCGGAGATGGCTGATCGCGTGATCGTGATGTACGCCGGCCGCGTCGTCGAAAGTGCGCCGGTCGCCGAGCTGTTCGCGGCGCCGCGCCACCCCTACACACGCGGCCTTCTTGCGTCGATCCCCCGCGCGCGGCGGGGGCGACGCGCACGCGAACCGCTCGCGGCGATTTCCGGCAACGTGCCAAACCCGCTCGAACTTCCTCCCGGCTGTGCCTTCGGGCCGCGCTGCGAACTCGTTCAACCCGCCTGCACGCAGGCGATGCCTGCGCTCGAGACGATCGCCCCGCAACGCACCACGAGATGCCGCCGCTGGAGCCAGATGTGACGTCCCCGCTGCTTTCCGTACAGGCGCTCGCCAAGCATTTCCCCGGCCGCAAGAGTTTCCTGAGAGCCGCGCGGCCACCGGTGCGCGCGGTCGACGACGTGTCCTTCGATATCGCGCGCGGCGAGGTGGTCGGACTGGTCGGTGAATCAGGCTCCGGCAAGACGACGGTCGGGCGCACCATCCTGCGTCTTACCGACCCGACCAGCGGACGCATCCTGTATGACGGAACCGACATCACCGGGCTGGGACGCGCCGCCATGCGGCCGTTCCGCCGCAGGATGCAGATCGTCTTCCAGGATCCCTTCGCGAGCCTGAACCCGCGCCTGACGGTGGGCGACATTCTCGGTGAAGCCTTCGCGATCCACGATCTCGCCCAAGGCGCGGAGCGCACGCGCAGGGTCGGAGAACTGCTCGAACGCGTTGGTCTTTCGCCGGCGCATGCACGCCGACATCCGCACGAGTTTTCCGGCGGACAGCGTCAACGTATCGTCATCGCCCGGGCGCTCGCCGTCGAACCCGAATTGATCGTTGCCGACGAACCGGTTTCGGCGCTCGACGTCTCGATCCAGGCGCAGATCGTCAATCTGCTCGTCCGGCTGCAGAGCGAATTCGGCCTCGCGATGCTCTTCATTTCTCACGACCTCAGCGTCGTCGAGTACATATGCGACCGCGTCATCGTTCTCTATCTCGGCAAGGTCATGGAGATCGCGCCGGTCGAGCAACTGTTCGGAGCGCCTCGCCATCCCTATTCGATGGCCCTGCTCGCAGCCGCACCGATCGCGGATCCCGGGGCACCGCGCCGGCGGATCGTGCTCGCCGGCGATATTCCGAACCCGGCGGACCCGCCGTCGGGATGCGTCTTCCGGACCCGATGCCCGCATGCGACGGCCGCATGCGCAGAGAGCGTGCCGCCGCTGCGCCAGATCGGCCCCGGCCACTTCAAGGCGTGCATCAGGGACGATGTCGGTTGAACCGCCGATGCGCGGCGATTTCGCCGTCAAGGGGCTTGGCGCGCACGGTCGGCGACATGGTCCGCCGCACGAAGCGCCAGGGCCTGGGCCGTCGCAGTGGGGTTGACGGAGGACGAGGTGACGAAGACGCTCGCATCGATGACGTGAAGATTGGGACTATCATGACAGCGCCCGGTCGCGTCCACGACCGATGCGTCCGGATCGTTGCCCATGCGCGCGGTTCCCATGATGTGGAAACCCGTATCGCGCTGCAGCGGCGTCGCGACGAGGTCTTCCGCACCGGCTTCGCGCAGGACGTCCCGAGCACGCGCCATGCCGAAATCGAGGCTTCGACGGGAGTTTTCGGACAGCCTGTAGCTCCATTTCGGGGCGGGCAATCCGTCGCCGTCCTTCACGCTGCCCGACAGGGTAATCCGGTTGTCGGGATCGGGCAGATCCTCCGCGCAAACGCTGAGTCCCGCGATGCGGTCGAAGCGCCGCTCGAATTCCGCGTGATGGTCCACGCCATACGGAAGTGGACGGCCGGTGCCTGCGCCGAGCGCCAGTGCCACCGGACGTGCGCCGAAGTTGAGTTGCAGCTTGAAGCCACGGACGAAATCGTGAGCGCGTCGCGTACCGAAAAATTCGAACGAAACGATCCCGGCCTTCTGCCCGGAGGTCCAACTCCCGAGGGGCGCGTCGAACCTGCCCTCGACCTTTGCGTACGGGTGCAGCATCAGGTTCCGGCCGACGAGTCCCGAACGATTGGCAAGGCCGTCCGGGAAGGCTCCCGACCGCGACAGCAGCAGCAGTCGCGGCGTCCCCATTCCATTGGCGGCAAGCATGAAACGCTGCCCGCGGATGCGGACGCGCCCTCCCGCGCGCGCGCAGATAAGCGCCGAAACACGCCCCGAGCGATCATGCTCCAGTTCGAGCGCGCGCGTTCGCGGAAGCAGACGGGCACCCGCGGCCATTGCACGGCGCAGATAGATAGCGTCCGCCGACTGGCGCAACCGCGCGGGACAACCGATGTCGCAGGGCCCGACATGCGTGCACGGCGTATCCTGGGCGTCGGGTCGTCCAAGCGTCAGGTCGACCGGCCACCAATGCCATCCGAGGCGATCGAAGGCGGCCGCGAAGCGGCGGCCGCAAGGACCGATCGGAGGCAATTGGCGCAGCACGTTACGACGCGGCGGCGCGAAGGGGTCACCCGGCACCCCCGCCAGTCCGATTTGGGCCTCGTTGAGGTCGAACCAGGGCGCGAGTTCGGCATGATCGAGCGGCCAATCGGCCCCGACGCCGTCGCGCGTGCGCATGCAGAAATCGTCCGGGCGAAAGCGCGGCATATGCGCAGCCCACCAGAGCGAACTCCCACCGACCGCGTGGCCGACCATCGGCTTGATGGGGCTTTCGGCATCATCCACCGGTTCGTCGACGCACCAGCCCCGGACATTCGGATTGGCGTGCCAGGGACCGCGCCGACGCAATTCCCAGTCGGGCGCCGATACCGGAATGCTGGCGGGATCGATCCAGTCGCCACGCTCGACGCAAAGCACGTCGAGACCGCGCGTCGCAAGACGCCAGGCCGCTGCCGCACCCGTGGGGCCACTGCCAACGATCACCACATCGGCTTCGATTTCCGCCACGTGTCACCCTTGCGTCCGCGATCCGGACAGGCGCGGTCACGATGACCGACCTGCGTCTCGCCGCAAGGATAACCGACGCCATGATTCCCGGACAGGAGGGTCGCTGGCCGGCAGCGTCGTCGGTGATCGATCCGCTGGACCTGGGTGAGGCGATGACGGACGTGCTCGCACAGGTGGCTGCGACAGACGCCCCCTTGTCCGCCTCCCCGGCCGAGCTCCTGGGCAGGGTGGCCCCTGCGGCGGTCGAAAGGCTTCGCGACGCTCTCTATGCGTCCTACTACACCGCGCCCGCCGTTCAGGCGTTGATCCGGGCGATCGCCGAGGCGGCGCCTCGCGATCCGTCCCCTTTTTTCGACGAGGCGCTGCTGGCCGCCGTCAAGCGACGCGGAGCACCCGTCAGGGAGGCCGACATGGAAGACAATCGCCGGGACATCGTGCTGTCGAGCCCGCCGGGCATGTATCGCGGGGCGACCTACGAACACGCGGCGCGATTCGGCGATTTCATATTCGTCGCCGGACAGGTGGCAAAGGACATCGACGGTCAGGTCGTCGGACCGGGCGATATCGAGGTCCAGGCGCACGCCGTGTTTGTCAATCTTGGACGCGTCCTGGCGCAGGCCGGCTCGGAGCCGGCCGACATCGTCAAGCTCACCACCTACCTGATCGACAGTGAACATGCCGGCCCATCGGCCAAGGCCCGCCGTGACTTTCTCGGCTCTCACCGTCCACCGCATACAGGTCTCGTCGTCAAGTCGCTCGGCTCGCCCGGCGTTGTGATCGAGGTCGAGGCGATCGCCGTCGCACGGCGCGCGGGCTGATCCAGATGGCCGTCCCTTTCTACGACCATGGGCTTCTCTACGGGCGCCGAAAGACCGAGATCGATGCCGCGATCGGACGCGTGCTCGCGGGCGGCAACCTGGACTGGGGGCCTGAAGTCCCTGCGTTCGAGACGGAGTTCGCGGCCTGGATCGGCGCCGCGCATGTGGCGACCACGAATTCCGGAACAGCGGCGCTTAAGATCGCCCTCATGGCGATGGACATCGGGCCTGGCGACGAGGTCATCACGGTCGCAAACACGGACATCGCATCGGCGTCCGCCATCCGCCTAGTCGGCGCAACGCCGGTCTTCGTGGACGTCGACGATCGAACGTTGACGATCGACCTCGCGGCCATGCGAGCGGCCGTGACGCCGCGAACGCGCGCGATCCTGCCGGTCGATCTCTTCGGCCATCCGGCGGCGATTCCCGACATCATGGCGTTCGCCCGCGCCCGCCGTCTTGTGGTCATCGAGGATTCCTGCCTCGCCCTCGGAGCCACGATCGAAGGATGCGCGATCGGGACGATCGCCGACGTCACCTGCTTCAGCTTCGCGCCGACGAAGCATCTCGGCTCGATCGGTTCAGGCGGCGCATGCGTAACTGCGGATGCCGGCCTTGCCGAAAGGATGCGGATGATCGCGGCATATGGACAATCGCGCGCGCGCCATGCCGCCGGCGCGGCACAGATGCCCCTGAACCACCAGACGCTCGGACTGAACGAAAGGCTTGACGAGATCCAGGCTGCGGTGCTGCGGGTCAAGCTTGCCGATCTCGCGGCGAGCCTTGCCGCCCGTCGCCGCCAGGCAGCCCTGTACCGTGACGCTCTGGCCGGCACGCGGGTCGAATGCCCGAACCCATCCCCACGCGTCGACCATGCGTTTCGAAACTATGTGGTGCATCTCGACGGGCGCGACACGATGCGCAGCGCACTCGCCGCGCGCGGGATCCCTACAGCCCTGTCGTATGCGCCACCGCTTCACCTTCAACCGGTCTTCGCGGATCTCGGCATGGCGCAGGGCGCGTTGCCGGTATCCGAGCATTCAGGATCCCGGTTGATGGGACTCCCGATCGGTCCCCATCTCGACGACACTCACATCGCCGAGATCTGCACCGGGATAGTGGAGTCGCTGTAAACACCACCACCGGGTCACTCGGCGTTGCTGAGCCGCCTGCGTGCGACGAGGAACAGATGGTCTTCGAGCGAGGTACGAATCTCGTCGACAGTCGGGGTGCGCACGATCTGCTCGAGGATCCAGTCACGCAGGACCTCGTGCTGACGCGCCACCATCGACAGGTCCTTGTCGCGGTAGGGATCGAGACTGAAGATGACCAGCACATGGCGCGCGATGGCGTTCCACAACGTCGCCGCGATGTCGTTGCGCGAAGCCCTGCAGACGGCGCGATGGAAGTCGAGGTCCGCGCGCAGCGATGCCCGCCCGTCTCCGGCCCGCGCCGACATCTTCATCTGCTGGATCGGGATGTCGAGCTCGGCCGGGTCCTCGATCCGTGCACGCCAATTTTCAAGGGCGTCGCGCAACAGGAAGCTCTCGAGCATCAGGCGTACTTCCATCACCTTGGAGATCGTCTCAGGGGCGAAGGACGCCACGCGGTACCCTCGATGGCCGCCGC
The DNA here is from genome assembly GCA_964434345.1 of uncultured Acetobacteraceae bacterium. Lineage (GTDB taxonomy): Bacteria > Pseudomonadota > Alphaproteobacteria > CACIAM-22H2 > CACIAM-22H2 > CAIOSQ01. Next base: position 31,532 of record CAYSUY010000019.1, read on the forward strand.
CCGACAGGATCCCCTGGGCATGAAGAACCTTCAACGCTTCTCGGATCGGGACACGGCTGACCCCAAGCTTGTCGGCAAGCGTGGTCTCGACGATCCTTTCACCCGGCGTGAGTATCCGTGTGGCGATCGCTTCCGCGACGGAGTCCGCGATAGACTCGGCAAGCAAGGTGCGCTTGGGCTGTGGAAACGGACTGCCGGTGAGGTCAAGCGTGAGAATCGCGTTGGTCAAGTATGTCCTCCCGAGGCGACACGGCCCCAGCCGGCATCCTCCTGGAAAAACCCCCAGCAGGCTCGTCGAACTGGCCCGATGAAGGCTGTCGTTCGGTTGCACACCGCTCGAGAGCGCCATGTCGCATCCAGCTGAAATGCAGAGGACCGAACGCCGGGGTCTTTTCCTCGGCGGCGGTTGCGGTGTCAATAGGGGCCGATGGCTGCATGTCCCTCGGCCCCCTCAAGGCACGTCGCTCGGGGTGGCGGCGACATGGTCGACAACCGAACTGACCGGGTCGGACGCTTCGAAGGCGCGTCCTCCTTGGGTAATCCCTCTCCCGCACGAGCCTCACTCCCGACCTCGAGACAGGCGAGTTCTCGCACCAGCAAAGCCCCCGCTCCCACGACGTCGCCGGCGCTCGCACCCGGCTGCCGGCGTTCAACCGCGAGAAGGCCCGGGACCACTGCCTCGGAGAATTCGCGTCGGCGAAGCGAGCGCGCGTTCGCGCCAAGGCGCACGAGCAAGGCGTTGAACCGCGTCATCATCTTGTCGTCAGAGACCAGTTCCAAGGCATCGCGCTCAGGCCCGAACTCGCAATCCAGCACGGGCCTGCCGGCTTTGGGCGTCCACGGGCGTCGCGGCACGTTAGTCACCGGAGATTTCTGACGTCATGCGATCAGAAACGACGCCTCAAAGCGCGAAGCCCAGCGCGCGCAGCTCCGCGCGCAGCATCTCCGGGCCACGGAAATGCAGGGCGTGCATGCCGGCGTCGCGCGCGCCGGCGACATTGGCGGGCGAGTCGTCGATGAAGACGCAGCTTTCCGCCGCGAGCCCCGCGCGCGCCAGGAACAGGTCGTAGATCGCGCGATCCGGCTTCACGAGCCCCTCCTCGCCCGAGACCACGACCATGCGGAAGCCGCGCAGGAAGTCGAAGCGCGCGGCGGCGAGCGGAAATTTCTCGCGCGAGAAATTGGTGATCGCGTAGTCCGGGATGCCCTTGCGCCGGATCTCCTCGAGCAGCGCGACGCTGCCCGCGATCGGACCGGGGATCATTTCCGGCCAGCGTGTATCGAAGGCACGGATCGCCTCTTCATGCTCCGGATGGCGCGCGGTGACCATCGCCACCGCGTCGGCGAAGGCGAGCCCGCGATCGCAATCCAGGTTCACGGCCGAAGTGAAAACATTGGCAAGGAACCACTCCATGCGCGCCGGATCGTCGAAGATCCTGCGATAGAGATTGCGCGGATCCCACTCGATCAGGACGTTGCCGACGTCGAAGACGATATTGGACGGCGCGACGGGCATGGGGCGAGGCTCCTGGGTTGGGGGATATCGCGAGCCATCGCATGCCGACGGCGCGCAGGACAACGCCCACGTCGCCGGCGATTCGCGGCCGGTCCATCGCGCGGGCATCGGCGAGGGATGACGCGCCGCCCCCGGATCCCGCCGATGCATGTTTGGCCCGATCCGACGTGCCGCGCGACAAACGACCGCCGAGCACGACGGCGTCTGGGGTTCGGGCGCGGCGCGCACGCCGGCCTGCAGATTGCGCCGTGGAGCCGAAGCGAATAAGTTACATGTAACTGAGGTCGAGATGTCCGACGCCACCAAGACCGCAAAGTCACGCACCCGCGCGAAGGTGAAGGCGCATCGCGCGCGGCTTCGCGCCCAGGGCCTGCGCCCGATCCAGATCTGGGTTCCCGACACGCGCGCCCCCGGCTTTGCCGAAGAGGCGCGTCGCCAGTGTCGCCTGGCCAATGCAAGCCCGCATGCGAAGGACGACCAGGACTTCGTGGACTCGATCTCCTGGCTGAATACCGATGAGGCGTGGTGAGATCTGGACGGTCGCTGGCGGCCCCCACTACGCCGGCAAGCCCCGTCCTGTCGTCATCCTGCAAGGCCAGGCTTTCGCCGAGATCGGATCGGTCACGATCTGCCCCTTCACGACCGATCCCATGGACTTACCGGTCTTCAGGATCGCGATCGAGGCCACGGCTAAGACAGGGTTGCGGGCCTCATCGCGGATCATGATCGACAAGGTCATGACCGTGCCCCGCTCCACGCTTGGCCTGCGCATCGGGCAGGTCGGCGCTACCGACCTTCTGCGCGTCAACCGCGCCCTCACGGTGTTTCTCGGGCTTGCCGATTGATCGGGCCGCATCGAGCAACCCGGGAC